>NZ_LGIA01000161.1 GCF_001270965.1 Sunxiuqinia dokdonensis | reverse complement strand
GGATGATGTTCGGTTCGTCGTGTTTTCAGGCGAAGGGCAATCCTTTTGTGCTGGAGCCGACATCAACTGGTTTGCCCAGGCCATCAATAAAGCCAAGGCTGATAATTGGCAGGAATATTTGCGTATGGCCGAGTTGATGAAAGTAATCTATCAATTTCCGAAAGTGACGATTGCTGCGGTGCACCGGAATGTATTGGGTGGGGCCAATGGCATTGTAGCGTCCTGCGATTTTGCTGTGGCAGAACATTCTGTAGCCTTTGCTTTTGGCGAGATCAAGCTCGGCATCGTTCCAGCCATCATCACACCTTTCTTGAGCCGGCGGGTCAGCAATCAAAATCTGAAAAAGTTGATGTATTCCGGCGATCGTTTCGGGGCTGCCCATGCGCACCTGATCGGCCTGGTTGATTTTTTGGCCGAAGATGGCAAGCTGGAGCAGGTTGTTGGTAAGCTGATTGATGAACTGAAAGATTCGTCACCCAATGCTTTGCGCGCTTGCAAACAGTTGTTGTTAAAATCGGGCTCGGGCGAACTGACGATCGAAAATAGTGAATACACCGCAGCGGTATTGGCCGATCTGATTCATTCGGATGAAGGACAGGAGGGACTGCGGGCTTTTCTGGAAAAGCGAAAACCGGATTGGCAGAAACTAAATGTGATGGAAAACTGATGAGCCTTTTTCATAAAATACTCATTGCCAACCGGGGAGAGATTGCCGTGCGTGTAATCAAAACAGCCAGAGGTTTGGGGATTGCAACGGTGGCAGTTTATGCTGCTGATGATTCCGGATCGTTGCACGTAGAATTGGCTGATCAGGCCGTTTTGCTGGAAGGTACCCAATTGAGTGAAACTTATCTGAATCAGGAAAAAATAATTGAAACTGCTTTGGCCTGTGGAGCCGAAGCCATTCATCCGGGTTACGGTTTTTTATCGGAGAATGCTGATTTTGCCAATCGGGTGGAACAGGCCGGACTGGGTTTTATTGGCGCTACGCCAGATCAAATTCGCTTGATGGGCGAAAAAACGCAGGCGATTGCTTTTGTGAAATCACTTGGCATTCCTGTTATTCCGGGAATGACCGGTCTTGTTGACGATATTTTGTCGCGGAGCCATCAGTTAGTGTTTCCGGTCCTCGTCAAAGCTTCGTGCGGTGGCGGTGGCAAAGGAATGGAAGTGGTGCATGACCTGGCCGCCTTGCCCGCCGCCTTGAAACGTGCACAGCGACAGGCGGAACAGTATTTTGGGAATGGCGAACTGTTTGTCGAGAAATTTCTGTCAGGCGCCCGACACATTGAAGTTCAGCTACTGGGCGATGGACAAGGGAATGCGGTGCATTTGTTTGAGCGCGAGTGCAGTATCCAGCGTCGGTATCAAAAGCTGATAGAAGAGTCGCCGGCTCAGACACTTTCCGAAGAAACCAGGGGACAATTATACCAGGCAGCAGTTCAAATTGCCCGGGAAACCAAATACCGCGGTGCCGGAACGATTGAGTTTCTGGTGGATGAGGAAGACAACTTTTACTTCCTCGAAATGAATACCCGCTTGCAGGTGGAGCATCCAGTGACCGAGTTGGTGACCGGACAAGACTTGGTGGCATGGCAACTTCGTATGGCTGCCGGCGAGCAGCTGAGCTTGAAGCAATCCGATCTGGAAATAAAAGGACATGCTATGGAGTTGCGGATTTGTGCCGAAGACCCATTGCATGATTTCAGGCCCACATCGGGATTGGTCGGCCAGGTGCATGTGCCCAACGATGCCCGGTGGGATAGTTTTTTGCGCGATGGAACATCCCTCTCTTCAAACTACGATTCGTTGGTTGGGAAACTCATTGTTTGGGCGGAAACCAGAGACGAAGCCCGTGAAAAAATGTGCGGGTCGCTCGCGAGTTTACATATTGACGGATTAAGCACCAACCAGGAGTTCCTGCTGGAGCTGGTCAAGCAGCAAGATTTCAAACAAAACAATATCAACACGCGTTGGGTCGAAGATCAGCTGCCCACGATTGTCCAATCGTTAAACCAATCGGCCGATTCAACGGCTGCTGAGTTATTGACGGCTTATGTTTTGCATCATTTTTACAGGCCGGTGAAATCGACCAAGCTGTGGAAAGCTTTGGGATATTGGCGGATGATGCACCGTTTTAGGATTCAAAGCGGTGCCGAGTGGCATGAAATTGAAATGGTTAGGAAAGAAATTGGATGGGCGCTGACCTGGAACGAAACCACTTATGATTTAAGAAATTATCATTTTAATGGTTCAATAATTGATTTCCAACTCAATAATAAAGATATTACTATCTTTATTTCCGGGGAAGAGGATGCGACCGTCCTTCAGCTTAAAGGCAAAAAGTACCGGTTAAGAAGTAATCATATTCCGGGGCAGGTTTGTTTAAACAAGCTCGAAGTGGCGCAAGGTGAGCTGAAAATGGATCAGGTTGTTGCCAATCTTTTTGGTAAAGTCATTGCTGTTTTGGTGAAGCCTGGCGACCTGCTTCAGAAAGGGCAAAACTTATTGGTTATTGAGTCAATGAAGTCGGAATTTACAATACAAAGCCCGGTGGATGCTGTGGTGAAAAATATACATGTGAGCCAAGGTCATTTGGTGCAAGACAAACAATTATTAGTGGATTTAGAATCGTAAAAAAACAAAGAAAGTCGATATGAACGCATTTTTAAACGAAACTCATCATGCGATCCGGGCAAAAGTCAGAGACTTTGCTGAGAAATACGTAAAGCCTGTGATTGGCGATTTTGAAGCCAACGAACAGTTTCCGGTGGAGCTGATTCGTTCGCTGAAAAGCCTGAACGTCTTTGGAATGCATGCTCCGAAAAAATACGGAGGTCAGGGTAGCGACTACCTGTCGTACATTATTGCGGTTGAGGAATTGGCACGTGTTGACAGTTCCGTGGCGGCAACCCTGGCAGCGCACAATTCACTTGGTGTTGGTCCGATCATGGAATTCGGAACCGAAGAGCAAAAGGCCAAATACCTGCCACCACTTTGTACGGCTGAGAATTTATGGGCTTTTGGGTTGACTGAGGAGAATGCCGGGTCGGATGCCCAAGGCGTGGAGACTGTTGCGGAGGAAAAAGCGAATGGCTGGTTGGTCAATGGCCACAAAAAATACATCACCAACGGGGCTTCTGAAATGTCGGCTGGAATTAGCTTTGTGGCGAAAACCGGATTGCGCGATGACGGACGAAAGGAATTTACCGCGTTCCTGGTCTCGCAAGATACACCGGGCTACACCCGCCAGTTTATGAAGAATAAACTCCTGTGGCGTGCTGCCGACAATGGTATGGTGTATTTGAAAGACTGTCACATTCCGAATGAGGACATGCTTGGAGAACGTGGTGAGGGGATTAAAATTATGCTGAAAACCATTGATTCAGGCCGCTTGTCAATTGCAGCCATGGGGCTTGGATTGGCTCAGGGAGCCTTTGAAATGGCTGTGAGTTTTGCAAAAAAACGGAAGCAATTTGGAAAAGCTCTTGCCAATTTTCAGGTCATATCATTTAAACTGGCCGACATGGCCATGAAGATTGAAACGGCCCGGAACACCTTGTACAACGCCTGCTGGTTGAAGGATAACGGTCAGCCGTTTGGAACTCAGGCAGCCATGGCCAAGCTCTACTGCTCGCAGGTGGCCAGCGATGTGGCCAGCGAAGCTTTACAAATTTTTGGTGGCGCGGGCTTGTTCCGAAATGATGACTATCCGATTGAACGTTTTTTCCGCGACCAACGGCTGCTTTCCATTGGTGAAGGAACTTCGGAAGTGTTGCGTATGGTGATCTCGCGTTCGATTTTAAAAGATTAAGATGGAAAAAGATCGCAAACTGGATCATATCCAACTGGCGTTTGATTCGCATACAGGGATGCTTGAGCAAGACCGGCGCTTTATTTATGAGCCCATGCTGGCAGCTCATCCTGAGGAGAAAGCCCAGCCTTTTCTATTTTTGGGAAAAATGGTTCGAGCACCATTTTGGGTTTCCAGTATGACCGGAGGAACCGGAGTTGCTGAAAAAATCAACAAAAATATTGCCCGGGCTTGTCGTGAGTTTGGATTTGGAATGGGCTTGGGATCTTGCCGAAAAATTCTATTCGATAAAACCCATTGGGCCGATTTTGACATGCGCGACACCATTGGCCCGGATCAGCCATTTTGGGCCAATTTGGGAATTGCGCAAGTTGAAAAGCTGCTCAAAGAGCGGAATGAAAAGGCGATGATCGATTTGGTTGGCGGGCTGCGGGCCGACGGACTGGTGGTCCATGTCAACCCGCTGCAAGAATGGTTTCAGCCTGAAGGCGACCACATTGAACAACCGCCCATCGAAACGATCGAACACCTGATGTCGCGTATTCATCTTCCGATCATTGTAAAAGAAGTGGGGCAGGGTATGGGGCCCGCAAGTTTGAAGCGCTTGCTGAAACTTCCGCTGGCTGCCATCGAATTTGCGGCATTCGGGGGTACCAATTTCTCCAAGCTCGAACTGATGCGCGAAAATCCGGCTGTTCAGGAGATGTATGAGCCTTTTGCTTTCGTGGGACAAACGGCCCATCAGATGGTGAAAAGCGTCAACCTGCTTTTGCAGGAAGTGGAAGAGCCGCAGTGTCGCCAGCTCATTATTTCAGGGGGAATTAAGAACTACCTCGATGGCTACCATTTGGTTTCATTAAGCCAGTTGCCCGCCATTTATGGCATGGCTTCTTCCGTTTTGAAGCATGCTACGGGCGACTATCATGAACTGAAGACCTATGTTGGAAACCAACTGAAAGCTTACCGTTTAGCGCAGCAATTTTTGACAATAAATCCCGACTATGACAGCGCCTAAACTCATCAGCGGATTTTCGAAATTGGATAGCGGACAAAAAATTCAGTGGCTTGTTGAAACCATGAATCTTGACCGGTCGACGGCGGACTTTTTCAAGTCTTTCGAATTGTCCGATAAAGAATTGCAAGCTGTTATTGCTGATTTAAGCGAAAATCACCTGTCCAATTTTCATTTGCCTTTTTCTGTGGCTCCCAACTTTTTAGTCGATGGGCAGTTGATGACTTTTCCTTTGGTGACCGAAGAAAGTTCGGTGGTTGCTGCACTGGCCAAGGCTGCCGGTTTTTGGGCAAAACGGGGCGGTTTTCACACGGAGATCATTGGCACCGAAAAGAAAGGGCAGCTTCATTTTTGCTGGAAAGGAGCGCCCGAAAAGCTGGTTGGCCTGTTTCCGCAAATCAAAAAGCAACTGTTGGATGAAGTGGCGCCACTCACGAAAAACATGGAACGGCGTGGCGGCGGAATGACAGCAATCGAACTAAAATATTTACCCGAAGTTTTACCGAATTATTTCCAAGTCGATGTTTCGTTTGAAACCTGCGATGCGATGGGGGCCAACTTCATCAATTCGTGTTTGGAACAATTTGGACGCAGCTTGAAAAACTGGGCACAGAATAACGAAGCTTTTCAGGCTGAAGAAAAGCAGGTGGAAATCATCATGGCCATTTTGTCCAACTATGTCCCCAACAGTCGGGTTAAGGTTTTGGTGGAGTGTTCGCTTGAAGAGCTGGAAACTGATCCGATGCAAGCCCGGCAATTGGCGGAGAAACTGGTGCAGGCCGTGCAAATTTCACAACGCGATGTTTCGCGGGCGGTGACGCATAACAAAGGTATTTTTAATGGGGTTGACGCGCTGGCGATTGCCACAGGAAATGATTTTCGGGCCATTGAATCGGGTGCTCACGCGTATGCCGCCCGAAATGGCAGTTACAGCGGACTTAGCGAGGCCGGAATTTTGGACGGGAAGTTTTGGTTTAGCCTGGAAATGCCGCTGGCCGTTGGTGTGCTTGGAGGCGTCACACGCTTGCATCCGCTGGCGAAAGTGGCGATGAAAATTCTGGGGCATCCTTCTGCCCGGCAACTGATGAGCTATTTGGCGGTTGCGGGCCTGGCTTCCAACTGGTCGGCAGTGAAAGCGTTGGTAACAACCGGCATTCAGCAGGGACACATGAAAATGCATTTAAGCAATATTTTATGCAGTTTTAGCCTTTCGGATGAACAAAAACAGGCGGCCAGGCTTTACTTTCAAGATCGGGAAGTTTCCTTTTCCGAAGTACAAAAATATTTGAGTGAACATGCCTGAAGTTAAACAATCGTATTATGCCAACGGAAAACTGTTGCTCACCGGCGAGTACTTTGTTTTGCGTGGCTCTAAAGCGCTTGCGTTGCCCCTGCAATATGGCCAGCAAATGGATATTCTTGAAGGCCGCCCGGGGGTTTTACGCTGGAAAGCCTTTGGCAAAGAGGGCTTGTGGTTTGCCTGTGACTTGAAGTTGCCGGATTTAAAAATTGTCGCAAGTTCGGATTCGGAAAAGGCGCTGAATTTGCAAAAGGCGCTCACCACAGCGCTAAAGATGAATCCGCATGTTGAGCTCAATGGCGGTTTGGAGATTCACACCAAAATTGATTTTCACAACCAGTGGGGAATGGGAAGCAGCAGTACCATGATTGCCAACCTGGCGGCTTGGGCCAAAGTGGATCCATTCAAGCTCAATGAAGAAATTTTTAATGGTTCGGGCTTCGATATCGCCTGTGCTTCGGCAGACGGACCGATTTTCTACCAGATAAATAAAAAACCTGAGCCGGTGGATTTGGATTATCCGTTTCTTGATGCGCTTTATTTTGTCTATTCAGGTGCCAAAAAAAGTACCCGCAGCGAAGTTCGTAGCTTTCTGAAGAAAGAAACCCTGAGCCCCGCACAGCTGGATGAAATGAATTCCATTTCGGAGCAGTTCAGCCGCGCCGATTCATTGAGTGATTTTCAGCAGTTGATGGTGGCTCATGAAACGTTGGTTTCAAAGCTGTTGGATCTTCCAACGGTTAAGTCCGCTTATTTTAGCGACTTCGATGGCGAAATCAAATCGTTGGGGGCGTGGGGTGGCGATTTTTACCTGGCGGCCACAGCCATAGACAAGGAACGTGTTTTGCAGTACTTCGCGGGAAAAGGATTGCAGGTTGTTTTTCCTTGGAAATCACTGGTGTTAAATAATCGTTGATCTGGAATTATGATGGATAAAAAATCATATGAAGCTTCGTGGGAATGCCCGTCAAATATTGCGCTGGTGAAATATTGGGGCAAGAAACCGGGACAGTTGCCCATGAATCCCTCGTTAAGTTTTAGCTTGAAGAAGGCCCAAACCAAAACGCGCATTCGCATTGAACCTGCCAGTTGTCGCAAGGTGGAATTTTTGTTTGAAGGAAAGCCTTCGGCCTTTACCGGGCGGGTGGAAAAATACCTGGCGGCCATGTCGCTTGAACATGAATGGCTGAATAATTATGCTTTCTATATTGAGAGCGAAAATACCTTTCCGCATTCCACCGGAATCGCTTCGTCAGCATCGGCCTTTGGAGCGCTGGCACTTTGTCTGGTTGATTTGAAACAGCAGGTGACCAAGAAGACATTTACACCCCAGCAATTTTTCCAAAAAGCTTCGCGCTGGGCGCGCCTGGGTAGCGGAAGTGCCTGCCGATCAGTGTTTCCATCGTTTGCTCTGTGGGGGCGGCTGGACGATGTTCCCAATTCGACCGACTGCAACGCCATTCCTCTTACAGACAAGTTTCATCCGGCATACCAATCGTTGCGCGACGCCGTTTTGCTGGTCGATTCATCCAAAAAGCAGGTTTCCAGCTCGGCGGGACACGAGCTCATGAATGATCATGATTTTAAGGACGTTCGAATTTCGCAAGCCAACAAGCATCTCAGCCAGGTGCTTGAGGCCATGCGCATTGGAGATCATGTGCGATTCTTTCAATTGATTGAAAAAGAAGCACTCAGCTTGCATGCGCTCATGATGACTTCCGATCCTTCCTTTGTTTTGTTGCATCCAAACAGTCTGTCGGTCATCGCAAAAATTAGGGCCTTTCGGCAACAAACCAGTTTAGCTGTTGGTTTTACAATTGATGCAGGCCCGAACATCCACTTGATCTATTTTGAGCAGGACAAGCAACAGGTGCATCGGTTTATTCAGGATGAACTGTTGCCTTTGACCGAAGACGGACAATGGCTGGACGACTGCATCGGAAACGGGCCAAGGAAGCTGAGTGAATGAAAAAATTTAATGCCAAGTTATTGTTGTTTGGGGAATATGGATTGCTGGTTGGTGCAAAGGCCTTAGCTGTTCCTTTCCCCCGGTTTAAAGGAGGTCTGGAGTTTTCGGATGGCGAAACGCCCGGCAACTTTAAAGATAGCCGGCTTGAGCTCGATCGTTTCGTATCCTATTTTCAACACCACCAAATAAACGCGAACATGAATTTTCCCCTTCGCCTGGAGGAAATGAAAAGTGATTTGGAAAAGGGAATGTATTTTGAATCGGATATCCCGCTGCAATATGGTGTGGGTAGTTCGGGAGCTTTGTGCGCTGCGATTTATGAGCAGTACGGCAATTATCAGCTCGACTTGAACGAGCTGAAGGATAAAAAGAATCTGTTGTCGGTTTTGAAGCAGGATTTTTCGTTGATGGAGTCTTATTTTCATGGACAGAGTTCCGGCTTCGATCCATTGGTTTCCTTTATCAACCGACCTGTTTTATTGGAAAAGCAGCAGATTGACCTGCCTTCTGCATCGCTGGAAACGCCGGACTATGCGGTTTTTTTAATCGATACCGAGGTGAAAAGTGCAACGGCACCACTCGTGCGCCTGTTTATGAATAAGCTGGATGATGAAGATTTCGAGAACAGCTTTCGAAAAGAATTTTTACCGGCGAATGACTTGGCGGTTCAGGCATTTCTGGAAGGTCGAGTTCAGGATCTTTTCAGGCAACTTGCAATTATTTCTAAATTTCAGATCGAGCACTTGCAAGAAATGATCCCGGCCCATTTTCGCCCATTGTACAACGAAATGCTGGCCTCCGGCATCCTGGTGAAATTGCTGGGGTCGGGCGGTGGTGGATTTTTACTGGCCTTTGTGCCCGGGGATGTTCAACTTCCGGCTGAAATAAATCGCATTAAAGTTTTTTAAGCCGATTGCCTCACGCTAATCTTGAATTTTGAAAATAATATGCTGTTTGGCATATTTTAAACAAAACAGGCGCTATTGTTCAGTTTTCTTAAATCCGGAGTTCGGTGGATGCAAATCATTGTTCTTGAGTGGTTTTGTATTTTGTAATGTTTGATTATCTTGTGCCGGTGTTTTTGAATGTCCTGTGAAAAATAATTTACGAAAAGAACTCATTGGATCGTTTTTGACGGATTTGAATACAAAAAAGCAAGGGGGAGATGAGGTGAGTAGAATGCTGTTTTTTTGTGCTTTAATGATTTTGGTGACCATGCTTTCGTTTGGTCAGTCGAATAGCATTGAATTTGACCATTACTCAACTGACGATGGTCTGTCAAATAGCTATGTTACTTCAATTTTGCAGGATAGCAGAGGCTTCATGTGGTTTGGAACGGGGAATGGACTCAACCGCTTCGATGGTATTTCATTTATAACGTACGCTTTCGATCCGAACGACAGCACTTCAATTCCTGGAACCTGGATTACCTCGCTTAATGAGGACTCGCGTGGCAATATTTGGATTACGACTGCCAGCGGTTTGTGCCGTTTCAATCGCGAAAAGGATAGTTTTATAAGGAAAAATATTGCTGTTGACGGAGAGGTTATTAAAGACACCTATTTGATTACCAGTTTTATTGACCGTAGTGATTTTCTGTGGATTAGCTCTGAGCATGGAGCGTATGGTGTCGATATTTCAACCAATGAATCTCAAGCCAGTCGTGTTTTGGGCGCTAAGCGTTTTCGTGTGACCGAGGATGACGTTTCGGAAATAAATAAGAGTAAGATTTTTTCGTTTGTTGAAGATCAGTTTGGCGTAATATGGGCCGCAAGCAACAGTAAAAATCTCTTTCGCTTTGACCAGCAGCAAGGTCAGTTTATAGCTCACCCAATGGACCATCCTGAAGCTGATCGCTTTAGCAACAATCGGAAAAACATGCTTGAAAGTAGTGATGGTGTTTTTTTTATCAGCATAGAGCGAAATGGACTGATGGAATGGAATCGCGCCACGGGTCAGTATACTTTGCACAAGCCTGGCAAGCCGGAGACAGGCCCTAGGGGCGATGTGTTGTTCGCGATTGAAGAAGATGCCAATGGCGATATTTGGGTTGGCGATCGAAACGCGGAAGGAGTCAGTATTTTTCGTAAGAAAACAAGAACATTCAGTTATTGTCAGTCTCAGGAGTTGGATTCATATTCGCTCAACACCAATAAAATCAATGCGATTTACCGTGGTCAGGCGGGTACCATGTGGGTGGGAACCATCACCGGGATTGACAAACACAGCCCCGGCAAGCAAAAGTTTAAGCGTTATTACAGCAGCCCTGTTCTTCCCGACCGATTGAGTTTTAATAATGTCCTTTGTTTTTCGGAAAGTAAAACCGGCGATATCTGGATCGGAACAGATGGTGGCGGGCTGAATAAGCTGAACTATGAAACCGGCAAGTTTTCGTGGTACAAGCATGACCCTGACGATCCGGAATCATTGAGCAGCAACAGCATTATTTCTGTCTTTGAAGATCATGAAGGCGTGGTTTGGATGGGAACATTTCATGGTGGCCTGGCCCGCTTCGAAGATGGAAAGTTCAGTGCTTTTCTTCCTGATCCCGATGATCCGTACGCGATTTCGAACCGAAATATCTGGTATGTTTTTGAAGACAGCCAGCGAAACCTCTGGCTCGCCACGCTGGATAGCGGGATCGAATTGTTCGACAGGAAGATGAACCGGTTTTATCATTACAGCAGGGACGAAGGTGACCCGTCAAGTCTGGCGAATAATTCTCCGCTTCAAATATTTGAAGACAGCCGGCAGAAGCTATACATCGTCGGAAATCGGGGTGTAAGCATTCTTGATCTGAAGGAACAAGACTTTTCAGAGAAGCCGCCCCGCTTAAAGTTTAAAAACCTGTCGTTTTCTGAAACGGAAAACAGTCTTAGCAGCAATGACATTGTCTGTGTGCAAGAAGATAATAAAGGGAATTTATGGTTTGGAACAGCCGGATCCGGAATCGATAAATTGGATTTGACAACTGGTCGTTTTACCAATTATTCAACAGAAAATGGACTTCCGGGGAACTCGGTAGGCGCTATCTTGGTTGACAGTCTGAATAATTTGTGGCTGGCAACCAGCAAGGGATTGGCCCGGTTTAATCCTGAAACAGAAGCTGTTGACGTATTTACAAAAGCGGATGGTTTACAAAGCAATAACCTGAAGGGCAAAGCCATTAAAACCAGTTGGGGGGAGATGTTTTTTGGCGGCGCTACGGGCTTTAATTCTTTCTATCCGGAACAAATTCGACACAGAAACCAGCATGTGCCACCAGTTGTGATAACCAGGCTGAGAATCTACAACGAACCCGTTGGCATTGATGAACAGATTAACGGCAAAGTAATTTTGTCGAGCGACATCAGTGAAACAGATGAGTTGGTGCTTAGCTATAAAGAGAACTATTTCACCCTGGAGTTTGCTGCTTTGGATTATACTACACCAGCAAAAAATAGTTTTGCCTACGTGATGGAGGGCGTTGATAAGGGATGGGTTGAGGCGGGCACCCGGCGAGCTGCCAATTATACCAATCTTGATCCCGGCGAGTACGTTTTTCGGCTTAAAGCAGCAAATAGTGATGGGGTTTGGAATGAGCAGGGCGTCATGTTGAAAGTAATTATTACGCCTCCTTGGTGGGGAACATGGTTGTTCCGTCTGGCCGTAGCTATGTTGATCATTTTTTTGTTCACCTACCTTTATTTTTTGCGAGTTCGTCGTTTTAAAAGGCTGCAACTCCTGCTCGAAAAATTAGTTTCCGAGAAAACGGCTGAATTACAACAAATGAATGCCCGGCTAAGGGAACAGGCGAAGTCTTTAAATCAAACGAATGCGGTTTTGGAAGAGAGACAGGCCCAAATCAGGGAGCAACAAAGGGAGTTGACTGGTCAAAAGGATTCGCTGGTGCAAATGAACAAAGAGCTACAGAATCTGAATGCAACCAAGGATAAATTCTTTTCGATTATTGCTCACGACATTAAAAATCCGTTTTCCGCCATTTTAGGGCTTGCCGAAATGTTGAAGGCAAATTACGAGGAACTGGACGAGGAAGCGAGGCTTGAGATCGTTGATATGATCAACACCTCATCTCAAAGTGTTTATCAATTGCTCGACAACTTGCTGAAATGGTCGCGCTCGCAGCGAGGAGTCATTGAATTTAATCCCGAAAACATTGAGTTGCATGGAGCGATTGCCGATGTCATTGCGTTGATGAATGGCTCTGCCGAAACCAAGAAGATTGAATTTGAGGTTCAGGTGCCAAAGGGCTTGTCGGTTGGCGCCGACATGCAGATGTTGGATGTTATTCTGCGAAATCTGATCAGCAACGCATTGAAATTCACCAATACGGGTGGACGTGTTCAGGTTCAGGCTGAAGCTAGTGGGGAGTTTGTACAGATAAACGTTTCAGACAATGGCGTTGGCATGTCTCCTGAAGTGAAGGAAAAGCTTTTTGAGATCGACTCCAACCATACCTTGCGGGGAACGGCCAATGAAGAAGGTTCAGGCTTGGGTCTCATTCTAGTTAAAGAGTTTGTTTCGCGTCATGGAGGTGACATCTGGGTTGTGAGCGAACCCGGCAAAGGCAGCAGCTTTTATTTTACCTTGCCAGCTACCAATCCCTCAGGTACTTTTTCCGGCAATTGAAACCACGACCTTTAAAATTTTTCCGGCGAAGATAAAAAAAGCCTCAAGGTTTTTTAACCTCGAGGCTCTCTGTTATGACTTGGTATTCAGCTTGGCTTTGTTCTGCGCCGGGCGTTTCTTGAACTTCTTTTTTCTTCTTTTTTTCGTGGTTTGTTTTTCAAGAAAGTCTTCGTTT
Source organism: Sunxiuqinia dokdonensis (assembly GCF_001270965.1). GTDB lineage: Bacteria > Bacteroidota > Bacteroidia > Bacteroidales > Prolixibacteraceae > Sunxiuqinia > Sunxiuqinia dokdonensis. The sequence goes on along the minus strand of NZ_LGIA01000161.1, from coordinate 117,431 downwards.
ACTGAGCCGACACTCATCTTATTTTCAACTTTCACTTCAGGCGTCAGGTACTGCTCGATCGGTGGTCTTTTCCCGCGTTTGTTCAGCTGGATAATCTTTTTCACATCTTCCAGGTCCAGCACCAGGGGCTTTGTTCCGTAGGCTTCTTCCAGGGTGTACCAGATTTTTTTATTGAGAATTTCGGTTTTGAAATGACGGGCCAAACCTTTTTCGGTTTCCAGTGCCAGCAGTTCATTCGGAAAATCTTCCTGGGCTTCCAGGTAAGTATCCAGTTCGTACATCAGGCAGCACTTCAGCTTGCCACATTTGCCGGCCATCTTTTCCGCGTTGGGCGACAAACCTTGTTGGTGCGCCGCATCCGATGTCACGCTGTCGAAGTCAGTCCGCCAGGTTGAGCAGCACAGCTCACGACCACACGATCCAATGCCTCCAATTCGGCCAGCCTCCTGCCGTGCCCCGATTTGCTTCATTTCAACTTTGATTCTGAATTCGCGGGCATACATTCGGATCAATTCCCTGAAATCGACCCGCCCTTCGGCTAAATAATAGAAAATGGCTTTGGAGTTATCACCCCGGAATTCAACATCGCCAATTTTCATGTCCAGATTCAGTTCGTTGGCCAGTTGGCGTGCCCGCACCATCACCGGATATTCGCGTTTGCGGGCGATCTCCGACTTTTCCTTGTCAGCCGTGGTGGCCTTTCGGTAAATTTTATTCCATTGATAGCGATCGGGCTTTCTGATTTTTCTTGCAAATTGTTTTTCAGCCAGCGTGCCGGTCAGGGTCACTGTTCCAACATCGTGCCCGGGCGTGGTGGCCACAACCACCAGGTCACCTACTTTGAGCGGAAGTCCTTCTTCATTTCTGAAAAATTCTTTGCGCGTTCCTTTAAAACGAACTTCAACAATATCTGATAAATGTGTTGTATCTGGTAAGTCATTGAGCCAATCGTAGGTGCCTAGCATTTCGGGGCGGTCACCAGTCGTATTCATACTACATCCACTACATCCCATATGCTTCGTATTTTTATAATTTCAGACAAAAATATCTAAAATTAAATGCAAATGCTATTTTAAATCAATCTAAATAAGAAGCTGAAGAAATGCGATCGGGAAAAGATTTTCGATATAAAGCAGGTTTAGAGCTGCTTTTTTGTTTTTTTTGAATAAAAAAAGTCGTGAAAAAGATTGTACTTCTGTTTTTCCTCATTTTTCTCCTGGCTTTCTCGTTTCAAGGGAGTGCTGTTCATTTGAGTGAATCTGCCGAGATCAGCGTATTAACCTGTGGCCCCAGTAAGCAGGTGCACGCTTTGTACGGGCACACGGCCATCCGCGTCAGGGATCGGCAGCAATCGCTGGATGTCGTTTTTAATTACGGAGTATTCAGCTTTAACGCGCCAAATTTTGTGTACCGCTTCGCCAAGGGAAAAACCGATTACCTGCTCGCCAACGAACGGTTTGACGATTTCCTGAATGCTTACAAGCGAAGTGGCCGGAGCATTGATGAGCAGGTTCTAAACCTGAAGCCGACCGAAAAACAGCAGCTGCTCGACTTTTTGATTTGGAATGCCAAGCCGGAAAACCGCGAATACCGATACAATTTTTTCTTTGATAATTGTGCCACCCGCGTGCGCGATGTGGTTGAGAAGCACTTGGAGGGAAGGCTTGTTTTTCCGGAAGGAGCCGGACTCGGATGGACTTTCCGAAAGCATGTGGACGAATATCAAAAAGTGCTGCCCTGGATTAATTTTGGCATTCACCTCACTTTGGGCAGCCCGGCAGATAAAACCGCAACAGCCTGGGAAGAAATGTTTTTGCCCGATTTTATTCTGAAACATTTTGCTACTGCCCAAATTCAGAAAGGCGATGTGAGTCGCCCTTTGGTGAAAGAAACCCGCTCGCTGTACAAGCCGGAAAAAGAAGCCGCCGGATGGAATCCACTGTCACCGGGCATGGTGCTCTTTGTTTTACTGTTGGGGGTGGTGCTTGTGAGTTACCGCCAGTTTCAAAGCAGGCAGGAGAGCGATTGGCTCGATTATGCTTTGCTGTTCCTAACCGGATTGATTGGCTTGGTTTTGCTATGGTTTGTCACCGTTTCCGAACATCCGGCCATGCAAGCCAATTACAATTTGTGGTGGGCGGTTCCTGCCAACCTGCCTTTTATGTTTTTGTGGATGGTGAAAAAATGGCGTCCCGCACTGCTCTGGTATTGGAGAGCTTTGGCGGTTTGGCTGGTCTTGTTTTTTCTGTTCAATTTTTTCATCCCGCAAGCCTTTCCACTGGGATTCTATCTGCTTACAATTATGCTGCTGTGCCGGGCCTTGCTGCATAGTTTCCCGTCGTTACGACGCAGGCAGCTTTAATTCCAATCTGGCGGATCACAATTTGTTGAAAAGTTTCGATGAACAATGGCGGGCGCTTTTGCTTTCTTGTAAGCACATCTTATATCTTTGTTGATCGTTGAAAATTAAATCCAATCGATTTGTCACAATCAAAAAAATATGTTGAGACGCCTTTGATGAAGCAGTATTACGCCATCAAGGACAAACATCCGGATGCGGTGTTGCTCTTTCGTGTAGGCGACTTTTACGAAACCTTTGGCGAAGATGCCATTAAAGCGGCTGAAATCCTTGGGATAACTCTGACCCGGCGGGCCAATGGTGCCGCCAGTTATGTGGAGTTGGCCGGATTTCCCCATCATGCCCTGGATACTTACCTGCCCAAGCTGGTTCGGGCCGGGCAACGGGTAGCCATTTGCGAGCAGCTGGAAGATCCCAAAATGACGAAGAAAATCGTCAAACGCGGAATCACCGAGCTGATCACGCCCGGGCTTTCCATCAACGACAATATTCTGGAGCACCGGGAAAACAACTTCCTGGCTTCCGTGCATTTCGACAAGAAGATGGCCGGCGTGGCGTTCCTCGATATTTCAACCGGCGAATTTCTGACGGCTGAAGGCAGTTTTGAGTACATAGACAAGCTCTTGAATTCTTTCAAACCGAAAGAAGTCTTGTTTCAACGGGGCAAAGGCAATGATTTTATCGCGCTTTTTGGCGGGAAATTTTACACCTACACACTCGATGACTGGGTTTATACTGAGGACGCGGCCATGGACCGCTTGTTGCGCCACTTCGAAACCAAATCGTTGAAAGGATTCGGAGTTCAGGATTTGAATTATGGGGTGATGGCGGCAGGTGCCATTTTGCACTACCTTGACCTGACCCAGCATCACCAGGTACAACATATCTCATCGCTTTCGCGGATTGAAGAAGACAAGTACGTTTGGCTCGACCGCTTTACCATTCGGAACCTGGAGCTTTTTGGGGTGATCAACGAAGGGGCCATGACCCTGGCTCAGGTGTTGGACAAGACCATTTCACCCATGGGCTCACGCATGTTGAAACGCTGGATCGCGCTGCCGCTGAAAGAGATTTCGGCCATCAACGACCGGCTTTCGGTGGTGGAATACTTCACCCAACATCAAAGCCAGAAAGACGAGCTTTCCGATCATATCCGGCAGATCGGTGATTTGGAGCGGATTATTTCCAAAGTGGCAGTTGGGCGCATCAACCCGCGCGAAGTGGTGCAGTTGCGCAGTGCTTTGCGTGCCATTGAGCCGATCAAGGAATATGCGGCCAGTGTTGACCAGCCGGTACTTAACCGCATGGCCGAACAGCTGAATCCCTGCAAATCCATTCGCGAACGCATGGAGCGTGAAATTACAAACGATCCGCCAGTGCAGGTTCACCGGGGCAACGTGATTCAGCCTGGCGTTTCGGACGAGTTGGATGAATTGCGCAAGCTGGCATACTCGGGCAAAGATTACCTGGCGCAAATGCAGGAGCGCGAATCGAAACGCACCGGGATCACTTCCCTGAAAATCGCCTTTAATAATGTGTTTGGCTATTACATCGAAGTTCGAAATTCGCATAAAGATAAGGTTCCTGAAGAGTGGATCAGGAAGCAAACCCTGGTAAACGCCGAGCGCTACATTACCGAGGAACTGAAAGAATACGAAAGCAAGATTTTGGGCGCCGAGGAAAAAATTTTGGCGCTCGAAGCCCGCTTGTTTAACGAGCTGGTGGTGGCTTTATCGGAGTACATTCAGGCTATCCAGCTGAATGCGGCGGTGATTGCACGACTCGACTGCCTGCTGTCGTTCGCTACTTCGGCGGTCGAATGCCAATACAACCGGCCCGAGATCAACGATTCGGTGAAGATCGAAATTAAGGACGGCCGGCATCCGGTCATTGAACAGCAGTTGCCCATCGGCGAAAGTTACATCAGCAACGATGTGCTGCTGGATCAGGACGATCAGCAGGTGATCATCATTACCGGGCCCAACATGGCGGGTAAATCAGCCTTGCTGCGACAAACCGCACTGATTGTCTTGATGGCCCAGATCGGATCTTTTGTTCCTGCCAAAGCCGCCAAAATTGGCTATGTCGATAAGATCTTTACGCGGGTGGGAGCGTCGGACAATATTTCGCTGGGCGAGTCCACCTTTATGGTTGAAATGAACGAGGCCGCCAGCATTTTGAATAACCTGTCGGATCGCAGCCTGATTTTGCTGGACGAGCTGGGGCGTGGAACGTCCACCTATGATGGGATTTCCATCGCCTGGTCGATTGTGGAATACATTCACGAGCATCCGAAAGCCAAGGCGAAAACCTTGTTTGCCACGCACTACCACGAGCTGAATGAGATGGAAAAGTCATTTGGACGGGTGAAGAACTACAATGTGACCATCAAGGAAGTAGGTAATAAGGTCATTTTCCTGCGTAAACTCGTGCGCGGCGGAAGCAATCACAGCTTCGGGATTCATGTGGCTAAAATGGCCGGCATGCCGCCTTCGGTGGTTAACCGGGCCAACGAAATACTGGGACAACTGGAGTCGGCCAACCGGAAAGACAGCCTGGCCAAGCCTCTGGAAGGGATGGCCGAACAGCGCGAGGGCTTTCAGCTCAGCTTCTTCCAGCTCGACGACCCGGTATTAAAGCAGATTCGCGATGAAATTAAGAACCTGAACATCGACAATCTGACACCGCTGGAAGCACTAAACAAATTGCACGGAATCAAGAAGCTTTCGGGTCTGAAATAGGAATGCGGCCCAAAGCCTTAATTTCTCCGGTTTTTTTAAATATTCTTTTTGGAGAAAGAAAAATTAGCGATATATTTGCATCGCTGTTTTCGGAAGCCGAAAGCAGCACGTTCTTTAAAAAAACACTTGCGAGCCAGGCTCATTTGGAAGAGCATCATCCGGCAATTGACGGATCGGGGTCGCGGTGACAAGGGAAACCAGAATAAAACATGCGAGAGTAGCTCAGTTGGTAGAGCACGACCTTGCCAAGGTCGGGGTCGCGGGTTCGAATCCCGTCTCCCGCTCCATTTTAAGGATGCCCGGGTGGTGGAATGGTAGACACGTTGGACTTAAAATCCAATGATCATTATGATCGTGCGGGTTCAAGTCCCGCCCCGGGTACCATTTACAGTTTTATGGCGAGAGTAGCTCAGTTGGTAGTGAGCGCGATCCGGCAACTGACGGATCGGAGTCGCGGTAACAAGGAAAAAAAACAAGCGAGAGTAGCTCAGTTGGTAGAGCACGACCTTGCCAAGGTCGGGGTCGCGGGTTCGAATCCCGTCTCCCGCTCAATAAAAAGCACTTCATGAAAATGAGGTGCTTTTTTCGTTGGTCTAAGCGAACGTTGAGCAAAACCAGGATCAAACACTTGAAGCGGTGCGACTATCGACATCAATTCAGTTTACAATTTGAAAATAAATAGTCCCTGATGTCATTTGATTGTACTTTTTGTAACATATGCATCGATTCGATTGAAAGATGGTTTCAATCGGCCTCCTCCAAATAATCATCAGCGGATCTGGTTCCATGCTTATGGCAATTGTTCAGCAATAGTCCACAAATCAAAGTCGCCGTAATGCTCCAAAGAGTTTCCACAATGAACGATGACGATTTCCTTGTCGGGAATGACATAAATGTTTTGTCCCAGATTCCCTGAAGCGGCAAACTGAAAGGTGGAGTCGCAGTTGGCATGGCCCCACCACTGGTACTTGTAATACACGTGTTTGCAATCCTCTCCAAACCAATCGGGATAACTGTCGCGGGCGATGCTTTTGTCTTCGCGCGTCGATTCCAGGACCCAGTTTTTGGAGATGATTTGATTTCCATTCCAGTTGCCCTCGTTCAGGAAAAGGCGACCAAATCGGGCGTAATCAATCGCTCTGGCGATTAAGCGGCTGGGCATGTATTCGAAGCCAGATTTTTTACTGTCGATGGAAAACAAGGCATCGTACGCCATGGTTTTCGACCATAGTTTTTCCTCCAGATATTTAGATACCGTTTTTTCAGCAGCCCTCTCAATAATTAATCCCAGGTAGCTTGTGTTGTAATTGTTGTATTGAAATGTTTCTCCCGGTTCGCGGGCAATGTGTACTTTTTGCAGGAGCAGTTTCCGAACGTTGGGATGGTAGTATCCAACAGCCTCATCGTGCCACGGTGCATGAATGTAGGTTCCCGGAAGGTAGCTCGTATTGTACGCAAGCCCTGAGCGCATTTCCAGCAAATGCTGAATGGTGATCTTACTGAAGTTGGGATCCCTGGTTAGCAGTTCCGGAACATACTTTGTCATCGGGTCATTGATGCCGGAAATCAACCCATCGTCAATGGCGGCACCAATTAAAAATGAGATAAACGATTTGGCCATAGACTGCGAATGAAAATAGGAATCCCTGGAGAATCCGTTGAAATAGGCTTCATACAAGACCGTGTCTTTTCGAATGAAAATCAGCGCGGTTGTTTGCGATTTTTCTGCCCATTCGTCAAACGTTTTAAATCCCGATTGTGCCACCCTTTCGCTGAACAAAGCTTCAACATATTCCTTGTTTTGGCTTTCAGCAAACTGAAAGGCATTTTCAGCACCTTCTATCGTTCTGTTTTCATACAATTGATAATCATAAACATCGGCCACATTTTGCGTGATTAAGCGGTAAACATATACAGGCGAGTATTTTACAGATAACACAAGCAAAATGAAAACCAGAAGTATAATTGGGGTGAGCAGAATAATTTTAATTGCTTTTTTCATTTTTCAAGTACGGGTTTTGGAGTTGGAATTTCGGGATCCAAAGTAAATGAGCCAGAAAGCCAGCAAAATTTCTGCAAGTGCCATGGGTAGCGCAAGAAATTTTTCAACGGAGACCAGCAGCTGTTCGTCGAATAAACTCAAATGCCGAGCTCCGTGCAATACCGTATAGCAAGTGCCGCCGAAGTACAGTAAATAGCCCAACAGTTTGGGAACGGATGTGGACTGAACCGATAAGTAGCCCAGACCAATCAAATGTAGTCCAAACACAACCAGGCCAAGCGACCATAGCTTTTCAAACATGTGCAAATGAGTTGAAATCTCAAAAGCGTCAGGATTCAAGGAAGACAGAACAGGAACAATTCGATATAACTGATAAATGGCAATTCCTAAAAGCAGGGTGTAAATGATTCTTATAAAAGCAGTTAAGGCAGCTGTTTGCTTTGATGTACTGCGAAAAAACAAGTACAGCGCGATGGCAACTACCAGGTCGGTTATAAAAATGATACTCCATCCGGCCAACTCAGCCAGGAATAGTGATTTATTTGCAATCAGGTTTTGCAGGGTGATTTCCGGGGAGCCGGCCACTAAATTGCTGTGGGCATATCCATAGGCGAATCCTGCTGCAATAGCCATGAAAATCAGTGAAATTCCAGCAACGATTCCCTGTTTTTTTTCTCTTCGGTTCATTTGCATGGGTTTTAAGATGGTTGTATTAAAATACAAGTTGTTTTAGAAGCATCTGCAATATTTTAGTTCGGTTCAAGCTTGTTTGCTTTTCGCTTGCCAATGATTTTCACAATCCGCTTATAGGCGATTTCCGCCAAACTCCAGTCGTATCCGTCAAAATTAGTTGTGTTTACAAACTGGATCACCACCAGATCCAAGTCTTTGTGGTATTTGGCAATGCTTTGGTAACCGGGAATTAAGCCGGTGTGGTTGAATGTGTAGATGGAGGAATAAATTTCCTGCTCGCCTTCTTCAAACAGGGAGCCATCATTGAGTGCACGCAAAAATATTCCCACATCTTCGGCTGTAGCCAGCATGGAGCCATAATCCGTTGTTTTGATGTCTTCTTCCACGCCAACATAATAGCCGCTCATGACCTCATCCATATTCACGTCGTGAATCGATCCGAACGTATTTTTTAGTCCGAGAGGATTCAGGATTTCTTCTTTGATGAATTCGAATTTTCCGGCACCCGTTACTTTTTCAATAAGCAGGGAGATCAGCAAATAATTGGTGTTGGAGTATTCATAGTCTTGGCCGGGTTCAAAGTTTGCGGGCAAATCAAGTACGCGTTCAAGCGCTTCCTGGCTGTTTTGAGGCGGGTTGATCCAAAAGTCCGGCGTATTGGTCAGATTTGGAATCCCACTCCGGTGCTGCACCATCATGCTCAAGGTAATTTTGTCCGCATGCTCAATTCGCCCCTTTAAGTCCGGAAAGTAATCGGCCAGCGTTTTATCCAAGGACAGACGACCATCGTGTACCAGTTTGGTGATGGCCACAGCATCATATAACTTGCCAATGCTGGCGATCTTGAACAGGGCGTGCGGATCTGCAGGAATCTTATTCTCCCTGTTTTTCCATCCAGCAGCGTAGAACTCCGGCGCTGCTCCGCCCTGGTCAACGTACACAATCATCCCGTCAAATCCATATTCAATAGCTTGATCCAGTTGCTGCTGCACGGTAGCTGGCAGTGGCGTTAACATGGCTCTTAGTATGGTCCACGGGACAAAAAACATGGAGATGATGGTTCCGGCAGCCAATGCGATTCTAATTATTCGTTTCGTTTGTCTTTTGGTCATGACGCGGTTATTAAGTTGCTTTAGTTTAAATGAGTTGCTAATAACTTGTAATTTACCAACAATGGGGTTTATAAGCCCAGCTTCAGTCGAATTTTTTGCGGTATTATTTTCTTGCGATCCCACTTGAGCCCAAATAGCGGACGCATAAAACCGATCCTTCGGATCATAAATTCATAAATGAGAAAACATAACACAAACGTAAAAGTTGTGATGAGGATGAATTTCATAAAAGCTGGCATGTCCAGCGGTAGGATCACCAGGGCACCTGCATAGAGGGCGAACATATGAACGATATAAACCGGATAAGCTGCCTGACTTAAGTAGCTCAAGGTTTTTCCAGGCTTGTTCAGATACTGGTAACCAAAACCAAAAACTCCGAATATCCAGCAGTTTGATTCGATGGCCATCAGGTAGCCCGGTGAATTCGTTTCAAATACCAGTAACCGAATGGTGTACAAAACAGTTGCCAGACCAACGTACAGCCATTTCCATTTCGAGACAGTTTGCCAGAACGGTTTTCCGCTGTAAACAAACAGAAATCCAAAAAAGAAAGCCAGCAATCCCAGGAAGAACCCATGCAAAGTTTGGGCATATAAGGTAAACAGCTGGGGTTTGACCATGATGGCTTCGGCAACAAAGAAAACGGATATGGATAAGGGACCCAGCGGATGGGTCATCAAGCTGGAAAGTCCCTTTTTGAATTTTCCGTCTTCCCTTTTCTTCAGAAAAAGCAAAAGCGGAGCGAGCAGCAGTACGTAGACAAAAATGTTCCCGAGGAACCACAAATGCCCGGCGTGCGGATAATAGCCCAGCGGCAGCTGATAGTATTTCTGAAAAATCAGAAAGTGCAGTGGGGCAATCGCCACAATTCCAAAAAGCAGGGGGAGCAAAATTCGTTTGGTTCGTTCTGTAATCAACTGTCGGAAATTTCGTTTCCGCATGGCAAAGTATAAGCCCATGCCCGACACGTAGAACAAGAATGGAATCCGCCACACATTCAGCATGGTCATCGGTTTCCACAGGCCTTCCATGGTCTCGTCGTTTTTGATGAAGCCGATGAACATGGCCCACGGCTGAAATACAATGGCTATGTGATAGATGAGCAAAAGCCCGATCGCCAGCACCCGCAGCCAATCAATGTCGTATCTTCTTTCTGTAGTCATCGTGGTTTCCATTTGAGTTGATTATTGCAGCATCATGGCAATGACCGGGCGGTTTTTCTCGACTTCGTTCATGTCCAATTTCAAACCAAGTGGTTCCAACTGCTGCTGAATCATGCCATAAATGGGCTTCATTTCCGCGAATGGAGTCATCACGGTTTCCCGGGGAGTGGCGCCAAAATTATTTTTCACGGTTTTATCTGCCTTGGCGTCAATCAGCATCTGCACCATTTCAATCCGGCAAAAGAATGCGGCAACATGTAAGGCAGTCGCTCCTTCGTTATTCTTAATGCTTAAATCGGCATGGGCATCGATTAAGGCTTTGGCAATAGCTGTTTTTCCAAAGGTTACCGCAGTAATTAAGGGGGTTGAGCCACTCATCTGCTCTTGTACATTGATATCAGTTCCGGCTTCCAGGTGTTGTTTCACGATTTCGAGATTGTCCGACAAGATGGCCGCTTGAAGGTCCATTTTAGGTTTCTCAACTTTCGATGCTGCCTTTGGTTCATCTGCTGCGTGTTTGTTAGGGGCATCGCCCGACCTGCCACAGGCATTGAATAGTAAAAGGAGAACGAACGAAAAGCTTATTAGCATTTTGACAGCATTGGATTTTTGTGTTTTCATCTTTTTTGAATTGAAATTTTTAGATACTTTTTTCATGATGTTGAATTTTAGAAATTTGACTTTGAAAATCTGTGTTACAAAGATGAAACATTCGCAAACGCAAGTCATAAAAGCCATGCAGCCAAGTGTATCACCTATGGGTAAAGCATAAAAACTATGACGCAACGATATAAACTATGACGCAAAAGGCTGTTTTCAGGTCCTCGTCGAATTACTTTTTGATGGGCATGTGCACAAAATTCTCTACTTTCGTTTGATCAAAAAGAATGCAGTTTGAACCCATCCATTAGCAGAACAGATTTCATTGAGAAGGCAGAAGCCATGATTCTGGAACATATTTCAGAAGAGCAATTCGGCGTTTCTGAACTGGCGGAAGCGATGAATATGAGTCGCTCCAATTTGCTGCGGAAAATAAAAAAGGATACCCAGCTTTCTGCAAGCCAGTTTATCCGGCAGGTTCGGCTTGTCAGGAGTATGGAGCTGCTTAAACAGAATACGCTCACGGTTTCGGAGGTGTCGTACCAGGTTGGCTTTGGAAATACGTCATATTTTATCAAATGCTTCCGCGAACAGTACGGCTTTTCGCCCGGCGAACTGGGAAAAAGAAGCCCGGCCGATGAAAATAAGGTGGATCAAACGAGCTTGCTCAATCGGTATAAATGGCACATTTTAACAATCGTCGTGCTGATCGTACTGATTGGTACTGTTGTGCTTCTCCGAAAAGAAAGTTCCGTTCGGGTTAAAAATCAACTGGAAAAATCAATTGCCGTCTTGCCCTTCAAAAATGAAAGCAGCGACACGCTGAACCTCTATTTTGTAAACGGATTGATGGAATCGACGCTGAACAACTTGCAAAAAATTGGTGATTTGCGTGTGATCAGCAGAACTTCGGTGGAAAAATACCGGGAGACGAACAGGAGCATTCCCGAAATCGCCGAAGAGCTCCAGGTGAATTATTTGGTGGAGGGCAGCGGCCAACGCGTGGGTGACCAGGTTTTACTCAATATTCAGTTGATTGAAGCTGCCACCGACCAGCCCATTTGGGGCGAGCAATACAACCGCGAAGTGGGTGATGTTTTTGCGCTTCAAAACGAAGTGGCCCGAAAAATTGCCGATGCAATCGAAGCTATCGTTACGCCGGCCGAAATGAATCAGATCGAGAAAATACCCACCGAAAACCTGGTGGCCTACGATTATTATCTTCAGGCACTCGATCCGTATTACACCAGAACAAGGGAAGGCCTGGAAAAGGCGATTCCCCTGTTTGAAAAGGCCATAGAAAACGATGAGCAGTTTGCCCTGGCTTATGCCAATGTGGCCATATCATACTATTTTCTCGATGCTTATCAGAAAGAAAAACATTATACCGAACAAATCAACAAGTTTGCAGACAAAGCGTTGCTTTACGATTCGAAATTGGCGGAAAGCCTGATCGCTAAAGCACTTTACTACATACAAATCGGCGAATATCCATTGGCGGTTCCGCATCTGGAGAAAGCCCTGGAGTACAATCCCAATTCTGCTGCAGTGGTCCAAATGTTGGCCGACATTTATGCCCGCGTCATCCCCAATACAGGTAAATACCTGGAGTATGCATTGAAAGGCATTCAACTTGATATTGCTGCTGATGACTCCATCGCCAGAAGCTATAACTATTTGCACCTGAGCAACGCGCTCGTCCAAAATGGTTTTGCCGACGAGGCCGTCACTTATATCAACAAATCGCTCGAATACAGTCCGGAGAATTATTATGCGCCCCTGTTGAAAGCTTTTATTCAATATGCGAAAGATGGCAACATTGATCTAACCAAAAGACTGCTGATCGCTGAATGGCGAAAGGATACAACGCGCCTCGACATCTTGCAGGAAGTGGCCAAAATCTACTATTATCAGGAAGATTTTGATAGCGCTTTCCATTACTATGAAATATTTGTTGAGGCCCGGGAGAAGGATGGTCTGGATATTTATCCGCAGGAAGATGTGAAAATTGCCTGGGTTTATCAGCAACAAGGAAGGACTGACCAGGCTCGCAAATTTTTCAATGCCTATGCCGACTATTGCGAAACGGATCAATCCATCTACAAAAGCGCCAGCACAGCTGTAAAGTACGCCTATGAGGGAAAGGTAGACGCGGCGATCGATCAACTCAAAGTTTTTGCCACACAAGACAATTACCAGTATTGGATTGTGTTATTTATGGAACTGGATCCGCTGATAAAGCCCCTGAAAAAGCGTCCGGAGTTTGATGGCATCATGCAAAAAATAGAGAAACGCTTCTGGGATAGCCACAATCAGCTGGAAAAGCTGTTGGACGAAAAAGGATTGATTTAGTTGGGGCTTTTTCATCCGTACAATATTGCAGAAATACATTCACTTGCTTGTAGTTCCTGGTTTTTGGCCGTGCGGTGTTTCTTAATTTTCAAAGCTGAAACAAGCTGCCGGATTAAAACGCTTATTTGCTTTTAGGAAGCATACCTGTCATTTCAATACAAATATAAATTTGTCGGGATTGTAGTTCATTTGCATGGAACTGGAATCCGGGGCTTGGCTGTTTTTCGATGGATCGATCGGCCTGCGGCTGGTTTGGCGGGATGGTTCCGGCGTGAAAGGCAAAGACTTGATAAGCCTTGGCCCTTACCTTTTCTCAATGGGTGCATTAAACCTAAAGCCGATGCCGTGCAGGTTAATGATTTTGATGTTTGGGTCGCTTTTCAGGTATTTGCGTAAGCGCGAAATAAAAACATCGAGGCTTCGGCCCAGGTAGTAGTCGTTCGATCCCCACACGTTTTTCAAAATTTCGGAGCGGCTCAATACCGCGTTGGAATGTTCGCAGAAATAGCGTAACAACTCAGCTTCCTTGTAGGTGAGGGTGCGTTTTTCCTCGCCATGTTGCAGGGTCAGGTTGTCGAACAAAAAGTCGAAGTGGCCTACTTTGCAACTGCTTAGCTCTTCCGGTTCAAGCTCGTCGGTATGGCTTCGTTTTAAAAATACTTTGATGCGAAGCAGCAACTCTTCCATGCTGAACGGCTTGGTAATGTAGTCGTCGCCACCAATGGTGAAGCCTTTGATTTTGTCTTCGGTCATGGCTTTGGCCGTTAAAAACAAGATGGGAATGGACTGGTCTTTCTCCCTGATTTTTTTGGCCAGCGAAAAGCCATCCATTTTGGGGAGCATCACGTCGAGCAGGCACAGGTCGAACGGATTTTTATCGAAGATCTCGTAGCCTTCCTGGCCGTCGTCGGCTGCTTTTACATCGTAGCCCGCTTCTTCCAAATAGTCACGGATAATAAAGTTGAGGGTCTTGTCGTCTTCAACCAAAAGAATCTTTTTACCAGTCAGTTCCATAGCTAATTATCTTGTTTCGAGTTCAAGGTTTTTCCAGATCGAGGCGATCAGGAAATCGTCACCCGATTGTTGACTTTATTTCGGAATGACAATCGTAAATATACTTCCTTTTGGCGAATTATCAGAAACATCAATTTCCCAGTTGTGCCGTTCAATAATTTTCAAGACATAATCGAGCCCCAGGCCAAAGCCTTTGACATTGTGAATATCGCCGGTTGGAACCCGGAAAAAGCGGCCAAATATTTTTTTGCGGTATTCTTTGGGAATGCCAATGCCATTGTCGGCAAATTGGAGGAGGATGCTCTTTTTTGTTTGGCTGAGCCTCACATCGACTATTGGCGATTCGTCGCAGTATTTAATGGCGTTGTCAAGAATATTGAAAATGACGTTGGAAAAGTGCAGCGAGTCGGCCTGAATTCGCCAGTCGTCCACTTCACTCGTAAAATTTATGGCGTATTGATTCCCGTTCTGGCTGGTTTTAAAATCGGAAATGCTCTTTTGTACAAACTGGTTCAGCTCAATCATGGTCAGGTCGAGCTCGAGTCGCTGCTTTTCGATGCTGGCCATTTGCAGAACCTTATCAACCTGGGCCGACAAGCGTTGGGTTTGTTCGCTGATAATGTTGGAGTATTCCCTTAGCCGGTTGGGATGGTCCAGAATTCGAGGGTCGGCAATCACCTTCGACGAGAGATCGATCGAGGCGATGGGGGTGCGAAATTCGTGGGTCAGGTTGTTGATAAAGTTCTTTTGAATTTCGCTGAGCCGCCGCTGCTTGAAGATGACGAGCAGGGTGTATCCAAAAAACAAAATAACAATGAGCAAGAACCCATTGACCACGTACCAGCCATGCACCTGACTGCTGTAATATTTGGATCGGTTTGGGAACGATACCCCAAAATAATAGGTGTACTTTTCGCAGGTGGGCAGGCCGCATTCTTTTTTTGCGGCTTGTGTGTTGTAGTGCTGTTCAAAAAGCGCATCCTCGGCATCGCACTCGTCCGACTGGTTACTGACCAGCAGCGTGCTTGTGAGGCTGTCATTTTTTTCCATCAGGTGTTTGCCGTACACCATCTTTTCGTTCTCACAATCGTAAATGGCAAATTCAAAATCAACTTTCAGATTGTGATTTTTAAACTCTTCAATCAGAAAGTGCTCCAGCAAACCCGGGTGAATATCTTCGTTGACATTGACCACATAGTAGTTGTTCGAGATTTGATCGACCGCGTTGGGCAGATCTGCTTTCGCCTCCCTTCCCTTTACTTTTTGGTTGTACGAGACCAGTCTTTGAGCGACAACATTTAAGGCTTGAGTGGTAGATTCGTGAAACTTTCTTTCGTTTAAATTAACGGTATTCCGAAGAAAGAAAAACTGAATCAGAATAATGCCCAAAACCGAGAATGTTGCCAGTATGATGACGTATCTTATCGTGTTTCTTCCCATTCCTTTTCGCTTACGCAATTGACAACCACGAAACTACGGAATCTTTTCAAATAGCATGGCCTGTTAACACTTCATTAACAAAAGTTAGTGATGCATTAACAGCGATGAGGGTGAAGCTTTTATAGATTTGTTGCTGTCTGGTTAATTTGCCAGGGATTGTTATCTTTGATCGTGAATTCAATGCCTCAATTTAAATTATTGTCTATGAAAAATATGCTCTTTCTTTTAGTCTTGGTGTCCTTTGCTTTTGCTACGGCTGGCGTGGGACAAACAGTAAAAGCTAAAATTGATTTTGAAACGCTGGAACATGACTTTGGCACTTTTAAAGAAGAAGCCGGGGCACAAACCTACAGCTTTAAGTTTGTAAATAATGGTGCATCGCCACTGATCTTGAACAACGTTCGGGCCTCGTGTGGTTGTACAACGCCGCAGTGGACCAAGGAGCCAATTGCTCCGGGGCGTGAAGGTTTTATTAAAGTGAGTTACGACCCACGAAACCGGCCGGGCCCATTTAATAAAACGGTTACCGTTTCGTCGAACGCCGAGAATGCGACCACCGTTTTAAGAATAAAAGGAGCCGTTGAGCAACGCGAAAGAACGCTGGCCGAACAATATCCGCGCGAAATTGGGCCGCTGCGTGCAAAAACCAACCAGCTGTCGTTTGTCAAGATTAATGAAAACGAAGTGAAAACCGAGGAGCTGGAACTGGTGAATGACACCGATCAGCCGGTAAAAATTGAATTTAAAACGCCTCCGTCGCATTTAGCGGTGAAAGCGGTTCCGGAAACCATTCCGGCCAAAGGCAAGGGAAAGGTTGTGGTAACCTACGATGCCAAGCAACTCAACACCTATGGTTTCATGATGCACCGGATTTATCTGAATATCAATGGCGAGTCGAACTACCGCAATTCCATAGGGGTGTCGGCTACCATTGAAGAAGATTTTTCGGCGCTGTCGCCCGAAGAACTGGCCAGTGCACCGGTGGTATCTTTCAACGAAAAAGCGCACGATTTTGGAGACATTAACCAGGGCGATGCCGTGGAATACACCTTCACCATTAAAAATGAAGGCAAGCGCGATTTGATTATTCGCAATGTAAAAACTTCGTGCGGTTGTACAGCAGTAACGCCTGAGAAAAAAATTATTTCGCAAAACGAAGTGGTGCCGCTAAAAGTTAAATTTGACTCAAAAGGTAAGCGCGGACGCCAAAACAAGTCGATCACAGTCATCACCAACGACCCCAAAAACCCAACGACCATTTTAAGGGTTTCAACCAATATTAAAACCGCCGGATAACAACAAAACGATAAGAATTGAAAGCCGCTTCATTTTTTGGAGCGGCTTATTTTTTTCTAGTCACCGATGTTTTACCTTCGTAAAAAATTTTTTTCAATGGCAGCAGATCGCGATTTCCATCATATCGAAAATGATGACCAATATAAAGGACTGAACGTGAACAAAGGAGTGGATCAACCGCAGACGTTTAATGAAGATTCGATCAAGCGCTTTTTGAAGCACAAGCGCAAGAAAGTGATGACCGCCGATACTTATGTCGAAGGGATCCTGGCCGGGAATATTACCATGCTGAGCCAGGCGGTAACCTTGGTTGAAAGTTCGAAAAGAGAACACCAGGAAATTGCCAGCGAAATTATAACCCGATGCCTGCCCTACAGTGGTAAGTCGCTGCGCATTGGCATTACGGGTGTGCCGGGCGTTGGGAAAAGCACCTTTATTGAGTCGATGGGCAAGTTTATAACCCGGCGTGGCGGTAAACTGGCCGTGCTGGCAATCGATCCCAGCAGCGAGCGTTCCAAAGGAAGTATTTTGGGTGACAAAACCCGGATGGAAGAACTATCGTCTGATCCGAATGCCTACATCCGTCCTTCGCCCTCAGCAGGTTCGCTGGGTGGTGTGGCCCGGAAAACCCGCGAAACGATCGTGCTTTGCGAGGCTGCCGGATTCGACACCATTTTTATTGAAACCGTCGGCGTGGGACAAAGCGAAACCATGGTTCACTCCATGGTCGATTTCTTTTTGCTGCTGATGCTAGCTGGTGCCGGCGATGAGTTGCAGGGGATCAAACGGGGAATTATGGAAATGGCCGATGCCATTACCATCAACAAAGCCGATGGCAACAACATTGAAAAAGCAGAGATGGCCCGCGTGCAGTACCTCAATGCCTTACACCTGTTTCCGCCAACCGATTCGGGCTGGACGCCGAAGGTGTTGACTTGCTCTGCCTTTCATCACCTGGGCATCGATAAAATTTGGGAGACCATTGAAGCCTATGTCGAATTAGTGAAAAAAAATGGTTATTTTCAGCACCGGCGAAATGAGCAATCCAGGTATTGGATGTATGAAACCATCAACGACCGCTTAAAGTCTGATTTTTACCAGAATAACGAGTTAAAGGAAATGACGGCAGCCTTTGAACAGAAGGTGCTCGGGCAGGAGATGAGTTCGTTTGTCGCTGCTCGCGAATTATTGGAAAACTATTATCAATTTAAAAAATCGAACAAATGAGAAATTTAGGACTATTCATTCTTGCATTGCTTTTTATTGCTGGCTGCCAGAGCAATTCAGCAAAATATCAGATTAGCGGCACGGTTGCCGGGCTCGATTCGGCCATTGTTTATCTGGTAAAGGCAGAAGAAGGGCAGGCTGTAACCACGGACACGACCGAACTGGTGCAAGGAAAATTTAAATTTGAAGGAAGCATCGACGTTCCTGAGCTGCATTACCTGCGCTTGGGCGACCGGCAGTATTTTGCTCAGTTTTTCCTCGAAAATGCAAACATCGAAGTGGCGGCCAACAAAGATAGCTTGCGGAATACGACCGTAACCGGTTCGCCATTGACCGACACGTTTAATGAGTATCTGGATGAAGTGCAGTTGATGAATGAGAAGGTCAACGAATACCAGCAACAGTATTCAGCGGCAGCAGCTTCCGGTAATCAGGATGAAATGGACCGAATTCGCATCGATGCCGAAGCCACCAATGATAATATGCGGGTTTACGCCAAAAACTTCGTCAAGGAACACAGCAGCTCCATTGTTGCTCCGTTTATTACGCTCACCCAGCTGGCTCAGCAATTGGAATACAACGAATTGAAAGAGTTGGTTGACTTGTTCCCGGCAGAATTGGATTCGTCGGTCTACACGAAGCAGCTAAAAGAATTTGTTGAGCAAAAAGGCCGTACGGCTATTGGTACCCAAGCTCCTGAATTTACGATGAACGATCCCGAAGGAAATCCGGTTAGCCTGGCTTCCTTCCGCGGGAAATATGTGTTGCTCGATTTTTGGGCAGCTTGGTGTGGCCCCTGCCGCCAGGAAAACCCCAATATCGTAAGTGCTTACAATGCGTTTAAAGATAAAGGTTTCGATATTCTCGGAATTTCGCTCGACCGCGACAAAGCGGCCTGGTTAAAAGCTATTGAAGACGACAACCTGGCCTGGACCCAGGTTTCGGATTTGAAATACTGGCAAAACGAAGTGGCCCAAATGTATGGGGTAAACTCCATTCCGCATTCTGTCTTGCTCGATCCCCAGGGCGTGATTGTTGCCAAAAACCTGCGCGGGCAGGAGTTGCACGAGAAGTTAGCTGAGCTCTTGAATTAGAAAGACATGACAATCATAAGAAAAGCCGGTCCCAAAAGGAACCGGCTTTTTCATTGGCCTTCGCTTGTCAATCTGGCGGCTGGTATTCGGTCCTTTGGAAAACTTTTTGCAACTTAAACTGTTTTTTAAAGCGATCAATCAAATTCAGTTAATCAATCATTATGAGTTACGATGTATTAGTTATAGGAAGCGGGCCTGGCGGTTATGTTGCCGCAATCCGGGCTTCTCAGTTGGGTTTTAAAGTAGGCGTTGTTGAAAAAGAAAATATTGGAGGCGTGTGTCTCAACTGGGGATGTATCCCAACCAAGTCCTTGCTGAAAAGCATGCAGGCTTTTGAATATGCCAAGCATGCAGCCGATTATGGCGTGAGCATCTCGGGCGAAGTGAAGGCCGACTTTGGGGCCATGGTTAAGCGCAGTCGCGACGTGGCTGGCGGCATGAGCAAAGGTGTGCAGTTCCTTTTTAAAAAGAACAAGATTGAAGTGATCAATGGTTATGGTCGCTTAAAAGATAAAGGCACCGTTGAGGTAGAAGATGAAAAAGGAAAGAAAACTACAGTTTCAGCCAAACACATCATTCTGGCTACCGGTGCGCGTTCACGTCAATTGCCAAACCTGGAGCAGGACGGTAAGAAAATTATTGGCTACCGCGAAGCCATGACCCTGGACAAGCAGCCCAAATCGATGGTGGTTGTTGGATCGGGCGCCATTGGCAGCGAGTTTGCCAACTTCTACCACGCCATTGGCACCGAAGTGACTTTGGTGGAATACATGCCAACTTTGGTTCCCAACGAAGATGAGGAAGTAGCCAAAACCCTGGAGCGCTCTTTCAAAAAAGATAAAATGAAAATAATGACCAATGCTTCGGTCGAATCGGTTGACACGAAAGGAAAGCTTTGCAAGGTGGTTGTGAAAACCAAAAAAGGCGAAGAAACCTTGGAAGCCGAAATTGTTCTTTCGGCAGTTGGAATTGCTCCGAACATTGAGAATATTGGCTTGGAAGACCTGGGCATTGAACTGGAAAATGGTAAGATCAAAGTGGATGATTTCTACCGCACCAATGTAGAAGGCGTTTACGCGATTGGCGATATTGTTCACGGACCTGCCTTGGCGCACGTGGCCTCAGCTGAAGGAATTACCTGCGTGGAAAAAATTGCCGGAAAGAACCCGGATCCGGTGGATTACGGGAACATCCCGGGATGTACCTACACCAGCCCCGAAGTGTCGTCAGTTGGCATGACGGAGAAAAAGGCCAAAGAAGCCGGCTACGAAATTAAAGTCGGTAAGTTCCCTTACTCAGCCAGTGGGAAAGCAAGTGCAGCCGGGCAAAAAGATGGCTTTGTGAAGCTGATTTTCGATGCCAAGTACGGCGAATTGCTGGGTGCCCACATGATTGGCGGAAACGTGACCGAAATGATTGCCGAGCTGGTGGTCGCCAAAAAACTGGAAATTACCGGGCACGAGTTGATTAAATCCATTCACCCGCACCCCACCATGAGCGAGGCGATCATGGAAGCTGCTGCTGCTGCTTACGATGAAGTAATCCATTTATAGTACAATAAAGTTTAAAGGTTGACATGCTGAGAGCCGTTTCGGAAGATATTCCGGAGCGGCTTTCTTTTTCATGAAAAAACCGTTTACCAACCAGCCTTCCCGGTGGTTTCAAATCAAGCTTTCTGCTTCTGCTGGCCTTCCCAATGGGATCCCTCGATTCATGGCAGCTTCATTTCTTTTTTTTTTTGTTTGTTGACCTGTTGTCGGGCAGGTCAAATCGGTAAACAATTCACTGAGGACCATGTTTTTTCAATGATGAGGCATTGGTAATTTGTTGGCTTGCTGAGCCCGTTTTGTGGGCAGAATAGCGGCCACAAAGTGAATCGAAATTGATCATAGCAAAATAAAAATCGAAGTTATAGTTTTCATCTATGTCTGGATAGAAACAATAGATAAAAAATATCGATAGGCTTTTCGTAAATTGTAGGTCATAACAAGAAAAATTAATCAAAAATGAAAAACGACACACATTCAAGTACACCGGGAGACGGCAAAGTTTGGGACGTGAACGAGTCCGGCAAATGCCCTTTTACCGGAGGCGCTGTAAAACAAACGGCAGGAACTGGCCGTTCGAACCGTGATTGGTGGCCAAACCAGTTGAATTTAGGTATCCTTCGTCAGCATTCATCGCTGTCGAATCCGATGGGCGAAGATTTCAATTATGCCGAGGAGTTTAAAAAACTCGATCTGAAAGCCGTAAAAAAAGACCTTTTCGATCTGATGACTGACTCGCAGGATTGGTGGCCCGCTGACTATGGGCATTACGGACCATTTTTTATTCGAATGGCATGGCACAGTGCCGGAACTTACCGTATTGCTGATGGCCGTGGGGGCGGGGGATCGGGCTCGCAACGTTTTGCACCGCTCAACAGTTGGCCCGACAATGCCAACCTGGACAAGGCCCGCTTACTGCTTTGGCCGGTAAAACAAAAATATGGCAAACAGATTTCCTGGGCCGATCTTATGATTTTGGCCGGGAACTGTGCGCTGGAATCTATGGGATTCAAGACATTCGGTTTTGCAGGTGGACGCGAAGATATTTGGGAACCCGAAGAAGATATTTATTGGGGATCGGAAGGCGAATGGCTGGGCAATAAGGAACGTTTAGCCGGCGATGAACTTGAAAACCCGCTGGGAGCCACCCATATGGGATTGATTTATGTGAATCCCGAAGGCCCAAACGGGAATCCTGATCCGCTGGCTGCAGCGAAGGACATTCGTGAAACTTTTGGACGCATGGCCATGAATGATTATGAAACCGTTGCCCTGATTGCCGGAGGACATACCTTTGGTAAAACACACGGTGCTGCCGATCCGGTCAAATATGTGGGGCCTGAGCCTGCCGGTGCAAGCATGGAAGAACAAGGCCTTGGCTGGAAAAATACCTACGGCACGGGACACGGCGAACACACCATCACCAGTGGTCTGGAAGGTGCCTGGACAAAAACACCGACCAAGTGGAGCAACAATTTCTTTGAAAATCTTTTTGATTACGAATGGGAATTGACCAAAAGCCCGGCCGGTGCGCACCAATGGAAACCCAGGGGACAAGCCGGTGCCAATAGTATTCCTGATGCTCACAATCCGGAGAAACGTCACGCGCCATTTATGCTGACCACGGATGTGGCCTTAAGGATGGACCCGGCGTATGAAAAAATATCAAGAAACTTTTATGAAAATCCGGATGAATTTGCCGATGCGTTTGCCCGGGCCTGGTTTAAATTAACCCATCGTGATATGGGGCCTGTCGCGCGGTATTTGGGACCGGAAGTTCCCCAGGAAGAGCTGATCTGGCAAGATCCGGTGCCGGCTGTCGATTTCGACTTGATTGATGATCGGGATGTCGCTTCACTGAAAAAGCAGCTCCTCGAATCGGGCTTGTCTGTATCCCAATTGGTAACGACTGCCTGGGCTTCGGCCTCCACTTTCCGTGGTTCCGACAAGCGCGGTGGTGCCAATGGTGCGCGGATTCGTCTGGCTCCTCAAAAGGATTGGGAAGTCAACAATCCGGCTCAGCTGGCCCAGGTGCTGGAGAAACTGGAGGGCGTTCAAAAAGCGTTCAACGATGCTCAGTCGGGCAATAAGCGGGTTTCGCTGGCCGATTTGATTGTGCTTGGCGGATGTGCAGGTGTTGAGCAGGCAGCCAGAAATGCTGGTCAGGAGCTCACCGTGCCTTTCACTCCCGGACGAACGGATGCTTCGCAAGAAAAAACCGATGTTGAAGCGTTTGCTCCCCTGGAGCCCAATGCTGACGGTTTCCGTAATTATCTGAAGAAACGGGAAAATATAAGCGCTTCGGCGGAGGAGTTGTTGGTTGACCGCGCACAGTTGCTGACCCTGACACCACCGGAAATGACGGTGCTACTGGGAGGAATGCGTGTGCTGAATACCAACTATGACCAGTCGCAACATGGGGTGTTTACCAAACGTCCGGAAGCACTGACCAATGATTTTTTCATGAATCTGCTCGATTTAAGAACGACCTGGAAAGCTACTTCGGAGGAAGAAGTTCTGTTTGAGGGAAGCGATCGTTCAACGGGCGAGAAAAAGTGGACGGGTACCCGGGCCGACCTCATTTTCGGATCAAATTCAGAGCTTCGTGCGCTGGCCGAAGTTTATGGATCGGTTGATTCGCAAGAGAAGTTTGTCCGCGACTTTGTAGCGGTCTGGAACAAAGTGATGAACCTGGATCGCTTCGATCTGGCCTGAACATAGCAGAACCTGTAAAAGCAGGTTTGCTTAAAAAACAGAAACGGGGTGACTTGGCAGCAGGTCACCCCGTTTGATGGATAGGCCCCCTGTTCACCGATGGGAATTGATATCCGTTGGTGCAAAAGATTTTGAAAAAAATGCTTTTAGTTTTGAAATAATCAGTTTCAGTTTTAACAAATGCGGTTCTATTGTTGTAAAATGATGTATTACTTTTGCTAAGAGATGTATTACTTTGGCTAGATGATCTACGGCTTTTGCCAGATGAAGTAATACTTTTGCCAGATGAAGTACCACTTTTAAGTAATGAAGTTCAACTTTTAAAAAAAGAGGTAGTACTTTTGTCAGAAAAGGTAAGACTTTTGTAAAATGAAGTTCAAGTTTTATTGGAGAGGGTGCAAGTGTGAATTAACGACGCACAAGTTTTATCAGAAGAGGTCATAGTTTTGTAGTCTGAGAAGCTTGTTTTAGTTTAGGCTATTCTGATTTTGGAAAATGAACAGTTGGTTTTAATTTATGCGAAACGATTGGTTTAAGCTTAGAGACACTGGAGAGAAATCCGAAGGCGAGTTGGTTCACTTACTCGTCATAAGTCAGCCCAAAGCCAAACGGATACAAAGGATTTTTCGAATCGTAGGGCACATCTTCCTTTTGGGTTTCCACAGCCTCCATTGACGAAGGCAGTTCGAAGGGAAGTTTGGCTTGCGGCTTAAAATCTCCAAAAATAACATCCAGTACGGCCTCATCTTCAGCGCCAAAGTCGGCCAGCAGGCCTTTACTTTGTTGGGCGATTTCGGGAATGACTGCCGCACGATCCAGGTAGATGCAAACGATGGTAGGTTTTTTATGCATGATGTTGAGCAGTCGTGAAAGTTCCGGCTCAGGAAAATTCAAATCGCCTTGGTGGAACATCCGCTCAATGAAGTCATCGGTACGATTTTCAAATGGCGTTGTGAGCCGCAGTATCGCGAAGTCGGCCTCCTCAAGTTTCGCGACGACCGTCGCATAGTTTGATGCCACTTCAGGATTGATGTTCTCCGTGTATATTTTTATTTCTTTTTTTAATGGAAGGACGTTCTGACGGTGGCCATCGGCTCCGTTTTTTAACAACACGATCGACTTTCGCTGGGCCATTTGTCCCTTTTCTTTGGATGTTTTTTGATTCACAATTTCAACAGCCTGTTCCGGATCAACAAACGGATTGTCGAACAAGCCAAGTTCAAATTTAACCCGTAGCAAGCGGCGCGCCGACTCGTCAATCCGATCTTCCGACACCTCGCCTTTTCTTACCAACCGAAGCAGCTGGCGGGTGTGCATGTTTCCTCCAAACTGGTCAACTCCGGCGTCAATTACTTTAGCAATCCGATCGTCAACCGATAAATTTTCAACGCCCCAGTTTTTGGCCTCCACCAGTTCGTAACCCAGAAATGAGAATCCTTCAATAATACCCCAGTCGGTGCAAACCACGCCATCATAGCCGTATTCCTCGCGCAGCAGTTTGGTAATAATTTCCTTGTTGAAGCTCATCCCCACGTTTTCGGTGGTTTGGTCAACGGCAATGCCATAATAGGGCATCATCATCGCGGTGTTGGCTGCAAGTGCCGCTTCAAAAGGAATCAGATGGTATTTGAAGTTATTACCCGGGTAAACCTGATTTTTCCCGTAATGAAAGTGAGCATCTTCGCCGGCCTCTTGCGGGCCGCCGCCAGGCCAGTGTTTGGTCATGCAGGCCACGCTGTTGCTGTCCAGCGAGTCGCCCTGAAATCCGTAAATATAGGCGGCGGTCAGTTTTGCCGAGAGCCTGGCATCCTCGCCAAACGTGCCGTTAATTCGGGCCCAGCGGGGGTCAGTGGCCAAATCAGCCATCGGGTGAAGCGCGGTGTGGATGCCCACGGCACGATACTCCTGCCGCGCGATTTCTCCAAACTCAACCACCAGCGATGAGTCGCCAATGGCTGCCAGCCCAACAGGCTCCGGCCAGCGCGACCACTCACCGCCCAGCAGATCCATGCCAATGAAGTTGGAAAGCCCATGCCGGGGGTCAGTACTGATACTGACCGGGATTCCCAGGCGCGTTTTCTCAGCCAGCTGCTGTAACCGGTTTGACCAGTTTGCGAGGTGTTTTGCTTCCGGTACGGCGAACAAGTTGAAATGATTGAGCTTTTTGTGAATGACGGCATCGTAGGTAGATACTGCACTATAAATGCCGGGCTTGGTTTGAAGTTCTCCCTTGTCGCCAACACCAATGGGTGGATGCCACATGAGCCCGATTTTTTCTTCCAGTGTCATTTGTGAGAGGATGTCTTCCACCCGAACATCAACTGGCTGACGCGCGTCTTCGTATGGATCCAGCCGTTCATTCTTATTCAAGTCCCGAAACCGGAGTCCATCGATGGTTAACAGCTGAACATCTTGAAGTTCCTTTTCGGCCTTTTTGTTTAATATGGAGTAGTAGGTATTAAAAGCGAGGGTGGCAACCAGAACAATTCCCACGGCAATGAGGAGAAAATAGAGGATGACTTTGAATAGTTTTTTCATCTCGATTCAGTTTCAGGTTTTGAACGAAAAGATAAGCCGAATAAAGCTTTTTGCGAAATTTTAAGGCGTGTTCAATAATATGTTTTGATTAATTCTTTTCAACAAAAACAGGTAACAAATTATTGTTGATTTAAACTCCGATCCGTGGCATTCTATCAGGCATTTTCCTATCTTTAGGGAAAGCATTCACCTATGGAAATACCTCAACTCGTACAAAACGATCGATACCTTGAACCACATGCTGCAGTGATTATCGATCGTATAAATCAAGCCAAAGCCAAAGAACAGGAGCTGACACAAAATGGCTCGTTAAAAGATTTTGCAAGCGGACATCATTGGTTTGGCTTGCACAAAACCAGCACAGGCTGGGTCATCCGCGACTGGGCGCCAAACGCGACCCAAATCTTCATGATCGGCGATTTCAACGACTGGCAGGAGCGGGATGATTATCGCTTACAGGCCATTGGCGATGGGCACTGGGAGCTTTCCCTGCCCGAAGACAAATTGGTGCATGGACAACTGTATGCCTTTTCGATGCACTGGAATGGTGGTAACGGCAAGCGAATACCTGCCTGGTGTAAGCGCGTGGTTCAGGATGAAGAAACCAAACTTTTCAATGCCCAGGTGTGGATTCAGGAAAAAGATTTTGAGTGGAAACATCCCAATTACATGCGGGCCGAAGAAGCGCCGCTGATTTACGAAAGCCATGTTGGCATGGCGGGCGAAGAAGAGCGGGTGCATACTTACAATGAATTTCGCGAGCAAATTTTACCGCGTATCAAGGCAGCCGGCTACAACACTGTGCAGCTGATGGCTATTCCGGAGCATCCCTACTACGGAAGTTTTGGCTATCACGTGTCCAGTTTTTTTGCGCCTTCATCGCGTTTCGGAACGCCCGAAGAACTCAAGCAGTTAATCGATGAAGCCCACGGAATGGGACTGGCGGTGATTATTGACCTGGTACATTCGCATGCGGTGAAAAATGAAGTGGAGGGATTGGGAAATTACGATGGCACCCGCTACCAGTTTTTTCATTCGGGTGCAAAAGGCGAACATCCGGCCTGGGATTCCTACTGTTTCAATTATGGCAAAAATGAAGTCCTGCACTTTTTACTGTCCAATATTCGGTACTGGCTCGAAGATTTTAAGTTTGATGGTTTTCGGTTCGACGGCGTGACCAGCATGCTTTATTTCGACCACGGATTGGGGAAAGCCTTTACGAAATACGACGATTATTACGATGGAGGAGTAGATCAGGAAGCCGTCAGCTATTTTTACCTGGCCAGCAAGCTTATTCACGAGGTAGATCCCAACGCCCTGTCCATTGCCGAAGAGGTGAGTGGCATGCCGGGGCTGGCCACCCCAATTGAAGGAGGAGGGTATGGCTTTGATTACCGAATGGCCATGGGCGTGCCCGATTTCTGGATTAAGCTGATCAAGGAAATCCCGGATGACAATTGGGACATGGGCCAGATTTTTCATGAGCTGACGTCGAAGCGTTTGGATGAAAAAGTGGTGAGCTATGCCGAATCGCATGACCAGGCGCTGGTGGGCGACAAGACCATCATCTTCAGGCTCATGGACAAGGAAATGTATTTTAGCATGCGGAAAGACCAGCCCAACTTGTTGGTTGACCGCGGAATGGCTTTGCATAAGATGATCCGCCTGGCTACCGTCACCTGCGCTGGCGGAGCCTATCTCAACTTTATGGGCAATGAATTTGGCCATCCCGAATGGATTGACTTTCCAAGGGAAGGAAATAACTGGTCGTATAAACATGCCAAACGAATATGGAGTTTGGCCGAAAACAAAGAGCTGCGTTACCATTTACTCTCTGATTTTGATCAGCAAATGATGCAGTGGATTCGCCAGGTTGGCTTGCTTGAAACCCCGGAGGTGGTCTGGCGATACGACAACAACGGCGATAAGGTACTGAGTTACCAGCGCGGCGAATTCCTGATGGTGTTTAATTTTAATCCCACACAATCTTATACAGATTATGGGATTCCGGTTGAACCTTCCAAGTTTAAAATCCTTTTTAATACTGATGAAGGGCGCTTTGGAGGACAGGAACGGATCGACAAACGAATGACTTACTACACAAGGCCATCGGCGGGCTTAACAAGCCAGCATTACCTGCATCTGTATTTGCCCGCCCGAACCGCCATTGTGTTGAAAAGAGAAGCTTTTAAAAGGGTAAGATAAATGAACCAGTATTACACCGAAGTGAATATAAAGGATCTGGGATGGAAGATTGACTACCATTCAAAATTGATGCTGCTGGGTTCGTGTTTTGCCGAGAATATTGGGCAGCGAATGCAACGGCTGAAGTTTCAGGTTGACGTAAACCCCTTCGGCATTTTGTATAATCCGCAGTCGATTTCCAAAAGTCTGCGTTTGCTCGTGGAAGGGAAAGCGTATTCTGAAGCTGATTTGTTTGAACACGACGGGGTTTGGCACAGTTTCGACCATCACAGCCGGTTTTCGTCAACCAACCAGCAGCAGGTGCTGGATGGAATCAATGAGCAACTGATCCTTTCGGCAGCACATTTAAAAGAAAGTGAGTTTTTGATGCTGTCGCTGGGCACAGCCTGGATTTTTGAGCTGAAAAGAACCGGACAAATCGTTTCAAACTGCCACAAGCTGCCGGCTGCTGAGTTTAAACGACTTCGCTTGACGCCCGGTGAAATTGTGGAAGATTACCGGGAGCTGATTTTGGCACTTTGGAGATTTAACCCAAAGTTAAAGATCCTGTTCACAGTCAGCCCTATACGCCATTGGAAAGATGGTGCTGTTGAAAATCAGCTCAGTAAATCGACGCTGTTATTGGCCGTTGATCGGCTGATTACAGGCTTCGGCGAAGAGCAATGCGCCTACTTCCCATCCTACGAAATTGTGATGGACGAACTGCGCGACTATCGGTTTTATGCGCCTGACATGTTGCATATTAGCGAGCAGGCTGTTGATCATATCTGGCATAAATTCAGTTCAAAACTGATGGCCGAAGAAAGCCTGAAGCTAACAGATCAGGTTTTGAAAATCGTCAAAGGCATGGAGCACCGTCCTGTTCGAAAGCAGTCCAAAGCCTATGAAAGTTTTCTGTTATACAACCTAAAAGAGATCAATAATTTATTGAAAACTTTTCCTTTTCTTAATTTAGGAAATGAAAAGAAGTATTTTGAACTGGAATTGAATGGTTATCAGCAGGGAAGCGTGAAATGAACGGATTCCTTTGCGTACATTTGTACAGAACCGCCATCTCAAACTGATTGCCTGTTTTATAAAAATTTATTTACTAATTTGATTAAGCCAACGTCTGGAATTATGAGCTACCTAAAATTTGATAAAAGTCGTTTAGTTAATCTGGAATACTCCCTTTCGCGGGAAGTTCTCCGGTCAAACCGGGCAGGTTCATACATCAGTACCACAATTTCCGGATGCAACACCCGAAAGTATCACGGATTGCTAATCTGTCAGCTCGATGAGCTGGATGGAGGCAAACACGTTTTGCTATCCTCTTTTGACGAGACCGTCGTTCAGCATGGCGCCGAGTTTAATTTGGGCATTCATAAATATGAAAACGATTTTTATGAACCCAAAGGGCATAAATACATTCGCGACTTCGAAGTGGACCAGATTCCGAAGACAACCTTTCGGGTTGGCGGAGTTGTGCTGTCGAAGGAACGGATATTGGTTGAGAATGAGCAGCAGGTGTTGACCCGCTATACGCTGGTGGAAGCCAATTCGCCAACAACGCTCAAATTCAAACCATTTTTGGCTTTTCGGAACGTGCACGAGCTTAGTAAGGCGAACTTGTATGCCAACACCAAATACAAGAAAGCGCCAAACGGTATTAAAATGAAGCTTTATGAAGGCTATCCGTTTTTACACATGCAGTTTTCCAAACCTGCCGAGTTTATTGCCGTGCCGGGTTGGTACAACAATATTGAGTACCTGAAGGAAAAGAACCGGGGCTACGACTATCGCGAAGACCTGTTTGTTCCGGGGTATTTTGAGTTGCCGATTAAAAAAGGGGAAAGTATCGTGTTTTCAGCATCTGTCAAAGAAGCGAACCCCGATACCATCAAAGCAAAATTTACGCGAGAGCTGAACAAAAGGCCGCCGCGTGATACCTTTAGAAGTTTTTTGGTCAATGCCGGACAGCAATTTTTTATCAAGCGGGGTGAAGATCACGATCTTGTCGCTGGGTTTCCCTGGTATGGATCGATACCACGCCAAACTTTTGTTGCGCTGCCAGCGCTCACGCTTGATCAGGATGAACCCGATCTGTTTGAAGCTGTCGTTGACACCCAGCTGAAAAATATGAAAAACGGCCTTTTCCCGAATGTTAACGGACAGCGACAGCCAGCCTATAATAATATCGATACGCCGCTATGGTTTTTTTGGGCCTTGCAGCAATATGCGAACGAAACAAAAAATTGGAAACATATCTGGGAGAAATATGGGGAGGTTATGAAGCAGATTCTGAACGCCTACCTAAAAGGAACCGATTTCAATATAAAAATGAATGAGCTCGGCCTCATTGAGGGTGAAGATGACAACCTGGCACTTACCTGGATGGATTCGTATGTGAATGGCAAGCCAGTTGTTCAGCGGGCCGGAATGCCGGTGGAAGTCAATGCCCTTTGGTACAACGCCATTTGTTTTGCGCTCGAGCTGGCCGAGGCCGTCGGTGATAAGGGGTTTACCAAGGAATGGGAGGCTTTGCCCAAGCAAATTGCCGATTCGTTTATGCGTCAGTTTTGGTGCGAAGAACATGGCTATTTGGCCGACTGCGTGAAAGATGACGTCAAAGACTGGTCGGTCAGGCCCAATATGGTGATAGCAGCAGCTTTGGATTACAGCCCGCTCGATCGGGAAAAACAAAAGCAAGTACTCAGTGCCGCCAAGCAACAACTGCTTACCCCCAGGGGGTTAAGGACCTTGTCGCCTCGGAATGCTCATTATGAAGGAGTTTGCGTAGGAAGCATTTCCGAGCGCGAAAAGACACTTCACCAAGGAACGGTTTGGCCGTGGTTATTGATGTTTTTTGTTGAAGGATATTTGAAAATTCACAAACGCGGCGGATTACCCTTCGTGAAAAAACTGATTGAAGGTTTTGAAGAAGAAATGACAGAACATTGCATTGGCACCATTCCGGAGAATTACAACGGAAATCCACCTCACCAGGGCAAGGGAGCCATATCGCAAGCCTGGAGTGTTGCCGCACTGATCAGAGCAAACAAACTGGCAGTAAATTTTTTAGAATAATTGTTTTAAACTGAATACGCATGAAAGTATTAATGTTTGGTTGGGAGTTCCCTCCACATATATCCGGAGGATTAGGAACAGCTTGTTACGGATTAACGAAAGGCTTAGCTGAATACAAAGATGTTGAGGTCATTTTTGTCGTTCCCAAGGCTCATGGTGACGAGGATCAATCAAGCATGAAACTGTTAGGTGCCAACGAAATTCCCATCACCCGAAAAAAGGTGCAATTTCGTGATCTTCAGAAGAAAATCGATTACTATGAAGTGGAGTCCGGCATGGTGCCTTACATGGATCCGGAGGAATTCTGGAAGCTGAGCAGCAAAAAGTATTCTGAGAAAACCCGCTTTGTGGAAACCGATGAAGATGGCCGGCTTGAATTTAGCGGCACCTATGGTAATGACCTGCTGCATGAGATTTACAAATACTCCCTGGTAGCCGAAGTCATTGCACGCGATCAGGAATTTGACCTGATTCATGCCCACGACTGGCTGGCCTATCCTGCCGGAATAGCCGCCAAGGAAGCCAGCGGAAAACCCCTGGTGATTCATGTACACGCCACCGATTTTGACCGCAGTGGAGGTAGTGTTAATCCGCAGGTGTTCGATATTGAGCAGCGAGGTATGCGTGCTGCCGATAAAATCATCACCGTGAGCAACATGACCCGACGGATTGTTATTGAGAAATATGGGATCGATCCGGCGAAGATCACCACCGTGTACAACGCTGTTGAACCCATTAGCCGCGAAGAGAAAGTTCGGTTGAAGAAAGGTGTTGAGGATAAAATCGTCACGTTTTTGGGACGAATCACCATGCAAAAAGGGCCCGAGTATTTTGTTGAGGCTGCCAACCTGGTGCTCAAACGAATGAAAAACGTCCGCTTTGTCATGGCAGGTAGCGGCGACATGATGAATCGCATGGTGAAGCGCGCTGCCGAACTGAAGATCTCGGACAATTTTCACTTCACCGGGTTTTTGAAAGGTGACGATGTTTTCGACATGTTTCGCATGAGTGATGTATTTGTCATGCCCTCGGTTTCCGAGCCCTTTGGAATTGTTCCGTTGGAAGCCATGCAAACCAATGTCCCGGTGATTATTTCCAATCAATCGGGCGTTGCCGAAATATTGAAATATGCCGTAAAAACCGACTATTGGGATGTGCATGCCATGGCCGATGCCATTTACGGCTTGCTGAATTATCCCGGCATGTGGAATATGTTTATGAAACATGGAAAAAAGGAAGTGGACATGCTGCAATGGAAAAACTCAGCCCGGAATGTTCGCGATGTTTATTATGAAGCTTTAAAAATTGAATAAAAAAACAAAAGATATGAAAGCCATCTGTTTATATTTTCAAGTGCATCAGCCGTTTCGTTATCGTCGCTACCGTTTCTTCGACATTGGCAACGATCATTATTACTACGATGATTATGCGAATGAAACCATTCTGAGAAAGATTGCCGACCATTGCTATTTGCCAGCCAATAAACTGATGCTTGACTTAATCAAGAAGCACAAGGGGAAATTTAAAATCGCCTTTTCCATTACCGGAACAGCCCTGGAACAGTTCGAACTGTATGCTCCTGAAGTGTTGGAATCGTTTCAGGAATTGGCAAAAACCGGCCAAGTTGAATTTTTAGCCGAAACCTATTCGCATTCGCTGGTGGCTTTGAAAAGCAAAGAGCTGTTTAAAGAGCAGGTCGATAAACACAGCGATGCCATGGAGCGCTATTTCGGACAGCGGCCTACCGTGTTTCGAAATACCGAGATGGTTTATTCCGACGAAATTGGTGTGGCAGTTGCCGACATGGGCTTTAAGGCAGTTTTAACCGAAGGGGCCAAGCACGTATTAGGCTGGAAATCGCCGAACTTTTTATACTGCAACGCCATCAATCCGCGGCTCAAAGTATTGATGCGCAACTTTAAGCTGAGTGACGACATCTCCTTCCGGTTCTCCAATCAAGGATGGAGCGAGTATCCGCTTACGACTGAAAAATTCGTGCGTTGGATTAGTCATGATCCCAAAGACGAGATTATCAATCTTTTTATGGATTACGAAACCTTTGGAGAGCACCAAGCCGAAGAAACCGGCATCTTCCGGTTTATGGAGCATTTACCGGACACGGTTTTTAAACAATCGGCTTTCCGCTTTGCAACGCCTTCTGAAATCGCCGACGACTTTCAGCCGGTATCGGCCGTAAGTGTGCCGAACACCATTTCCTGGGCCGATGAAGAACGCGACTTGACCGCCTGGCTCGGCAATGAAATGCAACAGGAGGCTTTCGACAAAGTGTACGAGCTGAAAGACCGAATGGCCAAAGTTGACGACGAAGCACTGAACAAAGATTGGAACTACCTTCAGGTTAGCGATCATTTTTATTACATGAGTACCAAGTTTTTCTCCGATGGAGAAGTGCACAACTACTTCAACCCCTACGAGAGCCCCTACGAAGCATTCATCAACTTCATGAACGTATTCGGCGACTTTAAACTAAGATTGAATACGTTTGTTCCTGAAAGTGAACTGGAGGTCAAGTTGGCTGTTCTGAATAAAGCACTGCTTGAAAAAGAAGAGAAACTGAAGAAGTACGAACTTGAAATTGCCCAGCTGCAAACCAAAAAGAAACCGAAAAAAACAACGACCAAACCGAAACCCGCTTCAACTGAAGCAAAGCGTAAAAAGTAAGTTTAACCAGAATCTTGAACATCTTGGAAGAGATAAAAGTCTTTGATTGAAAGATTTTTATACTTTTGCATCTCTTTTCAAATCAGCATGTCTCATGTTGAAACTAAACTGGTTTTTATAGTAATTTAATTTATTTTGATGGAGATGAATACAGAAGGTGTAAGATTTATAAAAGGACCTGTTGTGGATATGCCAAATTGGAAAAAATTGTTTGTTGAATCAAACATTCCTGAAAAACTAGCTCCTCTAAAAGAGTTGAGCAAAAACCTGTGGTGGGTTTGGAACACGGAAACACGTGAGCTATTTGCCAAAATAGACCAGGAAATATGGGAAGAATCTGTCCATAATCCGATCGTTTTGCTGGAGCAGGTAAGCTACCAGCGATTTAAAGAACTGGAAAACGACGAGTCGTTTATTCAGGAAATGGACAGCATCTACGAGCGTTTTCAAAAATATCAGCAAGAGCGGGAGCAGAAAATAGGCCCCAAAATCGCTTATTTTAGTATGGAATATGGGCTGCACGATAGCCTGAAGATTTTCTCCGGCGGCCTCGGAATTCTGGCGGGCGACTACCTGAAAGAAGCCAGCGATTCGAAAGCCGACCTGGTAGCCGTGGGACTCCTCTATCGCTACGGTTATTTCAAGCAGGTTATTTCGTTGCAGGGCGATCAGATGGCCAATTACGAAGCCCAGCAATTCTCGAAAATACCGGTGCAGCCGGCATTCGACAAGGATGGCAACTGGGTGCGTATTGAAGTTGAATATCCCGGACGTACCCTGCATGCCCAGGTTTGGGAAGTGAAGATCGGATCCGTCAGCCTTTATTTGCTTGATGCCGATATTGACGACAACAACGAAAACGACCGTTTTGTCACCCATCACTTGTATGGCGGCGACAACGAAAACCGGCTGAAACAGGAAATGCTGCTTGGCTTGGGTGGAATTCGCGCCCTAAACAAGCTGGGCCATGCCGATGCCGATATCTACCATTGTAATGAAGGCCACGCCGCCATGATTGGGCTGGAACGAATTCACAATTTGGTGGTGGACAGTAAGCTGACTTATGCCGAAGCCAAAGAAGTGGTGCGGGCATCAACCTTGTTTACCACGCACACCCCGGTACCTGCCGGGCACGATGCTTTTCACCAGGATTTGTTTGCCATGTATATGAAAGATTATCCGGCCAAGATTAACCTGAGTTGGGACGAATTTATCATGTTGGGAAAAGTGGCGCCACATGAAGACCATTTCAATATGAGCTTTTTGGCTGCCAACCTGTCGCAGGGAATCAACGGGGTAAGCATGCTGCACGGCGACGTGTCGAAGCACATTCTAAAACCCCTGTTTCAAGGGTATTTATCCGAAGAATTGAATATTGGCTATGTGACCAACGGGGTACATTATGCGACTTGGACGGCCAAAGAATGGAAAGCCATTCACCTGAAATACTTCGGAAAAGATTTTACCAATAACCAGTTGGATTTTGACTTGTGGGACAAGATTTATAAGGTGCCTGATCAGGAAATCTGGGATCTGAAACAAGATCTTCGATCAAAACTGATTGATTACATCAAGGCACGCTTTGCCGATAACTGGGTGAAACGCAACGAAAGCCCCAAATTGATCAGCGAAGTGTTGAGTTCGTTGAATCCGAACGCGCTGACCATTGGTTTTGCCAGACGCTTTGCAACCTATAAGCGGGCCCACCTGTTGTTCCGCAACCTCGACCGCCTGGCCAAGATTGTCAACAATCCCGAACGTCCGGTGCAGTTTATCTTTGCGGGTAAAGCGCATCCGGCCGACAAAGCCGGGCAGGACCTGATTAAGTACATTGTTGAAATTTCCAAGCGCCCCGAATTCTTAGGAAAAATCCTCTTCCTGCAGAATTACGACATGAACCTGGCCAAGCAACTGCTTCAGGGCGTTGATATTTGGCTGAATACACCAACCCGCCCGCTGGAAGCTTCGGGCACCAGTGGCGAAAAAGGCGTGATGAACGGAACCCTGCATTTCTCCGTGTTGGACGGATGGTGGGTGGAAGGTTATAAGGAAGGTGCCGGCTGGGCTTTGCCCCTGGAGCGTTCCTACGATGTGCAGGACTTTCAGGACGAGCTGGACGCACAAACCATTTACAACCTGTTTGAAGACGAAATTGTACCGGCCTTTTACGACCGCAATGCCAATGATGTGCCGGAAGAATGGGTGGGATACATCAAGAAAACGCAGGCCCAGGTGGCCCCGAACTTTACCACAACCCGCATGATACGCGATTACCAGGAGCGCTTTTACGCGCCCCAGGCCGAGCGTGGCGCACGGTTAACAGCCGATGACTTTAAATTGGCCCGCGAAATTGTAGGCTGGAAAAGCAAGCTTGCTGAAAAATGGGACGACATTGAAGTCAAGGAATTTGAAATTGCTGATGGAATTACCAATGCCATCCGCATTGGCGAGGAATACCCGGCACGTGTGGTGCTCGACCTGAAAGGTTTGTCGGCCGATGAAGTTGGGGTTGAAATTGTGATGACCGAAAACGGCGGAGGTGATGACCCGGAGCTGATTGAATGCAAAACGTTTGATGTGGTTGGTAGCCAAGATGGACTGACCACCTACAAACTCAACCTTCACCTTACACATCCGGGAGCATACAACTATGCCATCCGCATGTTCCCCAAAAACGAGAACCTGCCACACCGGCAAGATTTCGGGTACTTACGTTGGTTGTAGCAATCAAAAAAAAGAAATAGGAAAAGGCAGGCTGAAAAGCTTGCCTTTTCTATTTGTTCTGAAGTTTCGTTTGATAACATTCCTTATTTTTGCTTTAAACTCGTCTGTTGATATGAAAAAAATTCAATTTTTTTGGAATGAACTGAAAGCTTCGTTTTGGTTTATCCCTGTGCTAATCATTACACTGTCGGTCCCTATGGCCATTGGGTTTGTGTATTTGGACGGGTTGACGAGTATATCACAGGATGGTCTTCAGCGGTTATTTTTTGTGAGCAGTGCTGATTCTGCCCGGAGTATCTTGTCAACCATATCCGGCGCCATGATTGGAGTTGCCGGGACTGTGTTTTCAGTTACCCTTGTGGCTTTGACCTTGGCCTCTTCGCAGCTTGGTCCACGATTGATCAAAAACTTTATGTACATACGTCTGAATCAAGTCGTGTTAGGCGCATACGTATCAACATATTTGTATTGCCTTGTCGTACTGAATGCCATAAAAGAAAGTGAAGGTTTTACGTTCATACCGTCAATTTCTATTTTTTTGGCGATAATCATCGCCGTTGTTAACATTATACTGCTGATTGTATTTATCCATCAGATTGCCATCAGTATTCAGGCCGATAAAGTGATTTCTGATATTCATGTATTTATCACATCACAAGTAAAAACGCTTTTTCCTGATAAGTTGGGGGAGGAATCAGCTGCTGAAAATGGCGTTCGAGTGGCTAAGGTGAAGTCTCAATACGATACGATCATTTCTGTGAAATCGCCAAAGAGCGGCTATCTTCAGTATATTGATCGTGACGCATTGTTAAGCATGATGACTGCTGATAATTCGCTTTTCGACTTAAAGGTCAAACCAGGTGATTACCTCGTGGAAAATATTGAAATAGGGAAAATATACCGCAGTGGAAAGAAAAATGAAAATGACTTTGCAAAAGTCAGGAGTCAATTTATTATCGGAACAACAAGAACCTCACAACAAGACTTTGAGTTCTCCATCCATCAAATGGTTGAAATCGCAGCGCGGGCGCTTTCTCCGGGAGTAAATGACCCCTATACCGCAATAGCCTGCATTGACAACCTGACAGCTACAATGTCTTATCTTGCTCAGGTCAAGTTTCCATCAGCCTTTCAGTTTGATAGCGAAGAAGACCTAAGGGTCATTGCTGTTACCTTGAGTTTTGAGGGTGTTTTGGATGCTGCATTTAATCAAATACGCCAATTTTCGGCCGGGAGTACAGCTGTTATCATCAGGTTGATGGAAGCGCTGATCACAATTAGTCAATTCACAAAAAGCACAAGGAATAGAAACGCGATTATTCGCCATGCGAGAATGGTATTAAACCTGGGCAAGGCATCAATAAGCGAAGAAAATGACTTGAAAGACCTGATGGAACGATCAAAAAAATTGGTGTCGGAATGACAGGCACAGGCGCTGCAGGTCAGCCATGCTCTTTGGTGGCAGTTTCATAGCAGGCGGATTGCTGAACCCGACTTGCAAATGCAGGGCTCACCCTTGGTTCCCACTCCGTAAAACAACAGGGAGGGTTTGAAATGTAAGTTCAATTCTTTTTTGCTTTAAAAGATTTTACATTTGTTGTCAGATTTACTAAACAAACAATCATGAAACTGAAGTACCTATTGTCACTCATTCTCCCATTTATTGCACTGCAGATTTTTGGTCATCATCCGAAGGAAAAGGAAACTTTAAAACCACGCATTGTTGTGCTTACCGATGTTTCAACATGGGAAACCGATGATAGCGAATCGTTGGTGCGACTTCTTGTTCACGCTGATATGCTGGAAATTGAAGGATTGATTTTTACAACAGGCTGGAGCCTTGATGAAACCCGCGATGACTTTTTTCAGTTAATTCACGATGCCATTGATGCCTATGAAAAAGATTTGCCAAACCTTATGAAGCGATCGGAGCAGCTTAGCTTCGCGGAAGATGAATCCAAACAGACGATTGGATATTGGCCCAGCCCCGACTATTTGCGAAAACAAACCATGTTTGGCAGTAATAAAAGAGGGATGGATCAAATTGGCAACGACAATCGTTCAGACGGAAGTAATTTGATTGTTCAATTGGCTGATGAAGACGATGAACGCCCGGTGTGGGTCCTGCTTTGGGGTGGTGGAAATACCTTGGCACAAGCTATCTGGCAGGTTCAGCAAGAACGAACGGAAACGGAACTAAATACGTTTTTGCACAAAATACCAACCTACGCCATTACCGACCAGGATCGGTCGTATAAAGAAGGAACGCCCTATGACATTAGCGCTCACCAGTGGATGCGCAGCGCGTTTGAAAAAGACCTGATGTTTCTTTGGGATGAATGTGCCTGGAAATATCAAAACGGCACCGGCAAAAAGAATTGGGATGAATATGCCCGCCACATTCAAACTCATGGAAACCTCGGAAAGGTCTATCCAAAGTATAAGTTTGGTGTTGAGGGCGACACGCCTTCATTTCTGCATGTCATGCCTAACGGGCTAAATAACCCGCTTATTCCTGATCAGGTTGGCTGGGGTGGTTATTTCGAATGGGGCCAGGGACCCGACAACGCTACTTTTGCTTACACCAATCACGAAGGAAAAGCAAACCAGATTTGTGCCAAGTATGAAGCCTATTTTTATCCGGCTACCTTCAATAATTTTGCCTCCCGGATGGATTGGGCTGCCGAAGGTCGGGGAAATCGCAACCCGCTTGTCGTCGTTAACGGAAATCGTGGCCTTGAGTCCCTGTCGGTTGAAAAGAAAGAAGGGAAATCGATTGTCCTGGATGCTTCAAATTCATTCGACCCCGAAAATGATCAATTAAGCTTTAAATGGTGGGTATTGACGGAGGCCGGAACTTATCAGAAAGCGCTGACAATTCCTGGTAACAATTCACCCGAAATCACAATTAAACTACCTGCTGATTCAGCAGGGAAAAATTTTCACGTGATTTGTGAAGTAACGGACAATGGAGAGCCTAAGCTCACAAGCTACCGGAGGATCATTGTTCATTCAAAAAAATAAGTTGCCAGCACAGCCCCCGCGCGAATCCTTTCGCGTTGTTGGGATGAATAGCAAAACGCTTACCCATCGTTGTTGCAAACGGTGCCATGGCGCGGCAGCGGGGCAATTCGGAACGAGTGCATCATGCTGAGCTGCAACAACCGCTG
Source organism: Sunxiuqinia dokdonensis (assembly GCF_001270965.1). Lineage (GTDB taxonomy): Bacteria > Bacteroidota > Bacteroidia > Bacteroidales > Prolixibacteraceae > Sunxiuqinia > Sunxiuqinia dokdonensis. The sequence continues at coordinate 77,691 of NZ_LGIA01000161.1, read as the reverse complement.
ACAGCATTGCAACAACCCCTGACAGTACTGCAACAACCCCTGACAGCATTGCAACAACCCCTGACAGCACTGCAACAGCCCCTAGCAGTACTGCAATAAGCACAGACTGTATTGCAACAACCGCTGACAGTCCTGCAACAACCCCTGACAGCGTTGCAACAAGTCCTAACGACACAACAATAGCTGCTGACAGAACTGCAACAGCCCCTGACTGCACTGCAACAACCGTTGAATATCCGGCAAACCCGCAGCACACAAATGAATACTCATCGATAGGCACCGTAACTGTTTACTGAAACGAAACCCCTCCAGTTAATTAGAATGAATTTAAATTACAGTTTGATGTTTTCTTTAAATAAACCAATGTTTGCCATCTAAATTTATTTTTCGTAACTAGCATAATCAATTAACCCAAACTACCATGAATAAAAGACAGATCAACCACAAGGAAATGCAGGACTCGGTGATCAACTTTTTGGACCGAAATGTTGACAAATGGACTGCGATCCCCAAAGTCGGTGAGTTTAAAAATCAACTCGACACCGTTAACCAGCAAATTGAGCAATCTCAGGAGGCGCAGCAAGCCGCCCAGGTGTTTCTCGGCAAAAGCAAAAAAGAATTGAAGTACGCCATTGCCCTCAAGGGCGATATTTTAAACGATGCCCTGGAATCGATGGGGGCCGTATCCGGAGATTTGGCACTGGAGAGCCGAATGAAAGATTCTTTCTCGGATATTCACCGGCTGACCAACCTTGAGTTTATTCCCAAAAACCAGGAGATCATCAGGGAAGCCGAAGCGCACCTGGACGTGTTGCAGGCTGAGTACGGTGTCACGGTGGAGCAAGTTGACGATTTGAAAGCAGACCTGGATAACTTTCTGCAGTTGAACGGAATGCCCCGGGCCTACCAGATTGAGTCGGCGCAGGCCACCCAAAGCCTGGAACAACTTTTTTCCGAAGCCAGCGACATCCTCAACAACAAGCTGGACAAGGTGATGAAAATCTTTAAACGCCGCGATCCCAACTTTTACAACGGCTACCTGGCCGCCCGGGTGATTGTGGATAACTAAAATAATGGGGAAGAACATATCCTGTTCTATTTACTAGTCGATAAGGGTCCGGCAATAAGCTCGGACCCTTATTTAATGCTTGGAAAGTAAGCCGGAGAATTTGGTTTGGAATGGGGGATATCAGGTCGGAAAGTTACAAACCACACCTGAGATGGAGATGTAAGATAGGTTTGGTGGAGATAGAAGCGAGTTGAAAGAAAATAAGTTTAGGACAATATGCATATGGAAAAAAAGAAAATTGACACTCAAAAATTAATTAATCACCTTAATGGAAAATGGGGACAAGTGAAATGCCCACTTTGTAATCACGGACAGTGGAATATTTCTGATACAGTATATGAATTGAGAGAATATAATGACGGAAATATGGTGATTGGTAATGTTCCTATTGTTCCAGTCGTCCCTGTTACTTGTATGAATTGTGGAAACACAGTTTTAGTGAATGCGTTGTTATCAGGAGCCGTTACTCAACCGAAGAAAGTAAACGAAAATGAAAAGGAGGGCGGTGATGAGTAGTGGTAATTTTCAAATATCTCAGGAATACGAATTAATTCCACCAGAAAAAAGTAAAGCATACCCAATTTTTGTCCACGAATGGAATTTTATCAAAGATAAAGTATCAAATATTGAGATTAGTTTTCAATGGTTTGACTCTATTGGATTTCTTTTAATCGGAGCAGGGATTTCTTGTTTGGTAACAGGATTAACCTCTGATTTTACAAAGGACATCTATAAAATATCAATTTGGGGATTTTTTACAATTTTTATTTTAGCGGGAATACTATCGTTGTTTTTTGGACATTCAAAAAGAAAACAAGAAAATACTAAGCCAAGCGAGATAACTGACCAAATGAATTTAATTGAAAACAGATTTAAAAATGAAGTATAAATTCGGGAGATAAAAAGCGGAACGTTGTGGGGCATTACGAATTAACCTAATAAAAACACTATGCTGAAAGAAAGAATCGAAAATTACAAATGGTTGGAAGAAGATCGCCAATCGAAACTGATGGTTTACATAACTGGCGATAGGCCAGGAATGGAAACACAAATTGCTACAGATGTTTTAGATTATTTTTCGGAACATCTCGACAAAATTAATAAAGTCCCCAAAATTAGTTTATTGCTTTATACTCGTGGAGGAGATACAATGGCTGCGTGGAGTTTAGTAAATCTTATTCGACAATTTTGTGATGAATTTGAAGTTATAATTCCGTCAAAAGCAAGAAGCTCTGGTACAATCATAAGTTTAGGTGCTGATAAAATAATGATGACCAAGCAAGCTACACTTGGTCCAATTGATCCATCTCTAAATAGTCCGTTAAATCCCCAAAACCCGCAAGTTCCTCAAAATCCTCAAGCGAGAATTCCTGTCAGCGTTGAGTCAATTCAAGGTTTTTTTGAACTTGCAAAGCAAGAACTTAAATTAAAAAATGAAGATAATCTTAAGGATGTTTTACTTAGTTTATCAGAAAAAGTCCATCCTCTAGTTTTGGGAAATGTCTATCGTTCGAGAACTCAAATTCAAATGGTTGCAAGAAAATTATTACAAAAGCAACTTGGAGCAGACCAAAAAGAGAAAATTGATAAAATTGTTGCGTTCTTATGTAGTGATTCCGGCAGTCATGATTATGCAATTTATAGAAATGAAGCAAGAGATGAATTAGGTTTAACTGTAGAAAAACCCAATGATGAGCAATATCAAAAATTAAAGGAGATTTTTGAAGATATTAGAAATGAACTGAAACTATTATCTCCTTTTAATGTAAATATAGAGCTAGGAAATGAAGTAAAAGTTAAATATTCATGCAGACGAGTATTAATTGAAAGTATAGAAGGTGGCACACATGTTTATTTATCAGAAGGTGAACTGACAAAAACAACACAAACAATTAACCAACATCCTCCCTTGCCTCCTATTGTACGTTCAACAATAGAGAATCAGATGAATTTTGAAAGTTGGAAATATGAAGAAAACAACTAAATTTGCACTAAGATGAATGACAACAGCAACATTGGAAGATTAACGAACTATGAGCAAAAATGCTCTAATTCTATAAATTACAGTTCATTCAAGACATCTTCAAGTCCATTAAGCTTTCCTGATTTAATGGAAAATGGCATCATAGTTAAATATGATACTCTTTTATTCTCAACAGATATTTTAGAGGAAAAAACTATTTCGGCAGAGAAATAATGCCTCAGCTCCAACGCGAGTCCTTTCCACCGCTCCCGCGCACATCCTTTCGCGTGGTGGGATTAATAAGCAAAGTACTTGCAAATCGAAGCAGCACACGATGCAATCGCATGGCAGCGGCAAGAAACATTCGTTTTCAAAAAATATGAGCACTTGATAGATTTTTGATTTTTTGTACATTTGTGATATGACGACGATAAAAAAAATAGAAACAAAGATAAATCAATTAACCCCTGATTTGATTGACGAATTAGACCATTATTTAGACTATTTGATCAATAAAAGGGTGGCTAAGAAGTCAAGGAAATTAACTCAAAATTGGGCTGGCGGATTAAAAGGAGAGAGTTACAATTCGATTGAATTACAAAAAAAAGCACTTGATTGGAGACAAAAGTAAGATACCTTGTTGACACAAATATCTGGCTTGAGAGATTATTAGATCAAGACAAATCAGATATCGTTTCTAAATTCCTTGATACCGTTCCCCTTGACCAAATTTTTATAAGTGATTTTGCATTACACTCGATCGGAGTAATATTGTCTAGACTAAAAAAACTCGACACACTTGATCAATTTGTAAATGACTTGTTCTTTAATGGATTGATCGAGCAAATATCACTTGACCCGCATGATTTTGTCGATATAATTTCAAATATAGAAAAATATGAACTTGATTTTGATGATGCTTATCAATTGACTATTTCTCAAAAATATGAGATGGCCATCGTAACGTTTGATAAGGATTTCAATATTGAGGGCATTGACAGAATGACTCCTGGTGATATCATTGAGTGAAAATCACCACAGGCTACAATCGCGTAGACCACAGCTCCCGCTCAAATCCTGTCGCGTGGTCGGAAGTGAACCAAAAAGCAAGTTCTGCTAGCGATCCAAATAAACAAATCCGCTTAGTTTTTCGTTGCCCCGGCCCAGGTCGAGGGTGTAGTAGTAGGTTCGCTCCAACTTTCTTGTCGACGAACAAGGATACAGCCGGAAAACCCAACTGTTTCCTATCGTAAAATGTGATAACCAATTGTAATCTGGCACTTGTGAATCTTGAACTTTAATTTTAGATTTGTACAAAACATTGATATGCAGCGTCTAATATCCGATAATATTGAAAGAATCAAATCGTTGTGCGAGACACATAACGTAGCGTCGTTATTTGTTTTTGGCTCGGTTTGCACAAGCAATTTTAACGACAAAAGTGATATTGATTTACTAGTCTCGTTTAAGCCGATGGATTATGGCGATTATGCTGACACCTATTTTGAATTGGCGGATAAATTTGAGAATCTATTTCAACGCCCTGTTGACTTAGTAACTGACAAATCGTTATCAAACCCCTATTTTATTCATACCGTGAACCAAACAAAGACCCTGATATATGGACGTTGAGATCAAAAAATATTTGTTTGATATTCAGGAATCAATTGATTCAATTCAAAAATATCTCGGTGATAAACGTGATTTTAAATCTTACATGGGAGATAAGATGCTAAGAAGAGCGGTGGAAAGAGAATTTGAGATTATTGGAGAGGCAATGAGTAGAATAGAAAAATTAGATTCAAGTATTGAGATAACGAGTAAGCGACAGATCATTAGTATGCGCAATCGCGTGATCCATGGTTACGATAAAATTGATAATGAGATTATCTGGGGAACGATTGTGAGACATTTACCTACCTTGAAATTGCAGATTGATAATCTTCTTGACTAGACAACAACTGGTTAACACTTATCCCCCAGCTCCCGCGCGCATCCTTTCGCGTCGTGGGATAAAAACAAAAAGCAAGTTCCGCTATCGATCCAAATAAATAAATCCGCTTAGTTTTTCGTTGCCCCGGCCCAGGTCGAGGGTGTAGTAGTAGGTTGCGGTGGGCATTTCCCCGTTGCCGGTTCGAATGCCGCGGGTAGCTTTTCCATCCCAGAAACCATCGCCTCCGGGCCCGTAGTTTTCCGATTCGTAGACCAAATTCCCCCAGCGGTTAAAGATTTTCAGGCTCACCCGCTCGTAGCTTCCAATGCCAACAATTTCGAAGTAGTCATTCAGTCCATCGCCATTGGGCGAAAAGGCGTTGGGCACAAACAGGGCCTCGTCGCTTACGCGCACCAGCACGGTGGCTTCGTCGCAGCGGTTGGAATAATCGCACACCGCATAAATAAACTCATCGTGCCCCACATAAAACTGGTCGGGGGTGTAGGTGATGATGGAGTCGGAAGTGATGGTGGCAAAACCATGACTGGGCGGCGACACAATGCTAACCGACTCGGGATCGAGCTGCCCTTGCGGTTTGTCGTTTCGCAGCACGTTGATGTCGGCATAGGTGTTTACCCGCACGCCAATGGCATCGTCGATGGCGGTTACCTGCACCAGCAGTCCAACCGTGACTGAGTCGCGCGCGGTGCAGCCAAACTGGTCTATCGCTTCCACGTAATATTTGCCCAGTCCTGACACTTGCGGCGTGGCGGTTTGCGAGCCGGCAATGATTAAACCCTCGCCTGCGGAACGCCAGTTGAACCTTAGGTTTTGTCCGGTGCTGGCCGAGGCATCGAGCAAAATGACATCGGTAGGATTGTTGACAAACACTTGTTTGTTGATAACAAGCAGTGGCGGATCGATCACTTCAACCCGGACGGCATCCGAGGCTGTTTGGCCCTGGCTGTCGGTTACTGTTACCGTGTAGGTGGCTGAGCTTCCCGGTGTGAATGTCGGGCGCGGACTGGCCGGATCATCCAAGCCAGTCGTGGGTGTCCACGAAAAGGACAGTTCGCCCTGCCCGGTGCTGCCCGAGGCATCGAGCTGGATGGGGACACAGCTTCCGGTTTGCAGGCTTTCTTCTACAATCAGGGCAATCGGCCGGTCATCGGGCGGTGTCACCACAACGGTTTTGGATAGTACGGCAGTTTGGCATCCTGTTGCATTGGTGGCTTGCACGCTGAGCACATGCGCGCCTGCTTGGTTCCAGTTGATGGACTCGGTGGTGCTCGTTTCGGAGCTGAGCTCCAGGATGGTTCCATCGGGCCTGAGCACTGACCAGTGATAGCGGTAGTTGGAAGGACCTTGAGCCGAATAGCTTGAAATGGAGCCAAAGGCCAGCTGGGCTTCGTTGGTGTTGAATGAAATTTCGGGCAACGACAAAATCGTTGTGCTCTGAATATTTTGTCCCTCGCGGGCTTGAATGGTCTGATTTTGGGCATCAGTCGCTTCCGTCAGCTGGACGGTGATGCTGGTGTTTTGGGTGGGATCAGCTGTAAAACTTTCGTTGCTGATCAGGATTTGCTGGTTGAAATAAGTGACGGTTTGAGGTGCTTGCGGCCTGCCATTGACAGCGAACGAAACCGTAACCGGAAAACGATCGGCAGCCCATAAGTCGCCCTGGGCATCAAAAAACTGAAGGTCAACCGTCAAGTCATTGGCACCTTCCTGGTAACATTGGCTGGTGGTGGCATTCGAAACGATGAATCCTCGTTGGCCACCGGAAATGACTTCGAGACGAAGTGCTTTCAGGTTGCTGCAACCGTCAGGATCGCTTTCGTGCACCATTAAGAAGTAAACCCCTTCGGACAGCCATTGAATGTCAACAGAAGAGGAGTTTTTTGAACTTAAAAATTGATAGTCGGCCGGATTGGCCGGTGTTAGCGGAACAAGGTCTTTATAAACCTGCCACTCATAGTCGTTGCCGGCATGCTCATCGACCTGGTAGTTGTGACTGGCCCCCACAAAAGGGGAAATAGCATCCTGTGCGGCCACATAGGTGACCGCCAAAGATAAGATTATCAACAGGATGCTATTTTTCACTTAACCAATCTTGCTATGAAGGTTGATTAGTTGTCTGTAGTAATTTGGCTTGTATTTGGACGAGCACTGATGTCATTTGTTGCTATATCATCATCAACATCACTAGTACCATTGATTTGAGTAACGCCATTGTTGTTGCCGTCCATACCCGTTAAGCTGATTTCAATATTTTGAGCCGATGTGCCTTCATTCCCAGTCTCATTGGTCGTATTGTTATCAACAGCAACTTCAATGTATATATACTGGTTGTCAGTCGGCACAGATATTTCAGTTGCCGTGGATGTGCTTACAGCAAAACTAGTATAGCCTGATTGTGGTCCTACTCCTGAAGGCGCAGTTGTTCCCCATGTTGCAGTAATATCAGATCCTGCTACATTTGTATTGCTAAATAGCAATGAGGGCTTCCAAGAGGTTGTTGCTAAATTAATTCCCTTAGCTTCAATCCGATAATAAAGATAGGTAGTTCCGTAATCATAATTGAAATCTTGAGCATCCGACAAAGTGGTAGCATTGGTTTGATTCCAGCCTAGAACAGCTACGTCAGCAGCACAATAAGTTCCCTTATTTCCAACAATAAGCGGGGTCAAATCGCCATCAATTGAAACAATGTCCATCTCAAATGCATTTTGAGGCTGAACAGCTAATACTTTTCTATTGGTACAACTTCCGTCATTTTCTATCACATGCACATAATATGTCGTAGTGCTTGATACCACAGGATTTACCCATGTAATAGAAATAGAATTGCCCGTTGTCGCTGACAATGTTGCAACAGAGGGTACTACAGAATTTTCACCGGCAACATCACTAGTAACATCCCATAAATAAGTATTAGTTCCATTCTGAGTAACAGAATAATCATGCTCACTCCCTACAAAAGGAGTGGTACCAGAATCAGTTTGCGCCATCACATTGGCGCTCATGCCCATTACGAGGAACAGGCTCAAAAGAGTAAAAAACTTTTTCATTGTATAAAAATTTAAAGGTTAAAATTTAAAAATTAATTTGTCATCTATCTTGTTGTTAATTAATCCGTTTCAATGTCGGAGGTGTTTGGAACACCCCAGAGGGTTACGTTGTCACTTTCGTCGTTATTAATGGTTTGTTTGGTAATGCTAAAATGGTCGGTGGCCGACTGAATCGTCAGGTTAAAATCTTTGTCCACTCCGGCTTCGCTGATAAAGGTAAAGGCGATCTGCACGGCCGGTGCACCCGACTCTTTGGTAACGGCCACGGCATAAGTTGCATCACAATGTTCAGTGGTCACGATCGATTCTGAATCATTGGTAAATAAATTTGAAACTTTTCCCGTGCAGCCATCTATGTCATCCGAAATGCTAAACTCAAAGGCGTAAGGCTCCACGCCGCCGGTAAAATCCACATCCCAAAAAACAACGGTGGGCGCGCCTGTTCCCCCATCCTGACAGGTGGGACCCAAGGGCTCAACACCGGAGTTAAAATCGGTTTCCTGCACCTCAATGTCCAGTTCGAAAACAGCCGAACAATTGCCTGTGAGCTGTTCTTTGATTACCCGAATGGTGTAGGTTTCGCCTTCGGTAAAGTAATTTTCTGAGAAGGGAATAACCGCATGGCGCGGATTGCTGTCCGGGAAGCTGATGTCAGGCTCAACATCGGTTCCCGACTGATCGAGTACCAGCCAGGTGTAAGTGTAGTCCTCGGGGGCGGCTTCATCCCGGTCAATTTCGTACGGGTGGGTGGAGGTGATAAACGGTTTTTGTCCCGAGCCTACCGCGCCTTCGCCCGACTGGTTCTCGTCGTAAATCATTTCGGAGATTTCGAGCGGGGCCAGGTTGGTCAGGTTGACCATAAAACTGCACGAGTCTTGGTTGCCGTCTTCATCGGCATAAATCAGCCAGATTTCGGTATCGGCAAACACTTCGGTATTCACTACAGGTCTTTGCGTAACCGTTGGATCGGCGTCGCAGTTATCGTTTAAGCCAATCAATAAAGTGGTGTAGTCCACTAGTAAAGCGGAGCAATTACCTTCAGCATCCAGTTGCTGGCTGACAGGGCAGCTGGCCGTTGGCGCGGTGTTATCTTCGATAGTAATGGCCTGCTCACATGTTCCTGTGTTTCCACATTCATCCTCAAAGCTCCAGGTGATGATGGTGGTTCCTTTTGGAAAAGCGATGTCCAAAATGCCACCTGCTGCTTCAATCAAACTTCCATCAATGGTGTAAGCATGATAAACCGTTACATCGCCAAAACCACAACCATCTGTAAAGTTGGTTGGAGCAGCAATGGTGAGTATTTTTTCGCAATTTTCATCGGCTGAATCGGTGATGTCGTCCGGGCAATCCACAATCACAGGTGCAGTCGCATCAGAAATGGTAAAGGTTTGCGTGCAGCTTGCCACATTGTCGGATTCATCGGTAATGGTATAGGTTCGTACCACTTCACAGGGGTTGATCGCATCCTTCTTGTCAGTGACATCGTCCTCCCATGAAAATATCAAGTTATCATTCGTGGTGCAATTATCAGAAACAGTTCCGCCCAGCGCAATAAATTCGGCTAGGGTAGTTGCCGGGAGAGGAATATCCTTGACACACGAGGCGGTAACTCCAACAGGACAATTCACCAGAGGTGCTTCTTCATCAAGAATAGCAACGGTAAAAGAACAGGTGCTCGTTCGGCCTGAAACATCTGTTGCCGTATAAGTAACTGATGTTTCGCCCGGATTGAATAATTGTTGACCTAGATAATTTATTCCGGTTGTCGGGGAGCTTGCTTCCGTCGCCCCCGACATGGTCCAGGTCAGGCTTTGCAACTTGCCATTGTCCGAAACCACTGGGTTGGGAATTGTTAATTGGCGGGTACAAATCCCTGGACCTGCAGCTTCCTCAACATTATCGGGACAAGTAATCTGGGGAGCCTGTGTGTCCTGAACGGTAATTACCTGGCTGCTGGTTGTTGTATTTTCGCAGTCATCAATTGCTTCCCATGTCCGCGTGATGGTGTAATTATAATGACCTGAATGGTTGACATCAGGGTTTTGTGTTGAAGATTGAGAATAGGTCAGGCTTGTCCCGGCATCGCAATTGTCGCTAACGGTAACTGTTGGAGCTGTTGGAATGTTGTTGTATTCTACCGTAGCATCAGGCGGAACGCCGGACAAACTTGGCGCCTCTGTGTCCTTTTTGTAGGTGTAGGTGCGGGTACAGGTTATTACCTTGGTGTCCAAGTGAAAAATCCACCAGTAAAATCGAAAAGTAGCGGTATAGGTCCTGGTCCGCTCATAAACACAATCTGCCCCGGAAACAGCCGTCTCATTGCCTAAAACGGATGTTTCCGAGTAAAGCTCCCATCCAGCTTCCATATAATAATTCATCTCACCTAAATTTGCGGGAAAATCTGAAGGATTGCATCCAAGGTAAATATCTCCCGGACAAATTGCAGTTGGATCGTCAACTTGTTCTACATTAATATTAAACGAGCAATCCGTTTCATTTCCAGCTCCATCTCTAACCATAATTTGAATGGTTGTTGTCCCCACATTCAGACTTTGTTCACCTAAGGGATTGATTCCACTGGATGAAGAACTTCGTGTGGTAGCTCCGGACATAGTCCAAACAAAATCAGTTACTGCACAATTGTCGTCAAAAAACGTTTCGTTAAAAGGATAGTCAATGGAATTAAATGACGTAGGTACATAAACAATCTCATTATCATAGCAACTGATCAATGGCGCTTCATCATCGACTACCGTCACTAATTGCTCGCAAGTATTACTGTTCCCATTGACGTCGGTCACGGTCCAGGTCACGGTTGTTTGTCCCACATTGAAAATCGGAGGCGCGTCATTGGTAATGAAGGCCACCCCGCAGTTATCATCTGCGACAGGTGTGCCCAAATCGGTAATTACAGCAGAGCACATATAGGGATCGTTGCCGACGGTTATGGGCTCGGGGCATGCAATTATTGGGGGTTCATTATCAGCAACACTGACCTGGAAACTACAGCTTGGTGAATTTCCTGCTTCGTCTGTAGCGGTTAAAACGACAGTCGTGATTCCGCTAATTATTGTTCCCGGAGCGGGTTCCTGTGTAACAGTCGGGGTATCGTCGCAATTGTCGGTTACCACAGCCAGACTCCTGTAGTCAGGCAATACGGCATCGCATGAAGCGTCCGCTTCAATCGTCTGGTTTGCCGGACAGTTAATTAAAGGGGCAGTAACGTCGTTTAAAATTACCGAAAACTCGCAAGAGCCGGTATTGTTTGAATCGTCCGTAGCAGATATAGTAACGGCAGTGGTTGCCGAGATAATTGATCCGGGAGCAGGATATTGAATGATGGTCAATGGTTGGCCGCAATTGTCGGTGGCGTTTACCAAACTTGTATAGTCAGGCAAGGTAGCCTCGCAATTGGCATTGGCATTGATGCTTTGGTTTCCAGGACAGGTCACCAATGGAAGAATTTCATCAATTAAAGTAAGCTCTGCCGAGCAAGAAACAGACGTTTCTGATTCGTCCGTAGCAGTCAAAGTAAAAGTTGTATTGGCAGTGATACTTGTTCCCGGCAAGGGGGACTGGCTTACGACAACCGTTCCCTGACCGCCTTCAATGACCGCCATGCCGGTAAAATCGGGCATGGCAAAATTACAACTAGCATCTACACTGCCAACTTGATCTTCGGGACAGGTAATTGACAACGGAATTTCATCGTCGATATTAGTTACGGCAACGTCATCAGGATTAATGCCGTGATAATTCAAATCATCACTTGACGCAGCATTTAGAATCACAGTGTAAGAAATATTTCCGTCCTCGTCAGGGTCGTCTACCCCGGTTATTGTAACCGTTTGCGGAATATTCCAATTTGAATCGTCGAAATTCAGAACCGATTTGTCTGTTGTGCCTTCAGTGATATCTGATGATTCAATTGTGATGGATACATTATTTGTTGGGGGTGTATCCAAAACAACAGTAAAGCTGGCTTGTCCTCCGGCTTCTGTAGTTTCTAGTCCCGAAATGGGAGACACAGTAATGCCTGGGGTTGCTGAACTAACTGTTATCGGAAAATTGGCTGATGCACCCCCGTTTCCGCAAGCGTTTGTAGCATAAACCGTAAGCATGCCTGAGGTGGCACCTGGAGCAAAATCGATGGTTATATTTTCTGTTGTACCGTTAATAGTGGCTCCTGTTCCCGAATAAGACCAGGCATAGTTATCAGCCCCGGTAACAACAGGAACTGAATAAGCGATGCCACTTTCCCCATCGTTGACTGAAGATGGGCCGGAAATAGTTCCGGCAGCTGCAGGGAGAGGGCTCACTGTTACGGTGGCGATATCCGAAAAATCAGTCGCGGTTACCGGAATGGAGACGAGACCCGCGTTTGCCTTTGAAACTGTAAGTTCTCTCCTGAAATAAAAGGTGCCAGGAGAATCAGCGACAGGCGTATAATTTTGAGTGTTCGCTCCGTCAATATCTGTCCAGGGGCCTTCAGCTGAGGAAGCTTGCTGCCATTGGTATGTGACGGTATAACTGCCAATGCTGGAAATAGGGGCCTCCGTATAAGAATCATTCGCTGTGATTGGAGTGGTTGAAGCTCCCTGACATAGGGTTTGGGAGACCCCGTTGGTCAGGTTGTTGGGTACTTTGGTCAAATTTTGAAAAGAAACCCGGTTACCCCCACCACTTTCATAATACTCATATAAAAGGCTGCTTCTTCCTGTCAGTTCAAACAATATTTTCTGATCCACTACATAACCTCGCTGTTTCCAATTGTCAAATACCTTTACGTTGTCCACGGTCAAGCGAATACCGTCATCGCTACCCATGTCGGCTACATAAATTCCGGTTCTGGTGGAATTCATTCTATACTTCACTGCAAAATACTCTGTGTAAACACTGCAATGAAAAGTGCCATTTGAATTTAAGGGGAAACAAGAGCCTGCCTCATTGAAACTCTGGTCAAAGGTTTCTGTCATTGTCCTGTTTCCAAGGTATCTGGCAAAAGCATTGGCATCGCTAGGGGCTGAGGCTGTTGCATCAGCTCGCTTGTAGAAATGCCCAACCCAAGAGTCGTTGCCGGCTGAGTTTTGATCATCGGGAGGAATGGCTGGAAGGTTGATTGTTAGGAGCGTTGATATTTCTGTACCGGACGCATCCTTCATCCAGACAGTATAATTTCCGGCAGCCAAACCTGTGAATGTTCCTGATGATTGGTATGAACCAGCATTGAGTTTGTATTGATATGGTGATTGTCCGCCAGAGCCGGAGGCGTTAATCTCACCATCATTTTGACCCACGCAGGAAATATCAGTATGCGTCGTCGTAATCTCAAGCGGATCACTTAATCTACAAGGAGTATTATATGAAACAGCATCCAGGTCCAAGTCCCAGCCATTGACACTTGTAAATTGAATAAATCGGGTATCTATACTTAATGGAATAGTTTGTGTAAGCCAGGTGTTTTGAGTATTTATTGTATAGGTAGCAACTTCAGTCCATGCTGATCCATCGACTGAAATTTCGACCCGAATTTGAGTTGCATTGTTTGAACTCCTGCGCCATCGGGCATCAACTGTGCCTCCCGCAAGTAAAATATTGCCCCCAGCAATGTCTAATGTGACCCCGTCGTTTGTTTCATGCAGTTGGGATCCATTATTGTCAGGCGCACCCACAGCATCACCTGAATCTGGCACACCAGTAAAGGAAACAACGGCAACCGCATTGCCCGAGCAATATGCAGGCGGGCTATAAATGACGTATTGCCCGCCCTGGTTGCCATCGCTCTCCCAATCTGTATAATCTTGTATCAAAGAGCAGTTGGAACCTGAGCAATTGCTTGTTCCAAAAACATAAAAATCAGCACCATTTTGGATCCAGGTATTCCCCCCTTCTGAATAAAAGGTGCCGACAACAATAATATCGGAACCTGGAGAGACAGCAATATTGCCACTTTTGGTAAGATCTCCATTAACAACTACCAATCCCGAATTCACATTCAAATCAGCATCGCTTATGGTATTTAGTGTTAAATCGCCGTCAACGACCACAGTACCGCTGTTATTAAGATTTCCTCCGGAATGGAAATCCCCACCGACATCAAGCATTGTTTGGGAAGTCTTGTTGTTTGTTTGTCCGGTAACATCAAGATCGTCCTCAACCACAACTTCCCCACTATTATTCAAATTGCCACCAATAATCAGTGAGTTGCCCACATTGACAATAGCAGAAGAACCAACATCCAAATTTTTCGCGACAGAAAGATCGCCTTCCACGCTTAATTGGCTGCTTTCTCCGATTGATAACGATGTGTTTTGGAGGTAAACGGTGCCGGTAACTTCAAGTACCCCCCCAGCTTTTATATATAGATTTGCGGAATTGCTAATGGTAAGGTCACCATTGACAATGAGCTTCCCCCCGGACTCGACTGAGATTTGGGATGAGGTCCAAATTAAATTGCCATCATAGGTAATTACGTGGCCTGAGTTTATTTCTGCGCCATCGCCGTTGACCGGATAACCAGTTCCATTCCAGGAAGTATCATTGATCCAATTGCCAGTTCCAACACTATTGTACCACGTCGCATTTCCAGCCATTGAGACAGCTAAAAAAACAACTGACAAGATAAACCTCCAACTATTCATCGGCTCACCAGGTTATGAATACGACATTTGATTTCCTTCACGCCTGAAACTTCATCCAGTTGCAGTACAACCTCTTTCGTCTTATTTCGTGATGTGTCAAAACGGAGACACGGAAATGAATCCCGACTCTCAATTTCAAAGAGATTTCGTGAAGAGTATAAAGAAATAAGCGCTGTATAACTATCCCACATCGAATTTGCCATCCCCAAAAGTTTGATTCATATGATTCAATAAGCGACTTTCAATCCCTCTTTCACGTATCCATATGAATATAAGTCCAATCACAGGTATTTCAAGGCGTTAAAGATAGAGGATTCTTTCATAAATCAATTGCAAAATGAGCAAACCCTAGCAAGTAACTAGCAAACTGGAGTACCTCCCTACCGAGCCAGACAAAACGATCAGTTTAAAGTCGGTTATGGAGCAGTTTATCAAGCAGTTCTTCCTTGTGTTTGGGCGAAACAGGAAGTTTGGATTTATCGGATAGTTCAACCAGTCCGCCATCGGTCTTCAGGTAGCGCTCAACAGATTTCAGGTTGACCAAGTGTGACCGGTGAATACGACAAAAACCGTGCGGTACCAACAGTTGGTCAAACTCGAGCAAAGTGCGGCTAATGAGCACCGAAGTGCCATTCTGATAAAAGACCCGGGTGTAGTTGCGTTCGCCTTCACAGCGTAAGATATTGGTCACTTTAATGATAGCAAAGCCATTCATTTCAGGCAGGGCAATGGTTACATGCGAACTTTCACCCTTGTTGTCGATGCTGTTTTTCAGAACTTCAACCCGGTGTTTTTCGCTGAGTACCGGAATTTCGCTGATTCGCTGGATGGTTGCTTTTACATTTTCAACCAGCACCGGTTTCAGGATGTAATCGAACGCGGAATATTTAAAGGCAGTAATGGCATAGTCGCTGTAGGAAGTGGTGAAAACCAGTTTGAAATTAACTTCCGGCAATTTTTCAATCAAATCGAAGCCGGTTCCATCAGGCAGTTCAATGTCTAAAAACACCAGATCAGGTGCTTGTTTTACAATCAACTCAACGCCGGTTTCTACCGAGTTGGCTTCACCAACTAATTCAATGTCAGGGAAGTGCTGATCCAGTATGCGAAATAATACCCTGCGGGCTAACTGATCGTCATCAATAATTGCGGCTCTATACATTTTTCCTGAGTAAAAAATCAGTTAAAACTAATAAAAAATAGAAATTATTTAGTCATTAAGAACAATTTGTTTTTTAACAAAAAAGCGCTATTCGTTTTTCCTGATCATTTTAAGGGCTTGTTCTGTTAATATCTTAATTTTGTTGCCAAATTGAGACCATCATGACAATGATATTGAATCTTGAATCGTCAACCGAAGTTTGTAGCGTTTCCATCGCGGAAAACGGCCAGCTGATTGATTTTGTTGAAAGCGACGAAGGCCAAAATCACGCCCGCTTGCTCAGCGTTTTCGCCCAGGAGTTGATGAACCGGAACCAGCTTGAATTCAGCCAGCTAAAGGCGGTTGCCATTAGTAAAGGGCCGGGCTCATACACCGGGCTTCGGATTGGTGTTTCACTGGCCAAGGGGATTTGCTTTGCCAACCAAATTCCGCTAATCGCCATCAGTCCGCTAAAATCGATGAGTGATCATGTCCGCTCAAACTTGGCGGAGTATGGCATTTCGCCATCACCCGGTTTGCTGTTGTGCCCCATGATTGATGCCCGGCGAATGGAAGTTTACACCGCGCTATACGATCGCGATTTGCAAGAAGTGGAAGCGGTTTCTGCAAAGGTTGTCGACTCCAGCACCTTCGCGCCTCAGCTTGAAAAACATCCCGTCGTTTTCTTCGGAAATGGTGCTGCCAAGTGCAAAAGCGAGATCGATCATCCCAATGCCTTGTTTATTAGTGATGTTAAGACTTCGGCACAGTTTATGTGTTCTCTGGGCCTGAAAGCATATGAAAACAATCAATTCGAGGATGTCGCTTATTTTGAGCCTTTTTACTTAAAGGATTTTATTGCAGGCATTCCCCGAAAAAATATTCTGAAAAAATGAAACAACAAATAATTTTTATTTTTCTGCTTGCCAGTATGGTCGTCCGGGCACAACCCATTGAGGAACTGAAATATCACATGAAATACAGCTTCATTAAAGGTGGAGAAGCGACTCTAAGCGTTGAAGATACGACGTATCAGGGAAAGGAAGCGCTTCATTTACTGCTTGATGGCAATACCGTTGGGGTGACCAATATGCTGTACGGTGTTCATGATATTTATGAAAGTATTGTCGATCCGAAAACCTTTATGCCCTACAAGGCGATTCGGAACATTAAAGAAGGGAGTTACCGTTGGTACAACGAAGCGTTTTTCTTTAACGACCGCGATTCGATTTATTCGCAACGATCAGGTCCTCGTGAGGTTCCGCCGAATACTGTGGATTTTATCACCGCTTTTTTTCACATGCGAAATACGAATTATCTCGATCAGTTTGAAGGGGGAGAGGAATTCTCAATTCCCGTGTTTCATGCCGATGAGTATTTTATGATGAAAGTTAAATACCTTGGGAAAACAAAGATTAAAACCAAACTTGGAACAAAAAGATGTCATGTCATTCAGCCGCGTATCGATAAAGGGAAAGTGCTGAACAGTGACAGCGGACTCAAGTTCTATATTACCGACGATGAACACCGGATTCCGGTACTGCTCGAATTTGACCTGAAAGTAGGCGCCCTGAAATGTGAGATCTATTCGTACAAGAAAAAAGGAGTTGAACAAGTTGATTGAGGCCATGCAGGCGAATGGTTTAGCGTCGAAAAACTAAATTATTAAGCAGAAATTGCCTACTTTTGCAGCAAAATTCGTAATTCACTATAAAACAGGGATATGGCAAGTACATCAGATTTTAGAAACGGACTGACAATTGAATACAACGGACAGATTTTTACCATTGTGCAATTTCAACATGTTAAGCCGGGAAAAGGCGCAGCTTTCGTGCGCACCAAATTGAAAAATGTGAAAACCGGGAAAGTGAT
Organism: Sunxiuqinia dokdonensis; assembly: GCF_001270965.1. Taxonomy (GTDB): domain Bacteria; phylum Bacteroidota; class Bacteroidia; order Bacteroidales; family Prolixibacteraceae; genus Sunxiuqinia; species Sunxiuqinia dokdonensis. The sequence continues at coordinate 59,998 of NZ_LGIA01000161.1, read as the reverse complement.
CGAGAATACATTCAACGCCGGTGTAAAAGTAGATGTTGTTCGGGTTGAAAGAAGACCGTACCAATATTTGTACAAAGACGACATGGGTTGTAATTTCATGCACACCGAAACTTTTGAGCAAATTTCATTGAATCCGGACATGATTGAAAATGCCGACTTGATGAAAGAAGGACAGATGATTGAGGTGAACTTTCAGGCTGAAAACGAAACGCCGCTGACGGCTGAACTGCCTGCCTTTGTTGAACTGGAGATTGTTCAAACGATCCCCGGTGAAAAAGGCAACACGGCAAGTTCAACGGCTTTGAAACCTGCAACGCTTGAAACAGGTGCCGAAATTATGGTGCCGCTTTTCATCAATGAAAACGATATCGTGAAGGTTGATACCCGCGATCGCAGCTATTGTGAACGCGTGAAAAAATAGAAAATTCCATATTTTCATCAGGAAGGCCCGGCTACAACCGGGCTTTTTTGATGGATGGCGAAGGCTTGATACTGGATGCTTGATGCTCGATTCTTGATGCTGGATTGTTGCTCGATGAAATTGGACACTTTTGCTTGTGGTCATTTCATCGTCATTCTGTGCCAATGGTTGGACTTTGGGGATTTGGTGCACCATCTGGCGGTTGGACTTTGGAATTTCAAATTGGGATGCTGGATAAAACGTTGCTCCCGCAACACCGGCTTAATCGTCTGAAGCCGGCTGTTCGGATTTGGTGTAAAGATCATAAGCAACAATGATGGCGACAAATGCCCAAAAAGGAACCGAAGCTTTGTCTGTATCCAAAAAATTATTCAAAAAACCATGCACGAGGTAAGTGACGATACCAATAATTGCCGATAAAAGCAGGAGCCGTGCTTCCGGATCGTTGGTGGCCGAATAGGCGTGAATTCCGCGGTACAAAATCAGCGCAGCCAGTACCACAAAGCTCAGCAGGCCTAAAAATCCCGATTCGGCCAGCGGACCCAAATATTCGCTGTGGGCATTGCCGCGGTCAGCCGAATTGGTGCTGATAGTGGTCCGGTGTCGTGTTAACTGGAAAGGCGCGTACTGAAACATGTAAGTTCCGGGCCCCCATCCAAAAACCGGTTTTTCTTCAAACATTCTGATGGCGCAGCTCCATCGGTTTAGCCGTTCCAGGTTCGAAGCATCGCTGGTCACGTTGGTCATGGATGAAATGTGGGTCATCAAATCGGCCGATGATTCCTGGTCGTTGCGCTCCAGAAATTGCAGGATTGGCGCTTGAAATATCCAAACCAAGGCGATGGTCGAAACGGCTGTTACAAACAAAGGCCGGAAGCGAATCTTTAATCGAATCAGCAGCCAGACCGCCGCGCCAACCAGCAAGCTAAGCCAGGCCGCCCGGCTGTACGACAACACCAAGGCTAGGGCAAACAGCACCAGGGCCAAGGCAGCCAGCAAACGATAGCTCATCCGAAGCTTTGGAAACAAGGTGATGCCCAGCAAAAACGGAATAAAGAAAGCCAGCATGGCACCATAGGAGGTGTGGTCTTTATAGAACGGGTTCATTACAAAATGGGCTGCCTGCACGTTGTGAAAACCCAAAGCCAGGTGGCGCGACCAGGCATAAAAGATCACCAAAACGAAAGCACCGCAATAGAGGCCAACAAACCAGTAAATGTTTTTTATATTTCTGAAAAGAAGAATGCCCATCCAATAAAATGCGGTCAGAAACCAGACTTTGGCCAACCAAAATTTTAGCGAAACCAAGGGCATGGTGCTTGTCAGCGACGTGAGTAACATCCATCCCAGGTAAAAATAAAGCGCCAGCGACACCGGGTGTTTCAGCAAGCTTTTGTCGAAGCTGCGGTTTTCGGCCAGCTTAAAAAGAAAAAGCAGCAACAGTCCGAAAAGCAAGGGTTCCGTTGGCAGGTACATGTCGAAGGAAAGGCCTGGCACCAGCTTGTTGAGTGGGAGAGACAGGGGGGTGAAAAAGGCCACGAGCAACAGCAGCCGGTCCATACGAACTAGCGCTGTAAAAACGACTGCTGCCAGCAAAGGCAACAGGTTGATCAGTAGTGTTTCGCGTTGGACAAGAAAATAAAAATTGAGTGCTAGAAATAGAATCGAAACACTGTAGAACAGGATGATTTGAGTCGATCTTCGGAACAAAATCTTATGGTTTTGACGATTGAATTCCTTCGAGCCCCAGAATGGTCAGTACCGCCAGAAACTCAACCGCCAAAAAACTAACCACGACAATCAGCCAGCGGATGGGGTAGGCTTTTTTATCAGCAGGAAACGGTTCTTCAACAACCATGGTGTAAGTCACGTTTTTTTCCGACCTGGCCAATGCCTTGTCGTATCGGCTGGCAATGGTGTCGCGCTGCATTTCCAGGGCCAGCAGCTCTTTTTGAAGTAGAAAAAAACGGCCCCCTTTTTCTTCCAGGTTGGTCATCAGATTCTTAATATCGGCAATGGCACGGCTGTTGGCACCGCCTGCCAGCGCCGACATATAACCCTGAGTCACCTGTTCTGCTTGAATTTCGTAATCGAGCAAGCCATATTCTTTTCTCAGTGGCTCCATTTCGGCCGCAATCGCTTCAATTTCCTTTCGCTTGCGGTTCAAATCTTTCATGAAAAAAGCAGCTTGTTCCCGGGCTTTTTCTCGATTCAGACTGAGTACTTTACGGTTGTAAAAAACAATCAGCGAATCCACCAGGTCGCTGGCCACTTGCGGGTCAGCATCAAGCGCCGTGAGCTCAATCGATTCATATTCCGTTTTTTTACATGCGATCCGGTCATTGTATTCTTTCAGAATTTTGGTACGAAAATGGGCTTCGTCCGGCTTGATGTTGAACCGTTCCTGCAGCTTGAAAGTATGAATGATCTGCCACTTGAGATCGGTCGAATTCAGCACCTCAAGCATTTGCTCACTTTCCGATTCTTCGGAGTAGGTGCTGGTGTTGGTTGGGTAAATCCGTGCCTGCGACTCAAACATGGGCGTGATGAACCAGGGCGATGAGAATAGGGCAGCTCCGACAATGGCAATGGCGCCGATGGTAATCAAGTGCGTTTTCCATTTCCAAATCAGAGCCAGCAGGTTCTGGTTGTCAAAAAAGCTTTTCATAAGCGTTATCGTGTTAGGTCGTAATTCATGAACGGATTTCCCTTCCGATTATTATCAGGTTCCCACCCCTGCAGTTGCTATTCAGCAATTAGCAGGTAGTAATTCTTCTTTCCTTTTTGCACCAAAATATATTGATTACCAATGAGAAAATCGGTATTGACGATTAAATCCTGATCCGTAATTTTTTCCTTGTTGATGCTCAGTCCGTTGCCTTTGATGGTTCGTCGCAATTCGCCTTTCGACGGGAAAACGGCAGCGGTTTCGGCCAGCAAGTCCACCACGTTTATTCCCTTGGCAAGTGCCGCTTTGGAAACCGGAAACTGGGGAACGCCTTCAAAAACCGACAAAAACGTTTGCTCATCCAGCTTGCGCAGGTTTTCGGCTGTTCCGCTGCCAAATAAAATTTGTGAGGCCTCCACAGCCATGTCAAAATCGTCGCGCGAGTGAACCATCACGGTCACTTCTTCGGCCAGCCTTTTTTGTAGTTCGCGTGCATGCGGCGCCTCCCGGTGTTTGGCAACCAGTTCAGCAACTTCAGCCTGGCTTAAGAGGGTGAAAATCTTGATATATTTTTCGGCATCCTCGTCCGATGTATTCAACCAGAACTGGTAAAATTTATAAGGCGAGGTTAGTTTGGCGTCGAGCCACACGTTGCCACTTTCGGTTTTCCCAAACTTGGTTCCATCCGCTTTGGTAATCAACGGGCAGGTCATCGCAAAAGCTTCGCCACTCTCTTTTCGCCTGATGAGCTCGGTGCCGGTGGTAATGTTTCCCCACTGATCGGAACCGCCCATTTGCAGTTTACAGTTTTTGGTCCGGTAGAGGTGAAGAAAATCGGTTCCCTGAACCAATTGGTAGGAGAATTCGGTGAACGACATGCCGGTTTTTGCTTCCTCGCCCAAACGTTTTTTTACGCTGTCTTTCGACATCATGTAATTCACTGTGAGGTGTTTGCCAATGTCGCGAATGAAATCCAAAAAGCTGTATTCCTTCATCCAGTCGTAGTTGTTGACCAACTCAGCCGCATTGGGGGCATCCGAGTCAAAGTCCAGGAAGCGGTTCAACTGTGCTTTCAGGCAATCCTGGTTGTGGCGCAGCGTTGCTTCGTCCAGCAAGTTGCGTTCCTGCGATTTGCCCGAAGGGTCGCCAATCATGCCGGTAGCGCCGCCAACCAAGGCGATGGGCTTGTGTCCGGCCAGCTGAAGGTGCTTCAGCATCATAACGCCAACCAGGTGCCCAATATGTAAAGAGTCAGCCGTTGGGTCAATGCCAACATAAGCTGTGGTCATTTCTTTTTGCAGTTGTTCTTCTGTTCCGGGCATGATGTCGTGAATCATCCCCCGCCAGTTCAATTCTTCAACAAAGTTCATGGGTAAGTATTTTTGATTTTAATTTTTTACAATTGTTGTTTGCTTGTTGCTTCCTGCTCGTTTTTTTGATGAGCTGATTAGCATACCCGACCGGTTCCGACCGCGAAATCTCGGCAAAGATATAAAAATGAACCGTTAAGGGTTTGAAGGTCATCGAAAATATTTGAAGGTATTTCGATCGCACGTTTCTAATCCGTTAAGCTCGAATTTCAGCGAGAACGCCCGTTGGTAGGATTTTTCAACCGAATAAGTAAAGAGCATCTACGTGCAGAAAATGCAAGAATGACAAGGGTGCCGGGGCTCAACTTTTTCAGAAATGGATACAATTCATCGCGTCGCAGAAAAAAATCAAAATAAATATCATTTATAATGTATAATACATTGTTGGAAAGAGAAAAAATACTTTATTTTGAATCGAAGCGCCTAATAGGCGTCAAGAAACCTTAAATCACCTATTTGCAATGAAAAGACTCCTGCCTGTTTTGTTGTTTTTTATGTCATTGGCTGCCACTCACGCACAAGACAAAATTATTACTATCCAAAAAGATACGATTGAATGCCGGATAATTTCAGTTGGTGCCGAGCGGATAAGCTACGAGCAAAAAATTGCTGAAAATTATGTTGCCGGAAAGTCAATTGCCATTGCCGATGTATTGCAATATTTTCGTGCGCAGCATTCGGATGCAGTGCAAGGCATTGTCGGATTGAAAGTCAGCCGGCCAAAACCTGAACGCCGCTATTTGTTGACAGTTCAAGGAGGGTTGGCCCATTCGTTTACCGAATTTGCCGAATCAAAGAACTATATGACTTCGATCGGAATTTCGGTATCGGAGGCCGATGACTACATCGGGAAACTCAAAAACGGGTACCACCTGAACGCGGGTTTTCACTATCTGCTGACAAATTTTCTGGGAGTTGGTGCCGATTATTCTTTTTTCTATTCTGCCTCGGAGGGCGAATTTTTAATCAATGGCTATGGTGGGATGAACCTTCCTGTTTATGCGCAAATGGACTTGAATGAAAAAGTGTTTACCCATTTTGCCGGCCCTTCGGTTTTGTTTCAGCAATTTCCTGACAAGGAGAGAAAACTGAAAATTTCAGAAACGCTGTCGCCGGGTATTGTTATGTTTCGCGGTGAGAGCAGAGGCACTGAATATCAGATGTATTGGGGCGAGGATGGATACTACTACGGTGAACCTCCGCAATATTACGACCAGGCCAATTCGGTAACGAAAAGTACAGCGTTCGGTGTTAAAGGCGGTTTGTCAGTCGAATATTTTGTGGCGCCGCAACTGTCGGCAGGCCTGACGGGGAGCTTTCTCTGGGCGAAACTTCAGAGAATTTCAATGAAAAGTTTGGACTACGATGTGGAAGATCAGAAGCTGGAAAACGCGGTCAGCGTTTCACGGATCGATTACGGGTTTTCTGTTCGCTACAGTTTTTAACCGAATGTTGTACAAATAAAAAATGACCACGATGAAACGGATTTTGAAAAACAGCATCATACTAGCAACCGCCATTTTATTTTTTTCGTGTAGCGATGACTTTGTCAATGAACGCCTCGATCTTTCAGGAGTGGCCGCCTCTGCAATTATCATTTCGCCAGACTGGGACACCGACGACTACCAGTTTGAGTGCGAAGGTGTGGGAAGTGCCGGGTTCAGGATCGACAGCAAACCCGACTGGCTGAGCACAGACAGTCATTCAGGCAACTTTTCAAGTGACGTGGCCTCCATTCGTTGCAGGGCCAACACCGTCGCAGGTTTCTCAAAAACAGGGATCTATGTCGATCAAGTGTTGATCACAGCAAGCGAAAAGCAGTACGCTGTTCCTGTGTATTATATTACCGAAGGAAATCCTTCTGCAGAAATTAACCGGACTTTTGAAATCGATTACAATCACTATTACAGCCAGATGGAAATCTCCAATTCGGGCGATGGTATTTTGCTTTGGGACATTGTGGACATGCCCGAGTGGCTGTCGGTTGACATGAGCCAGTTCAACCTGATGTCGGTTGTGCTGGGCCAAGGAGCAGCTGCCACGATTCCTTTTGTCCTGGATGCTGGCAAAGCAGCTCAAAGCAGCCTTACGGGAACCATTACGCTGCTGACCAACGACAAAAACAATCCGCAAATTGATATTGCCGTTTCGGCCAATTTGGGAACGCCGCGGCTGACAGTTTATTCGTATTATTTACCCGTTGATTTTGGACCGACTGCCTCAGATAAATCACTGAGTATAAACAACAGTGGCAACGGAATCCTGACGTGGAAATTCGAAGGTCTTCCCGATTGGCTGAAAGTATCACCTGAAAACGGGATTTCTTATGGATATTCTGACTATGAAATTATGCTTACCTGCGACCGAAGCAAATTGGCGCCAGGATTAAATTCGGCCACTATTTATGTGAAATCCAACGACCCCACCCAACCATCCTATCCGATATCGGTATTTGCCCGCGCCCCGGGAGACAACGCTAATGTGCGCGAACTGGAAGGAAATTTGGTTGATGCGACCTTTGATCAAAGCACCAATACCTTGTATTACGTGACAAGCCAGCCGAATCAATTGGTGACCTATGACGTAACTTCGAAAGCAGTGTTGCATGAAATTGCCTTGGATAAGGCTCCTACCTGTTTGGCTGTTTCAGAGGATTTTACAAAAGCTGCAGTTGGCCATGGCGGGATGATTAGTGCGATCAACTTGAATGATTATTCGGTTGAAAGAACTTTTGAATATGGCTATACCATTTACGACATGGAGTGGGCAAAAGACGATTGGTTCTGCTATACAAAAGCCGGAACTTACATGAATAATTTACTTTGGATCAACATTTCAAGCTCGGAGACCGCTGAAAGCGATGACAATGAGATGGACGAAGGAACTTATTTGAAGAAAGTGCCCCGGCAGCCCTATGTTATTGCTGCCAGAAGACATTCCAGCCCATCGGGAATCACTGTTTTTGATCTCGATACAAAATTGGAGAAAAGTTATCGCCACCAAAGCATCGGCAGTTATTGGTTTTCTGCTGATGGTCAATTTATGTTTGAATCGAACGGAAATGTTTACAGGACCAACGCGGTGGTTGCTCCTTCAGGATGGAATGTGGAGTATATTGCGCCGATCGGACAACTGCAAGGATCCAGCGCCTGGTCTTATGAAAACACGTTCCCTTGGATTAATCATTGCGATGCGACTCATTCGATTTTCGGAATAAAGAATCAAGATTATCAGACGGTTTCATCTCTAATTTACCAGTTCGAGGATAACGATTACACCCAGGTAAAAACCTATATGTACGATAATTTATATCAGCCCGACGCGCAAACTCCGGCCTATGAAGTAGAAGCGCGTTATGTGTTCTCGAACGGTTCAGGAACCGAATTGTCGGTTTTACGCAAAGGAAAAGACAACAATAACTGGTCGGTAGAGTTCATTTCTGTGGAGTAAAAAAAGGCTGCAGTATGTCGGTGTTTTTACAATCCATTTCCTATTGAAAGTAAAAGCACTGAATTGTTGTTGAAGCTTTTGTCTTTCAGGCATCAACAGACGAATTTGAATTGCCAATCCACTAATCATTTTATGTGCGTACCTGTGTGCAAATTACATGCAAATAAAAAGGAGCTACAAATTCTATCTTTGTAACTCCTTTATTATCAAGTAGCGAGAGGCGGGCTTGAACCGCCGACCTCATGATTATGAATCATGCGCTCTAACCAGCTGAGCTACCTCGCCATTCATTTTTGCGGTTGCAAATATAGTATTTATTTTTTGTCGCCATAAGCCAAACCTAAATTTTTATCGATTCTTAAAACAAAAAATGTGACAAGGCTGTTTGTTCATCCTGTATTCATCGAAGATCCAATGATGAACAGAACAAAAGTACAGGAAAGATTGGAATTTTTACTTGGTGAATTTCCAACGGATTGCTATATTGGAGCAGATTCCCTATATTGCACAAAATGAAAAACCCGATGTCAGAAAAAGCTAAAATTCGACTGGAATATCCAATTAATTGTTCGCCTAAGGTGTTGTTTAACAGGCTGAGTACGGCTTCGGGCTTGGCCGAGTGGTTTGCCGATGATGTTCGGGTGAAAGGCAATCTTTACACCTTTGTTTGGGAAGGAAGCGAACAACAGGCGGAAAAGACACTGCAAAAGGACGATCGGATGGTTCGCTTTAATTGGGTCGATGAAGAAGACAGCTATTTCGAGTTTAGAATTACCAAAGACGAGTTGACAGGCGATGTTTCGCTGATTGTAATTGATTGTTCGGATGAAGACGAAGCTGAAGAGACCTCCGGATTGTGGAATTCGCAGATTGCTGACCTGAAACACATCCTCGGCTGTTAAGTGATTTTAACTTTCTATTTCTCCAAAATAACTTAGCTTTGTATTCGTTTCCAAAAACAGATTATGAAGCGACTGCACCTATTTGTATTAAAAACTTTTTTCGGGCCATTTCTGATGACCTTTTTCATCGTTGTGTTTGTCCTGCTCATGCAGTTTCTGTGGAAATACATCGACGACATGGTTGGCAAAGGACTGGAGTGGAATATTGTGGCCGAACTGCTGCTTTACGCGTCCTTCGCGCTGATTCCCATGGCTTTTCCTCTGGCCATGCTTTTAGCATCGATTATGACTTTTGGCAATCTTGGTGAAAACTACGAGCTGGTGGCCATTAAGGCGTCGGGGATTTCGCTTTTTCGCATTATGCGTCCGCTGATTGTTGTTGCCGTTGCTTTAACCTTCTTTGCTTTTTACTTTTCAAATAATATTTTGCCAAAAACCAATCTTAAGTTTGGCGCTTTGCTCGTGAGTGTCAAGAACCAAAAGCCTGAGATGGTTATTTCCGAGGGCGTTTTTTCAAACGAAATTGACGGCTACAGCATTAAAGTTGATCGCAAAAGCAACAAAAACAACATGCTTTATGGGCTGTTGATTTACGATCACACCGACAACAAAGGCAACACCAACGTCACGGTTGCCGATTCAGGATTCATGAGAATTTCAGAAGACAAAAAGTACATGGTCATGACCCTGTACAACGGACAATCGGCTACCAACATGGATCCAAACAAGCGGGGTAAAGACCGGACGTTTCCATTCCGCCGTGAAACGTTTGGCAAGGAGGTCGTCACAATCTCGTTGGAAGGATTTGACTTCCAGCGAACCGATGAAAACCGAATGCGAAGCCAGTACAAAATGATGAATCTGGATCAGCTGACTCACCAGGAAGACTCCTTTTACACCGACTTTAAGGCCCGGGTCAGGCGTTTTGCCGTTTCGATGACTTATCCCAAACCACTGAACGATGCGGTAAATTTTATGACCCAACCCACCGATTCGCTAAAGAAAGATTATCGCGCAACGCCCGATACGCTGGTGAATTTCGATTCCATCTACCATTCGCTGGAGCCCCATGTTCAGAATGAAGTGATCAGCATGGCCATTAGCCAGGCCCGGTCGAACCACCAAACGATTAATCAGAATCTCCATGAGCTTTACAATCGAAAAACATTCATCAATAAGCTGACCATGGAAAAGCACAAAAAGTTCACTTGGTCGGTGGCCTGTCTTATTTTCTTCTTTATTGGCGCACCCCTTGGGGCTATTATTCGGAAAGGCGGGCTTGGAATGCCGGTTGTTGTTTCCATTCTCATGTTCATTACCTATTACATGGTTTCCATTTCGGGCGAAAAATTTGCTCGCGAAGATCTCTGGAACATGTCTACCGGCATGTGGTTTTCAACCCTGCTCTTTTTGCCACTTGGCATCTTCCTGACCTACAAGTCAGCGAACGATTCAGGTTTGTTAAACCTTGAGACCTACGAACACAACATCAAACGTTTGTTCGGGTTTTTATTCAAAAGAAAAGAAAAAACCGAAACCCATTAGTATGCGAATTCTCCAGGTGTGCAACAAGGTTCCCTGGCCCCCGAAGGATGGCGGTGCCATTGCTACCTTAACCATGTCGAAAGGTTTTACGCTTTTAGGCCACGATGTGCATGTTTTGGCCATGAATACAAAAAAGCACCACATCACCATCGATGAAATTCCGCATGACCTGAAGGAAAGGATGCATTTTGAACTGATTGATGTTTCGGCAAGAATTACAACCATCGGCCTGTTGGGCAACTTGCTGTTTTCAAACTTACCCTACAATGCCAGTCGGTTTATATCCCGTCAGTTTAGCCGGAAACTGGCTGACTTGCTGCAAGCGAAAACCTTCGATCTCATTCAGCTTGAAGGCCTTTATCTTTGCCCCTATATTCCGTTGATTCGCAAACATTCCAAAGCATTGATCTCCTATCGGGCGCACAATGTGGAGCACGAAATATGGGAGCGTACCGCTGCGGTCACGCCGGGCTTCCGGAGTATCTATCTGAAGTTACTCGCTAGTCGGATCAAAAAGTTCGAAATAAGTTACTTAAACAGCTATGATGTTTTGGTTCCGATTACTGACCGGGATGGCGATTTGCTCGACCAACTTGGGAATACCAAACCCCGGCACACCACCCAGACTGGGATTGATTTGGCCACCCTGGTGCCCAAAGCCGGACAGCTCGAATACCCATCGGTTTTTCACCTTGGTGCGCTGGATTGGGCGCCAAACCAGGAAGGATTGCTGTGGTTTTTGGAAAACTGCTGGCCGAAGCTCCAGCAAAAATACCCGCAGCTCAAATTTTTTGTGGCCGGAAGAAATGCACCGGACTGGCTGCAATCGAAACTTCAATATAAAAATGTGGTTTTTTTGGGTGAAATTGAAGATGCCTATGCTTTTATGAATTCCAAAGCCATTATGGTTGCTCCCTTGCTCTCGGGAAGCGGGATGCGGGTGAAGATTATCGAGGGGCTGGCGCTTGGCAAAGCCATTGTGTCAACCGGTATTGGTGCCGAAGGTATTGCTGTTGAAAAGGGCAAACACATCTTGCTGGCCGACGAAGCCGACGAGTTTATTCAGGCGGTGAGCAACTTGATTGAAGACCGCGACCTCTACGACCAACTCTGTAAAAATGCCATCGATTTTATTCACGATAAATTTGACAACCTGGCCATTGCCGAATCGTTAACCGACTTTTATAAGCAATACCTGAATGCTTGAAATTGTCTTTTTGATATTGTTGCTTGTTGTTGTTTACACCTATCCGGGCTATGCTGTCGTGGTGTGGGGATTGGCCAAAATCAAGCAAGCAATTGTTGGGCAGCAAACACTTCCTACGCTGGATGTAGAAGAATTGCCGAAAGTTTGCCTCTTTGTGACGGCTTACAACGAGCTTGAAATTGCCGAACAGAAAGTACAAAACTCCTTCAAGCTAAACTACCCGAAAGACAAAATTCAGCATTTGTGGATCACCGATGGATCGAACGACGGAACCGTTGATTTGCTTAGAAAACACCCCCGATTGCAGGTAGAACACCTTCCGGAACGACAGGGAAAAGCACAGGCCATAAACCGTGGGATGTCATTTGTGAAAGCGCCGTTGGTGGTGTTCTCCGATAGCAACACCCTTATCGCTGAGAATGCCATCCTTGAAATTGTCCGGCAGTTTGAAGATCCAAATACGGGTTGTGTGGCAGGTGAGAAGCGGATTGTTGAAAAAGATCAGGACACAGCGACTGCCTCGGGCGAAGGATTGTATTGGCGGTTGGAGTCGTTTATCAAGCAGATGGATGCCCACCTCCATACAGCTGTGGGCGCAGCCGGCGAACTGTTTGCCATCCGCACCCCGCTTTTCCAAACACTGGAGCCCGACACCGTGCTCGATGATCTGATGATTTCACTTCGCATTGCAGCCAAAGGCCATCGGATTGCCTACGCACCCCAAGCTTATGCCACTGAAACTGCTTCGGCCGGGATCCGCGAAGAGTTCAAGCGTAAAACACGAATCGCAGCCGGCGGCGTTCAAAGCATCGGTCGGTTGGCTCATTTGCTCAATCCCTGGCGCTACGGATGGCTGAGCTTTCAGTTCTTCTCGCATAAAGTACTGCGATGGACCCTTGCGCCATTCGCCCTATTCCTGCTCTTTGTTATCAATTTTTTCATATTGTGCGAGCAGCAAAGTTGGCAGAGCCTGGACGTTTACACCGTTCTCTTTTATATTCAGGCACTGATGTATCTTATCGCGGGTGTCGGGTGGTTGTTCGAGAACAGGAAAATCCGCTTCAAACTCTTTTTTATTCCTTTTTATTTTGTAGCCATGAATTACGCTTCGATTGTTGGAATCGTCCGCTACCTCAAAGGCGGACAATCGGTTGTATGGGAAAAAGCAAAACGCGCGAAGGTGTAATTTGTCATTTGTAAATCGATAATTTTCCGTAGTTTTGCACCTGCATTTTGGAAACCAGATAATTATAATGGACGAGTTCAATTTAAATACGATACCAGAGGCCATTGAAGCCATCAGAAAAGGTGATCTGATTATTGTTGTTGATGATGAAGACCGGGAAAACGAAGGCGACTTTATTGCTGCTGCAGAACTAATTACCCCGGAAAAGGTGAACTTTATGGCTACGCACGGCCGCGGTTTAATCTGTGTGCCGCTGACCGAAAGCCGCTGCGAAGAATTGGAACTGGACCTGATGGTCGGCAAAAATACCTCGTCGCATCAAACCCCTTTTACCGTATCGGTCGATTTAATTGGACACGGCTGTACGACTGGAATTTCGGCCAGTGATCGGGCCAAAACCATACAGGCACTGGCGGATGAAAATACAGATCCGGAAGAACTGGGTCGTCCCGGGCACATCTTTCCCCTGAAAGCCAAAGACCGTGGCGTATTGCGCCGTAGCGGACATACCGAAGCGGCTGTTGATCTGGCGCGTTTGGCCGGAATGAAACCCGCCGGTGTGCTTGTCGAAATTATGAATGAAGATGGAACCATGGCTCGTCTTCCGGAGTTGATGGAGGTGGCAGAAAAATTCAACCTGAAAATCATCACAATCAAAGACCTGATCGCCTATTTGCTGAAAACGGAAAGTTTGATCGACCAGGGCGAAGAGGTGGAGATGCCGACCAAATATGGCGATTTCCGAATCATTCCTTTCCGTCAGAAATCGAACGGAGCCGAGCATGTGGCCCTGATTAAAGGTAGCTGGGAGGACAATGAAGAAATTCTGGTGCGTATGCACTCATCTTGTATGACCGGTGATATTTTCGCATCCTACCGTTGCGAATGTGGCGAGCAGCTGCATAAATCGATGGAGATGATTGAAAAAGCCGGCAAAGGCGTTGTGGTGTACATGATGCAGGAAGGCCGCGGCATTGGCCTGATGAATAAAATTGCCGCCTACAAACTACAAGACGAAGGGCTCGACACCATCGAAGCCAACATCCATCTGGGTTTTCAGGCCGATGAGCGCGACTATGGCGTGGGCGCCCAAATTTTGAGAAATGTGGGTGTACACAAAATGAAACTGCTGACCAATAATCCGGTCAAGCGCGTGGGAATCGAAGGTTACGGTTTGAAAGTCACGGAAATTATTCCGGTTGAAGTGGCTCCCAACGAACACAACCAAAGATACCTTAAGACCAAGCGCGATCGCATGGGACACTTTCTCCAACGATTTAAATACGATTAGTTGAGCGATGGGAATGTTCGATGATTTATTCCTCGACAGCTACGACAATTCCGTGGAAGGTGAAGATTATTACCTGACCCGCGAAGGCTATCGTGTGATGACCGAAAGTTTCCTTGTTAAGCGCGGCTACTGCTGTGCCAACGGCTGCAGGCATTGTCCGTACCATCCCAAAGCCCAAAAGGGAAACCGCCAACTGCGGCCCGATGTGGCTAAAAAATATCAGAAATAAAGTTTCATCTTTGGGTTTCAAGTTTAAAGCTTGAAACAAAGGCACTAACCGTGGTTGATTGACAAAATTACCACTTCAACCCCAGACTGAACTTTTAACAGTATGGTATGTTGATTTTTATCAGTTGGGAGGCGGACTTTCGATTCGACCCGTGAAGGCCATTTGAAGCGTAGTGATATCAAACTTTAATTCACATAAAATGAAAGCAAAAAACCTCATCTTGATGATTAGCGTGTTTGCCTTGCTGGCAAGCTCATGCAAACCATTTTACCAGTGCGGCCAAGCCAAGCCCGAGAAAGATCTTTTTGTGTCGCGGCGGGTAAACGTGCTCCTAGACGAGCGGGATAGCCTTTGCCAAACGCTCGACCTGAGGGAACGCGAAATTGTTTCGCTGAAATCAAACATCTCGGATTTGAATGGCGAAATAGCCGATCTAAATCAAACCATCGAAGACGTGGAGCGCAAGTACAATAACCTGGTTGGGGAGAATCTGTCGCAGTCGGAACAATACAACCGGGCATTGCAGCAAAAATCGAATGAATTGGAAGAAAAAGAAAGGTTGATTGAGGAACGCGAGCGGGCCTTGAACGAACTGCAGCAGGTGATTGCGCGGCAGGATTCGATTACCAACCGGCTGAACAACACTTTGCGAAATGCCTTGCTGGGTTTTCAATCGGATGAATTATCGGTTGAAATCAAAAATGGAAAAGTTTACGTCTCCATGTCCGATAAACTCTTGTTTAAATCGGGCAGTGCCGCCATCGAATCCAAAGGCAAGGAAGCCATTAACCTGTTGGCCGATGTGCTGGACAAGAACCGCGACATTGATATTCTTGTTGAAGGCCATACCGACAGCATTCCCATTCGAACGGCTGTTTACCGCGACAACTGGGACTTAAGCGTGGCCCGTGCGACCTCCATCGTCCGGATTTTGACCGAGGAGCACAACATTGCGCCCACCCGCTTAACCGCATCGGGCAAAGGAGAATATTCGCCCAAGGCATCAAACAGCACTGCCGAAGGCAGAGCCATCAACCGCCGAACCGAAATTATTCTTTCTCCAAAACTGGATGAAATCATGCAGTTGCTGAACGCGAACTAAAGCGAAAGTTAATCCTGAAAACCGGACGGAAACACCAAAAACCAGACGGAAATGGTATTTGACCTGGTTGAATGGCATTTCCGTCTGGTTTTTTCCATTTCCGTGCGGTTGGATCGCTCTTCCGTCTGGTTTTTTCCTTTTCCGTCTGGTCAAATGGCTCTTCCGTCACGTTTTTCCCATTTCCGTGTGGTCTGATCGCTCTTCCGGACGGAATTTCCGGTATCCGCGCCGAATGAGCGGAAGTGTTCAGGTGAGCTTAAAAAACCGCTGACAATTGCTCGCCGTGACAGTATTGTGTTACTGATTATTATTTCTACATTTAACAACAGTTTATCTGGATGATAGGATAACTACTAAAAACTTATAGACAGCCTTAAACGAAAACTAACCTGAACAACATGAAAGTAACAACAACATTGTTCGCACTACTTTTCTTCTTTATTACAACCTACGCACAAGAAAATAATATCAACGAAAAACTTGGTTCAATTGAGCTGCAGCAGATTAAAGATGGTGCTTGCACCGGTTTTAACTTCCTTGAGCAAACCAGTGGCAAAATTACGATCATTGAATTTTGGGAAACCTGGTGTGGTCCCTGTATTGAAGGGATGAGTCATTTAAATGCTTTGAAAAGCAAATTTCCAAATTCATTAAAAATCGTTTGCGTTTCAAGTGACAACTTTGAAAAGACAATTGATTTTATTTCTAAAAATGATTATCCATTCGACTTTATCTATGACAGCGAAAAGAATTTGTCAAAAATATTCCCTCATACGGGTATTCCACATACCATTCTTATCGACAAAAAAGGAATCATTCAGGCTGAAACTTATCCAGGTTATGTAACCGAACAAATCTTGAGTGAATTAAACAACGATAATCCAGTTAATCTGCCAGCAAAAAAGAATTTTGTTCCCTCTGAATTGGGACGGAATGAAAACAAAAGCTCATTGATAACATTCGAATTGCAAAGACATGAGCTTGGTGAACGAAACTATATTGAAACAACCACGAACATGGACACTCCCGTGAAGATTATAAATGGATATTCAGCGGGAATGTATTATGACACGCTTGAAACAATCAATGGGTGTATAATCGCCGGAAAAAACGCATTGCAAATTTATCAGTACGCCTACAACAATATTCCAATATCTCGTTTTTCATATGATAGCGACTTGAGCTATTTGGACTCGCATTTGCCAAATCACCTCTACAAAATGAATTTTTCATGTTCAAGTCTATTGGGCAATTATCAAACGATCTTAATTAACCAATTAAACAGTGTTTTTGGATTGGAAACAAAGATCATCGAAAAGGAGGTCGAAATTCTTATTTTAGATTCAATCGACACAAACAACGAAGCTTGCAACGAGTCAAGCGGCAACGTCCAAAGTCAGACGTTTCAGTACAGTTACAAAGATTATATTCTCAGCGGATCTGGTATTAGTGTGTCAGCCATTCTCAAAAGCATAGAGGATAAGATCGGTATGCCTGTCGAAAGCAAGCTCGAAGAACCTACCCTTTTCGATTTAAATATCGCGATTAAAGATGAAGAAAATCAGGATGTTAATGTTTGGCTTAATCATTTCAAGAAGAATGGACTAATACTAAGACAGGACAAAAAGCTTATCCGGTTTGTTAAAATTGAAAAGGCGGCTCATAATACCGTTCTTTCCGATATGTAAAAGCCTTGATTATGAATTTTCCTTTTTTGAAATCAATATTTGGCCTGCTGACGCTGATTATATTTTGTTGTTGCGGCAGTGATAAGAACACTGACGGAGGTTTATTGTGGCGGATAACTGGAAACGGACTACAAGAACCATCGTACTTGTTTGGCACAAACCATGGGATGAGTGGTGACTTTTTGAACCAGGTTCCTCATTTTTTTGAAGTTCTTGATTCGGTAAAGCAACTGGCTGTTGAATCTGACCCGGCAACACCGGGAAGACTGGATTTAATCAAACCCGTAAATAAGTATTTGTCGCCCCAATTTTCGTATCGTGATTTGTTGAATGAAGATGAGATCGCCGTTTTGGACACTTTGCTTTCGCGTTATGCGAAAGTTGATTCTGAGAAAATAAACTCAGCTCCTTTCCATCTTTTAATCAATCTGCAAATGGGAATTACCCGAAACGAATCCCTTAAATGGGCGGAAGTAAATCCGTATTTGCGCATGGTAGATTTCAGCAGAAACATCGATTCGAGAATATTGAAAATTGCCAAATTCAGATCTTATCCAATTGTTGAACTGGATTCGGAGGAAGAAATGGACCGGCTGGGACTAAGGGATTGGAGCATTCTGTTTTCTTCGGATGACTTGCAAGTTCAAGCAAAAGAAGTAATACGAGCTTTGGTTGATCTGGAAAAGGACTCGCTAATAGCAATTACAAAAAAAGGGCAGGAGGCCTATTATGCACAGGATCTAAATTCAACTGGTCAGTGGAGTACCCATCCGAAACTTTTGAAAGACAAAAAAGCGGAGGAGATTTATTACAACATGTGCACCGCTAGAAATATCTTTTGGATAGAACGGATTGTATCTGCAATCGAGCAACAACCAACGATGATCGCCGTTGGAGTTGGCCATTTGCCTGGTGAAAAAGGAGTGATCAATCTTTTAAGAGATCAAGGCTTCACTGTTCAACCAGTAGAATAAGATCAGAATGATTAGAAAAGACAGATAAAATCCCGAAAGCTGAGATTCTTTACCCCAACTCTTTTTTACATTTCGCGCAAAACGACCAGCTTTTTTGGTCAATATCTTCCACGTAGGTGCTGGATCGCATGACACAAGTGGGGTTTGGGCAGTGAATCAGTCCGAAGGCGTGCCCCAACTCGTGAATAACTTCCTTGCACAGGCGGTCAATAAACACACGTTCATCGGGCTTAAGTCCGTAGCGTTCGTTATACAGCCGGTAGGCCGAAGCAATGCCACAGCGCCCGTTTAAAAATGCCTGTCCAAAAATAAAGGTCAGAATAGGAATGTAGAGGTCGACATTGAATAGCGCCAGGGTTTTCACCCGGTCCGAAGCAAACTGCTTGTCAATATCGCGCAACAGGAGGTTGCCATTGTATTGCCGACGTGCGGGATCAAAATATTCGCTCAGGTCAAGATGGCCCTCCTCGATCACCACCGGAACCCGGAATTCGCGTTCCACATCGTACATGATCTCACCGAGAAATCGTTTCTCGAAATATCCAAATGAGATTAAGGTGATGTTTTCCGGCTTCATGCGCGACGCGGTTTAATGAATGGTTCGGGTGCGATCAAGTTTTCCGGTTTATTTCGTTTGCTTCAACTGGTATTTTTTGATCTTGTTGTACAGGGTAACACGGTCAACTTTGAGCGCTTTGGCCGAAGCTGAAATGTTCCAGTTGTATTTATTCAAAATTTGCAGCACGTGATGTTTTTCCAGCTCATCCAGGCTTTCAAAGGCCGGCATGGCTTCCGACTTTTCAATCGGCAGATCTTTCAAGGTGATTTTTTTGCCGTTTCCAACCACAATGGCCCGTTCGATCATGTTTTCCAATTCGCGGATGTTTCCCGGGAACGGAAACTCTTCCAACCTTTTTAAGGCTGCCGGATCGATCGTCATGATGGGCCGGTTCATGGTGGTGCAGTATTTTTTTATGAAGTAGTCGACCAGCAGCGGAATATCTTCGGTACGTTCACGCAGGGGCGGCACCTGGATGTTCACCACATTGAGCCGATAGTAGAGGTCTTCGCGAAACACGCCGTTGTCGACCATTGCCTTGAGGTCGCGGTTGGTGGCGCAGATCACCCGAAAGTCGGATTTGATTTCCTTGTTTCCGCCAACCCGAACAAAACTTTTGCTTTCGAGCACCCGCAATAGCTCCACCTGCATTTTGGAGGAGATGGTCGCAATTTCGTCGAGGAAAATGGTTCCGCTATCGGCCATTTCGAACCGACCTTTGCGATTATACACCGCACCGGTAAAGGCGCCTTTTTCGTGGCCAAACAGTTCGCTTTCGAGCAAGCTTTCGGACAAAGCGCCGCAATGCACACTCACCAGCGGAAAGTAGCGGCGGGGCGAGTTGGCATGAATGGCGCGCGCCACCAGCTCCTTGCCGGTTCCACTTTCGCCGGTAATAATCACCGAAGCGTTGGACTGGGCCACGCTTTCAACTTCGCGAAGCACCTGCATCATGGCTTCGCTTTCGCCAATCAGATCTTCCACATTTTCCAACGAAACTACTTTATCCTTCAGCACTTCGTTTTCGTCCATCAGCGAAATTTGTTTCGACGCATTGCGAATCAGGTGCGACAGGTCATCCGGATCAAAAGGTTTGGTGACATAATCGAATGCCCCATCCTTCAGCGCCTGAACGGCCGTTTCGACTGTTGCAAAAGCCGTCATCATAATTACAATGGCATCTTTCTGAATGGTTTTAATGCGTTTCAGCATTTCCAAGCCATCCATTCCGGGCATCTTGATATCGGCCAGCACAATGTCGAAACTTTCAGCTTCGAGAATAGATAAAGCTTTTTTGGCATCTTCGGCACAATCAACATGGTAACCGTCTTCGATAAACCAATTGAACAAGGAATCCCGAACCGATCGTTCATCGTCAACAACTAATATGGAGATTTTCTTTGTCATGGCTCATTTTCATTAAGTTCCGTATAAATTATTTCATGTTTTTATTAGCGGCAGGGTGATAGCCATGGTCGTGCCGGCTCCCTGTTCTGACTTTGCTTCGATCTTTCCTTTGTGATTTTGAACGATGCCATGTACAATGGACAAGCCCAGTCCAATTCCGCTGGCCTTTTCCTTGGTCGAAAAGAATGGTTCGAAAACGTAGGGCAGATCCGCTTCATCAATCCCCACTCCATTGTCAATCACTTCAATCCGAACGTGTTCATCCTCGGAATTTAGTGTGCGGAAGGTAATTTCGCCATTTTCGGTCACTGCCTCCGATGCATTCACCAACAGGGCAATGCAGGCTTGTTTGATTTGGTTGGGACTACACGAAATCAAATCTCTTTTTGCTGAAAAGTCGCATAAAAAGTGGATGTTGGCAATTTTCATCGGGTGCGACATCAGCTCGGCAGTGTCGTGCAAAATTTCATGCAGATGCTTCGGCTCAAATCCTTCCTGGTCTTTTTTCGAGAAATCCAGCAAGCCTTTCACAATGTCGCCGCAACGTTTGGTTTCGCTTTCAATCAATTTCAAATGCTTCAGCATCACTTCAACCTTCTCCGGCTCCAGATCAGGTTTACTCAGCTGTTTATGGATCAACTTCGTATAAACCAAAATGCCCGATAGGGGATTGTTAATTTCGTGCGCTACCGACAGCGACAATTTACCAAGCGATGCGATCCGCTCAATATTAATCAATTCATTCTGGGCCTGTCCCAGCTCTTCCGATTTCTTCTGCACCTTGTATTCGAGCTGTTGCGACCAGTTTTGAAGTTCGAGGGTAGCCGTATGCAAATTGTCCAACATTTCGTTGAAAGCGTAGGAAACCATACGCATGTCGGAAAGTTGGTTCGGTTTGATTCTGAGTCGGGTGTTTTTATCACCTTTGGCAACCGCCTCGGCAGCCAGAATGATTTCGTTGAGCGGATTTTTAATTTTTTTGTTGGTGAAAAGCACTAAAAAGCCAATGAGCAAAACCGTCATCAGGGCAGCCATCAAAAAGAAGTCGGTGGTTGATTCCTGTAAGGCACTGTCCAGTTTTTCAAGCGGCATTTTAATGATCAATGAACCCAGCACTTTTTCGTCGGGACTATGGGCATGGCAGGCGGCTGTGTAGCACGAAGGATTATTCAGAATGGGCGACTTGATCATCAGGTTGCGGATGCTGTCGTTATCCGGATTCATGATACATTCGCTTTTGGCTTCGATAATCCGGTAGGATTTTTCTTCGCGCGAAAACATCTGCTCAAAATCCTCGTGACAGCTGGCACAGTCCGGGTCGCTGTGATTGGATGAGTGGGCTGAAATGGAGGTGTACGCCAGGTTGTTGTTGTTATCATACATGCTCACATTGTCGATGCCCGACATCGAGTTGATCAAGTCCAGGGTTCGTTGCAGTGAGGCCTGATCGTTTTTCAGCATGGCATCGTACAATGCTCCTTCAACCAGGTAGCCAATGTTGTTGCCGTTTTCGCTAATCACCGATTTCATGTAGTTCTCATTCACCGACCGGAAAATGATTCCAAAGGAGACAAACAGCACAAGCGAAGCGATGGTGATGACAAAAATAACACGCCCGTAGATGGACGACCGGAACTTGACATAGCCGTTGACAATGGGCGTTCCAATGCGGTTTTTCTTTTTTATTCTCTTATACCAAGGCATGGTGACAGGCAAAAAGTTAGTTACTACGGACGAAGTTAATTTTTATAATTGAAATCGGATTCAAATGATGGTTTTGTTTTATAACATCTGTCCGGTTTTAAGCCCTAAGGGTGTATAGAACTTCGCAGTGGGAACAACAAATTCCGGCCGGCCTGCTTTGACCTTTCATGCCAAAGTTTTGCCAGCCGGAATTAAACTACAAGCTCAACGATTTAACTCAGAAAGGTCTGTTGGAAATCTTCCCAAACTTCTTCCGGCAGTTCGGCCAGTGGCTGGTCAATCAATTCGCCACCATCCTGCAGAACAACTTGGTTTGGATTAGCCAGATGCTTCATCACCGAAGCCGACAGAAAATCCTTGAAACGATCCAACTCCTGGGCTGCCCACTTGCTGGCATCTTCGGCCAGAAAATGGGTGTTGGTGTCGGCTTTCCAGTTCGACGGCTGAATGACGTACATCCATCCTTGCTGGTAGGGGTCGGCCTTCATCAGTTCAGGTTCATCCACCAACTGTTCGTTGGTTCGCACAATTTCGCCCGAGATGGGAGCAAAAATCTTAAGGCTTTTCCCATCATGGTTGATTTGGGTTAATAGCTCGCCCTTTTGTACTTTTTCGCCTGGCTCACGCAGGTGGCTGATACTGACTTCGCCGGTCAGGTGGAGCAGCAAATCGTCCAGTCCAACCCGGGCTTTTCCGGTTTTTTCGAGGTAAGCCCAGCTGTGGAATTTGCTGAAAAAGATTCCCTGCGGAATGCGTAGCGATTGGGCTGTGATGAGTCCGCCAGCCAGTTGGGTTTGCATGGATTGTTTCGACTTTCGCGTCAGTAACATCCAGAAAGGAACCATAATCAAAAAGAAGGCAATGATCGCCAAATATTCGATTCCTTTGGTTTCAAAAATATTGGTGTATGTAAATCCGTCCATAACAATTTATTTTTAGGTTGATCCTTGATTGCAAGGAACAACAGGTTTAATGACTGGTATTTTTAGCCCATTTGGGTGGTTCGTCCAGCACCGGCATGCGGCTGATGACCCACCTGAAAATCCAAATTTGAACGAGTATGATGGTGATGGCAACAACCACCTCCATCCAGGAAGGAACGTAGCGAACGGCGGCATCCCAGCGGAAAGCGATAATTGAAACATTGAGCCGGTTCAGAATAATCCCGACGATTGTGATGACTGCGGCCACCCGGCTCAGTGTGAGGTTGGATGTGCGCGATGCATAGAAGTACAAGGCCATAGGAAGTGCGACAAAACCGATCATTTCGAGCAAGAACCAGTAGCCCATCGAGGTGTTGAGCAAGTCCCAGTGTTGTCCGTGAATGAATACCAAAAACTGCATAAAGAGGTAGGCGAACATGCCAAAAGCACAAATCTTCGATAAGCTTTGAACCATGCTGTTGCGCGCCTGGCGGTTTTTCTCGCTGATCTTCCGGAAGAACACGCGCTGGCTGATGGAGCCTTCAAAAATAACCATTGACAAACCGGCAAAAACGCTGGACACAAGGAACAGCAGCGGAATAAACTCATTGTACCACAGCGGATGGATCTTTTCGCTGGCCATGAGGAACAAGGCACCCAAACCCGATTGGTGCAAGGTTGACAGCGTGATGCCAAAAATAACCGCTCCCAGTGTCAGTCCCGACAAGATTTTGTGGGCGCGCCGTGCTCCCAGCCATTCGGCCACAGCCGGCGAGAATTCAATCAGCTGAGCAATAATGTACAGCAAGAAGTGCCAAGCCACCAGAAATAACACCGAGCTGGCTCCAAAGTTATTGCCGATGATTGGGTTGAAGATGTTCCAGGGTTTACCCAGATCGAGCACCAGCGCACCGGCGTAAAACATGTACGCCAGAAAGCCGTTCAGTACCGTGACGCGAACAATGGAGTGGTACTTTTCAACCTTCAAAATATAAACAATGAAAGTGAGCACATACGCGCCGCCCGCAAAGGCCACGCCGGTTACCACATTAAAACCTTTCCACAGTCCCCACGGAACTTCTTGGTTGATGTTGGAAACAGCTCCCAGCCCTTCGGTAAAACGGATGACAATTAAGGCCAGTCCAACCAGAATAATCGGAATGGAAATCAGATTGAAAGGTGTGAGCCATTTTCCCCTGGGCTTGAGCTCGTTCATTAAAAATTGCCAGGTCGATTGGCTTTCTTTTTCTTTGGTCAAAGGATATATCGGACTAGTCATGATTTTCTTCTTTTGATTTGCGTGATTTAGTAGCTTCGTGAATTCCCAGCAACAGCGTTGGAACCAAAACAAAAACGGATGGAACACTGTACAGGAATCCTTTGGTTAGTGCCGGGTATGATGAGTTCTGCAGCCTCGTGTCGAATCCCAGTTCTTTGTGATCAACCGGAGCCAGGTATAAGTAGCCCGTTCCTCCGGCAACATGTTCACCATAAATCTGATCGATATACAATTCAGGGATTTCAGCAATCCGGCGGCGTGCCTCGGCAACCAGTTCGCGGCGGGTTCCAAAGAACAAAGCATCGCCGCAGGTTTCAACACAAACCGGTTTCTCACCTTTGATAATCCGATCGTAACACATGTCACACTTTTGAATCTTCGGGTTGGTGCTGCCGTATTCGAATTTTGGTACGTCAAACGGACATGAAATCATACAGTAACGGCAACCCATACATTTGTCTTCGCGCCAAATGACCGGGCCTTCCTTGGTTTTATACATGGCCTGGGTCAGACAGGCGGAAGCGCAGGCGGGCTCGTTGCAATGCATACATTGGTTCCGCACATACACTTCGCCTTGCGAAGTTTCGTAGGCGTTGATGACGCAGCGCTGATTTTCACTGGTTTTCCGGATGACGCCCACTTCCGGTTTGGCAGTGGGTTCAGGCAGGCCGTGGGCTTCGGCACATGCTTTTTCACAGGCCTGGCATCCGATGCAGATGCTGGAGTCGTAAAGAATGCCGTGAAATTCCGTATCATCGTCGCCGGAGCTCTTTTTATTGGCTCCTGTGGCATTCACACCAATAATGGTCATGCCCGTGATCGCGACGCTTTTGAAAAATTTTCTACGATCGATAGTCATAATTCAACTTTTAAGGATAGTGATTATAGAAGTTTAGTTTGCTTATTTCGAGGTGTCGATGAAATGGGTTTGAAAATCTTCCCACACTTCAGGACCTAGATCTGCCAAGATGTTGTCCGTTAGTTCGCCGCCATCCTGAAGAACGATGTGCTCGAAAACAACGGTGTTGGAGTTGGCCGAAGTCGCCAGGAAGTCTCTCAACCGGGCGAACTCATCTTCCAGCCATTCTTTGTAGGTGTCGGCCATAAACAGCAGGCGCACTTCGCGGGTCCAGTTCAAGGGTTCAATCTGGTACACCCACCCGTTGGTATAAGGATCTGTATTGACTTGCTGTGGCATGCTTAAAAGCGACTCGTTGCGGCTTTTGATGATTCCGGACACCGGCGCGTAAAGGTCCAGTTGCTTGCCATCGCGAACAATGCTCAGTATTTTTTCACCTTTTCTAACTTTTTCGCCCGATTCTTTCATTTTAATGTGGGTCAGCGATCCGGTGAGGTGCTGCATGAAATCATCGACACCGATTTTTACCAATCCGTCGCGTTCCATAAAAGCCCAGGTGTGTGTTTTATCGTAGTACAAGCCGGCTGGTGCCTTGATTGAATTCTCATTCATAGCTGGAGTCATTTCAATGTCTTCGCTGTCAATCCCCAGCTTTTCCTTACGTTTTGACCGTACGAGCAAACCAACCAATAGAAGCACCAGTGCCATTCCGATTGCAAGCATCCAACCGAAAGACAAGAAGGCTTGATTGCCATTGCTGGCTCCGGGAGTTACGGGTTTAGTAAATGCCACCATGTTGGCATTTTTTTCCCGGCTTGACAGTTGGCTGAAACCTGCGTGAGCCAGTTGCTCCTGTCCGTCGCTGCTTATCCAGCTTAGAAAGTCGATGGCCACTTGGTTCGTGGGTTCGGTGACTGCCAGTGCACAAATATCACCACATAGTTCTTTGGGGTATTTACCAATCCAAACGCCTCTGGTCAAGGCTTCAGGGCTCGAATAAATGTTTTCAAACTGATCTAATCGGCCATTGCGGTTTTTGTCGATAGGGAGTACACTGATTTGCGGGGCAAAAGTATTAGTCTCCACATTGATGATGTCGATGAGTTTGCAAAAGCCAATGGCATTGACGTCCTGCTGCACTGCTGCAATGAGCTCAGCGGCGGAACTCACCCTCGTAGCTCGAATTTCAGCTTGTGCATAAGCGGCGAACTTACCCGTGACCTGCTGATCATTAATGACATACGTTTTTGCCGGGTTTGCCGGTGCGTCGTCAACAAGCATCGACCAGTTGGGGGTTTCGGCAAGAAGTATGGCAAGATCTTCAGCGTTTACACCTCTTTGGGCAATTGCTTCAAACAAGGGATTGTTTGAGTTGACAATTGGAACGACCACATCGTGCCCAACCACCATTTGCCAGGCTGAGTCTTCTTGACCGGCAATCTGTTGCTCAGGGCTTAGCAGGTAAAGAGCCTCTGCCGATAATGATGATTCATCAGTGAGTTGGGTAATACGAATGTTTAATGCTGGGTGTTGAGCTTCAAAGCTGGAAACCCAGGTAGAAGTCAGATCGAATAACTCCGGAGAACTCACAACCTGCAAGCTTGTTGCTTCTGTCTGATCTCCTGTTTTGTTATCATTTTCAACATTACCCAAAGCGGCCATGCTGAAGATTAAAAATGACAACGTAAAAATGGAAGAAAAAATGGTTTTCATAACGTTGATATTAAGCGTGGTTTTTATTCTAATAACTTTATGATGCTGATAGTCAGCTGATAATTCATTTCGACTATCCTTTTGCCAAATAGAATGCCAAAAAAACCAAACCCAATAAACAGCTGATAATGAGAGTTCAAAGAGAAAGCCTATTCAAAAATTAAACAATCCGACTGTTGAAGATTTAAACAGTGAAAACTAAGCAGCAGGCGAACATGCAGAATATCAAGTCAATAGACGACGTGTTGTCTTTTTCAACACCGATGAATATCGCAACACTTTTTCCAATAGTCTTCTGGGATCAATCGATTCACAGCGCAAAAAAAAAATCCAGGTAAGCTCCTCTTTGGGGCTGAATAAAATTGAAGAAGCTTAGGTTTTTTATTTTCCACTGGTGGACGCAGTATGCCCATCTGTATCAATCCTACGAGGCTTTTGGAATAGAAAACAAGGGACAAAATTTAGGACGTTACCGAAATTTAAGCGTATTTGACATGGAATAAGAAGTTAGGCTGCACGGCATTTTCAATTGGTAGCTATTCATTGGGGTAAAGCTTGTGATGACGAACGCAATTCACTTGATTCTTCTTCCTGCCTAAACGAAAGTCTTCTGCCAATCATGATCAATGCTTATTAAAGAGTCAAAGGCCGTAGAATGTCCTCTGTTTCCACAAAAAAAGAGATAGAAAAAGAGTTGCCCCTTAATCTATCTCTAAACCCATGAACTAATCGTTCACCCAATCAAGTATTTTTAATCGAAAGCTCGGATTCTGTCATCCTTCTGCTTTTTTTGATTGATCTTCTCCAGCGCGAGAACTTGTTCAAAAAGAGATAGAAAAAGAGTTGCCCCTTAATCTATCTCTAAAACCCATGAACTAATCGTTCACCCAATCAAGTATCTTTGGTCGAAACCGAACGATATATTATTCGTCAGTTCCTTCACCTGTTCCTTCGTCGCCTTCAGCTGGCGTTTCTTCTGCCTCTTCTGGTTCCACCAAAATGTCTACCGTTACAGCTTTGTTCGATGTTACTGCAACATCTTCCACTTCTGCTTCAACATATCCGTCAGCCAGCACTTTCAGGTCGTACTCACCCAGTGGCAAGCCAATGGCTGCATAAAATCCGGTGCTGTCTGTCAGGGCCGAAGTAACTAAGGAATCCATGTCGTAAAATTCAACTGTTGCGTTTCCAACAGCCAATGTATCTCCAACAGTGACGTGGCCTTCAATGCTTCCGGTTGCTTCTTCCACAACTGCACGAATGACTGGCTTGAAGATGAATCCTTTGATGCCAGCATTGGTCAATGGATTGCCTTGAACGACAAACGATTTGCTCACATCAAAGTCTAAAAGTACCGTTGCGAAACCGCCATCCTGCACAACAAGGCCATCTTTGATGTTGATTTTGAGTCCGCTGGCTGATCCACTTGGGATCTTCAAATCAAAAGTTGTACTGGCTTCATCACTCAGAACCACGCTGGCATCAACCACATGCAACCGGATTTGGTCGTAAGTTCCTGCATCCAGCTCCGCGTTGGTCAGCTCGGCGGTTACACCGTTTCTCAGATCCAACAGGTTGAATTCCATGGTTTCTTCACTTAGAACCATGAACGAGGATCCTTCGGTTTCCTCTCCTTCAGCTTCATCCGCTTTACGAATTTCAATTTTATCAATGGTCACATTGGCTTGCGCAACTAAATTGGTTGGGAATGGGGCGTCGGTCACTAAAAACGAAACCGTTCCTTTTCCATCCGGATTTTTTGAAATATCCTCATCGTTGGTACAGGATGTTGCAAATCCTACGATCAGTCCAAGTAACAGGATCATTCTTGTTTTCATCTTGTTCTTCATAACTTTTTAATTTTCATTAATGATTAATCTTTCTTACACATTTTACTCTCACTACTTCGTCATTAATTTCGCATATATCCTGTTCGTCAAATTTCCTTGTTTCTTAGCTTCACTGATGGTGATCTGGTTGGCCGGATTCGTATGGCAATCGAGGTTGAGCGAACGGCAAATAATCCCGATCGCCGTTTCAGCGTCAGCCGAATCAATGGTGCCGCTAAAGTGTTTTGAACCTTCAATTTTCAACTGGATGTCAAGATTAAAAAACCGTCCAAGATCATCCATGACCTCCTCCAGGCTCTCATTGGAGAACGACCGGTTGAAGCGGGCTACTTTTGGGTATTCTGCATCCAAACTTGTCAACTCATTTAAAGTTTGGTTTTTGTATTGCAAAGAGTTTCCCGCGGTAACCAATTGTTTTTGTTTTTTATTTGCAAACTGTACCTTCCCTTCGTAACAGTTCACCGTTAGTTGGTTGTTTTGCTCCGAAACCAGGAATCGTGTTCCGAGCACCTGAACCTCACCATTTGATGTTTCAACAGTAAATTTGTTGCCTTTTTCAACTTCAAAATAAGCTTCGCCTTTGAGTGTTACTTCTCGTTTCCACCAATATTTGGGGTATGTGGCGGTGCTGTTTTGGCTCAGTACGATCCGCGATTGGTCAGGAAGCCGAAGTGATAGGGCCTCCCGGGTGTCGTTTTCGAAAGTTGATTTGGCCAGAAAAACATGAAGAAGGAAAATCAGAATAAGAGAAGCCGCAACCGGAATAGTGAGTTGATAGATGACATTCAGGCGTGATAATTTTCCCCGAGACTGACTTTTACCTTCTTCAATTTTTTGTAGAATTTGATCGAACACAAGCTCCTTCTCTTTCGTGTCAGGTATTCTATAACTGCTAATTACCTGATCGATCTGCTCTTGCTTGAATGGCAGGACAAGTAATACAGGAAAAGAATATTTGTTTTTGCTTGTGAACATCATGCAATAAATATGTTGATGCCCTTAATAGTCATTCGGCACAAAATACCCTACCCTAAAAATGAAGTTTTTTCAAGAGTGTGTTCCAAGTTGTTGACTTATTGTAATTTAATATTGAAGAAAAAAACCGGCGTGAATCGCATGGCCGTAACATCAGTACGAACAGAATAAGATCCGGCCTCATCAGCAATGCTGAAGTTGTCGATTTCAAGCACATTCTCGCGGTTTAAGAAATTAAGCAGCGAAACGCCTGAACTTAGGGTGAAGAATTTGTAGTTCCATCGTTTGATGAGTGAAAAATCAGCCTGGACAAAGAATGGCAGGCGCCCAAATTCCTGGCTGCTTTCCCCTTCTGTCATAAGAAAAGGGCTGCCGGTATGATAGGTTAGGTTGGTTGAAATAATCCAGCTTTTGTAGCGCGCCATTTCGGTCCAACGCAAGCGGTGGCGCTGGTCATCAAACGACGGATAGTCTTGTCCGTTGTTAAATACTTCAAATCGCTCCACCGATTCCGATAGCGAATAAGCCAGCATGTGGGTGAAAATGCCTTGTTTGTAGTGAACCAAGGCATCCAGTCCGTAGTTTCTGGCTTCACCACTCCGCTGCACATAGTGGATTGTTTTTTCCTTCCCCCCGCTGGTTTCGGCATACAAATTCAACTTACCGGTAGTGCTTTTGTAGTAGGGTTCCACATCGACTGACAGACCATTTTTTTCGTAGCGGAAACCCAAAACATGCTGCTGCGATTCAAGAATTCCCATGCCCGCTGAATCTGGTAAATACCAAACCAGGTCGCTGTTGCCGTTGCTGTCGATCTTCCGAATTCGCGATAAAAACTGGTAGTAAGTACCTCCGGAGTAAAACAGTTTGACTGCGTCGGAAAGATCGTAACTCATTCCCCATCGGGGTTGCAGGTACAATTTGTTTTGCTGGTTTTCATGGTTGACACGCATGCCCAAGCGGGCTTGCAAACGGTCAGTTAATTGAACTTTCTCCTGAAGGTAGGCATGCAGGATGGTCAACTTCGAATCGTAGTTGATGGAATCGGATTGAATAGCTCCGGTGGTCCGCTTGCTTAGGTAGGTGTACGATACCTGGTCGTGGTTAAACCCAAATCCAAAAGCATGGCTATAATTGCCGGTTGTCCATTCGGCCGACATGCTGGCAATCAATTCCTGCAATTGGTTGTCGTCTGTGTCCAGCTCTTCTTTGCCACCTTTTCCTTGTCTGTTTGGCTGGAGCCCCGCAATTGATCCGGATGACCGTTCAAGTTCATTGTAGCCTGCATTCAGGTGGAGCTGCCAGTTTGTATTGGGCTGATAACGCCAGTTTCCGCTGATTCCGCGATTTTTGCTGTCGGCTTGCTGGTTGCGGTAAAGGCGTGAGTTTTCATTAAAAAGGAATTCCCGGTCTTGCAAATCATTGCCTTCCAGTACGCTAATGCTAATTTCCTGTTTTTCGGATGGTGTAAGGCTGAATTTGAAATTGAGATCGTCATAGGCGACTGTTGGAACAACAGCAGACTCATCTTCGCCGCTTGGGGAGCCTTGCTCCAGAATTTGCCGGTAGAGATAATTTTCCCATTGGTCGATGTATGATTTTCGATAAGCGCCGCTCAGGGAGGCCACTTTTCCAATTGGGACGGTGCCGGTGGCATTTACATTCAGTAGGTTGGCCGATAAATCGAGGCTAGGGCGATAGTAGTTGCTTTTTCCGGTGAGTTCGACAATTCCGGAAATTCGTTCGCCGTAGCGGGCATCAAAAGCCCCCCGCGAAACAAAAGCCTGCGAAATGTATTTGGCATTTAACACACTTAGATTACCGAACAAATGGCTGGTTTCCAATACTGGCATGCCATCGAGTAAAATCAGGTTTTCCGATGGCGATCCTCCCCGAATCGAAATGCCTGCGTTCTCACCTCCCAAAAAATTGACGCCGGGAATCAAGGTCAGTGCCGTTACCAGATCGCTGTCGTCAATGCGCGGCAAATTTTCCGATTGTTTGGGGTTGAATGCCATTCGGTCCGGCTGGCTCCCCAATTCCAGCACATTTTTCTCCTGCTGGTAAACATTGATCGTTTCAATATGAATGTCGAACGGAGCAAGCTCCAGTTGATGAAACGGTTGGCTGGCGATTTGCAGCGTGGTGTCGAGCTGGCGGTAGCCCAAATGACTGATTTGAACGCGGATGTCGGCTGCTTTTTCTACCTTGGCACTAAAAATACCCAGTTCGTTGGTTATCGTACCTTGCTGTTCGCCCAGGCCAACATTGCAAAACAGGAGCGGTTCGCCCGTGTTTTGGTCAAACACTTTTCCGCGGAACGTGATGAGTTCGGGTTTTGGTTCGGGGAGGGGAGCGGGATTTCGGTACAACACGTAGGTTCCATCCATCTCGTCATATAGCAGGTGGTATTTTTTGCTCAGCTCATTCAAAAAGTCGGTCAGCAAAACCTGTTCGTATTGCAGGTTAACTTTTATTTCAGAAAAATAGTCGGCATCAAACGCAAACCGGATGGCGGCGGTTTCGGATAATTCTTCCAAAACAAGGCTCAGGCTTTTATTTTCGGCTTGAACTGAAATCATTTTTTCCTGACCGGCGACTGGCAAACTCAGCAGCATAATCAGCAGGAAACAAGCCATATTGTAACTAGTCTTTTTCAACGATCTGCAGCTTGTTGTTATTTAATTGATAGTCGAAGTTCATGGCTCGTGCCAAAATGCCAATGGCCTTTTCGGGTTTATCCAGTTGCAAGGGGCCTGTGAAGTTTTTCCGGAGGATCTGATCCGCAGCTTCCAAGGTGTAGTTTTCGCGCTGACAAATCAGTGTCAAAACCTCTCTGAGCGGGCGGTTTTCCCAGTAGTAAGTGTTGTCAGGCAAGTTCAGCTTTTGTTCGGGATTAATGTTGAAAGGGCCACCTGTGCCGGTTTGGTCAAAAACGATGGCCTGTCCTCCTTTGAGTATGAAATATTGCTTGTCTAGCTTCACTTTCACCGATCCGCTGAAGCAGTCAATTCGGGCTGATTCTTCAGAATAGGCCTGAACGGTGAATTCGGTGCCCAAAACTTCCAGGTGCCCGCCCGGAAACTCAACCTCGAAGCGATTTCCTTCTTTAACCTCGAAGCGGGCTTCACCGCGCAATTCGATTAAGCGGGCGCCACCAATTTTTTGGTAGTGGTATTTTACAGCCGAATAGGCTTTCAGTTGAATCAGGCTGCTGTCGGGTAGCCAAACCGTTTGACTGGCCATGGCCTGGTTGTGCTCGCGGTGTGCCAAAACGCCCGATTCGGCCAAAACAAACACAAGCAAGACAGCAGCGGCAAGGCCAGCCGCAATTTGCCCGATACGGCGAAAATCAATTTTTCTGACGGGCTTATGCTGGCTTTTGGCTTCCATCAAGCGTTCCCAGGCAGCTTGTTCTCCAATCGATTCGGGAACACGCCAGTTGGAAATGTGCTTATCTATTTTTTCATGTTCCTGGCTCATAATTTTTTGTCCACTTTTTGCCGTAACAATTGCAAGGCTTTACTCATGTGCTTTTCGACCGCTTTGTTGCTCAGTTGCATCACTGTGGCAATTTCGCTGTAAGTCATTTGGTCAATGCGGCTCATTAAGAAAATAGCACGGGTTTTATCTGGAATCTCCGCAATTGCTGACTGCAACTTTTGATCAAATTCCTTTAGCTCCAAAACAAATTCGGGTGACTCGTGGTTTGGTTCGTTGATCAGCTTGTTGACGAAATTCAGACGAATGGTTTTTTTTTGATGATGTTTGAAATACCGGTTCTTTGCGATGGTGAATAAATAGGATTTAACGGTTTCATCGTTGATCTTATCGCGTTCTTCCCACAAAAACAAAAATACATCCTGGGTCAAATCATCAGCCAGGCTCAGGTCCCCGGATAAGTAGTAAACAAAGTTTCGAATCGCTTTGTAGTGTTTGTCAAATACCTGTCGAAACCAGTTGTTGTTTCTCTCTTCAGCCGTCATTGGTGGCGTTTTTTCGTGTCATAGCCCTGCAAATATAGAGAATTACAACCATCAAAACCGTTTGCCGGAGGATATTATTGTTCTTCAGTCGGGAAAGCCCGGTGCGCCATAGGCAACCCTTTTTACTTGCCAGCAATCAAGTATAAATCTGTCAGAACATTTCAGGAGAGGTCATTCATCCTGCTCAACCGCCGTCCCTTGATGCTGGTCTACCCATAACTACCTGTCGTTTATCGTTGACAACCTATTGCCTATTGTTGGCTACGTCCTTTCTGTCCTTGACTACTTGCCGTTTATCCTTGACAACCTATTGCCTATTGCTGGCGGCTACGAGTTGTCTATTGTTGCCTACGCGTATTGTTCAGCGGAGCGTGTTTTTTATTATTTTTGCCAGCCTATGAAAAACGCTATGACACCAAAAACAATTGTGGGCATTGGAAGTGCCTTGGTTGATATTCTCGTTCAGTTGGAAGATGACCAGCTGCTCAATACTTTTCAGCTGCCCAAAGGGAGCATGACCTTGGTTGATGCCCCGCTTTCGCAAAAAATCCTGGATTCGACCGAAGGGCTGGAACGCTCGATTGAAACCGGAGGATCCGCAGCCAATACGGTAAGGGCCATCGCACAACTTGGCGGTAGCGCTGGCTTTATCGGTAAAATTTCGAATGATCCGATGGGCCACTTCTTCAAGGACGAATTTGAAAAAAACCGAATCGTCCCACACCTGTTTTATAGCCAGATTCCTACCGGGAAAGCGGCCACGCTGATTTCGCCCGATTCGGAGCGCACTTTTGGAACTTACCTGGGTGCGGCCAGCGAACTGAGTGTCGACGAGCTTTCTCAGGAACTCTTTTCAAACTACGATTACCTGCATATTGAAGGTTACCTGGTTTTCAATCATGCTTTAATTGAGGGCGTGTTGAAGTTGGCGAAAAAGCAAGGACTGAAAATTGCACTCGACCTAGCCAGTTTCAACGTGGTGGAAGCCAACCTCGACTTTCTAAAGGGTTTGATTGCTGAGTATGTCGACATTGTATTTGCCAACGAAGAGGAAGCCAAAGCCTACACCGGCCTGGAGCCCAAGGCTGCATTGAAACAAATAGCCAGCCAATGCGAAATAGCCGTCGTCAAAATTAGTCGCGATGGCTCGCTTATTCAGGCGGGCGACCAGTTTGTGAAAGTTGAAACACCCCAGGTCAAAAGCATCGATACCACCGGAGCCGGCGATGTTTACGCGTCGGGATTTTTGTACGGTTTAGCCAATGGTTTCAGCCTGGAAAACTGTGGAAAGTTGGCTTCGCTGCTGGCCAGTAAAGTGATTCAAGTGTTTGGCGCCAGAATTCCGGACGAAGAACTACAGCTGATTAAGCAGGAAGTTGACGCATTTAAGGGTTGATTGCGCAGTTTTCTGAACAATCCACGACCATTGAATGACGATGAATGGCACTCATTGACTTCCAGCCGATCGTTTGCGGTTAAGCTTCGGAACGCGATATCAACAGGTTAAGAGTTCGCATGCGCCGTACACGGCTTAAAACAAACCGTGAATCTGTGCATCAATCTTATCAATCACACTGCTCAGGTCTTCCGGGTTGTTGGTGATATCAATTTTATCAACATTGATGATCAGTAATTTGCCTTCGTTGTAGTGACTGATCCAGGCTTCGTAGCGCTCGTTCAATTGCTTCAAATAATCCAGGCGAATGGAGTTTTCGTATTCGCGGCCGCGTTGCTGGATCTGGTTGACCAGCGTTGGCACGTTGGCCCGCAAATAAATCAACAGGTCGGGTGCTTTCACCAGCTTGCTCATCAGCCGGAAAAGCGTGACGTAGTTGTTGAAATCACGCGTTGACATTAAGCCCATGGCATGCAGGTTGGGCGCAAAAATTTCTGCATCTTCGTAAATGGTCCGGTCCTGAACCACGGTCTTTCCCGAATTCTGGATGTCCATAATTTGTGAAAACCGACTATTTAAAAAGTAGATTTGCAGGTTGAATGACCACCGTTGCATATCTTCGTAAAAATCATTCAAATAGGGGTTTTCGTCCACATCTTCGTAATGTGGTCGCCATCCGTAGTGTTTAGCCAATAAGGCAGTCAGGGTTGTTTTTCCGGCACCAATGTTACCTGCGAGAGCAATATGCATGATTTCTTATTTTCAATTTTGATTTACAAATTTAGTCGAGCTACCTGAATCCGGGCTATAAATTACAATCTTTTTTGCAGCTCGATCAATTCATCCAGGTATTTTCGGTCGTTGGCCAGTCGCGGAATCTTGTTTTGTCCGCCCACTTTGCCGCGTTGTTTCATCCACTCGTAAAATAAACCCGGCTTGGCCACCAAAAGGTGAGGCTTTTCCAAAGTCAGATTTTTGTGGCGCTTGGCTTCGTAATCCGAGTTGAGCGTCTTCAGTGCGTCATCCAGTACATCAACAAAGTACTCCAGGTCATTGGGTTCCTGCTCAAACTCGATGATCCACTCGTGTGCTCCTTTCTGATCCTGTTTCATAAAAACCGGCCCGGCCGTGTATTCCTTCACAATGGCTTTTGTACGCTCGGTGGCAATCTTCAGTGCTTGTTCGGCATTGTCCACAATCACTTCCTCGCCAAAGGCATTGATAAAATGTTTGGTTCGCCCGGTAATTTTTATTTTGAAGGGTTTTTTGCAGGTGAATTGAACCGTGTCGCCAATAATGTATCGCCAAAGCCCGCCGTTGGTGCTAATCACCAAAGCGTAGTTTTTGTCCAGTTCAACCTCGGACAGGCTGAGTGTTTTTGGATTTTCATCCTCCAGATTTTCCATCGGGATGAATTCATAATATATTCCGTAGTCGAGCATTAAAAGCATGTCGCTGCTGTCGGGGTCGTCCTGAATGGCAAAAAAGCCTTCCGAAGCATTGTAGGTTTCCATGTAGTTCATGGATGCCGATGGGATGATGCGCTGGTATTGTTCGCGATACGGATCGAACTTGATTCCACCGTGAATAAAAACTTCCAGGTTGGGCCACACGTCCAGGATGCTGCTTTTGCCCGTGTGTTCCAGAATCCGGTTGAGCAGCACCAAAAACCAGGAGGGAACTCCGGCCAGCGAGGTCACGTTTTCATCCAGCGACTCGTCAATGATCTTGGCGATTTTTTCTTCAAACTCTTCCAACAAAGCCACTTCGACCGATGGGGTGCGAATAAACTCGGCCCAAAAAGGCGTGTTCTCAATTAAAATAGCAGAGAGGTCGCCAAAATACGATTTGTTGCTGAAGTTGTTCACCTGCTGGCTGCCACCCAGGGTGAGCGTTTTCCCGAACAGCACGCCCGAGTCGGGATTGTTTTTCAGGTAGAGTGCAAAAACATCCTTGGCTCCGCGAAAGTGAACATCTTCGAGCGATTGCTTGCTGACGGGGATGAATTTGCTTTTGTCGTTGGTGGTTCCCGACGATTTGGCAAACCATTTGATTTCGCCCGGCCAAATCAAATTTTTCTCTCCTTGACGCAAACGTTCGATATAGGGTGCAAAATCTTCGTAATAGCGAATGGGGACACGTTCTTTGAATTCTTTTTCGGAGCGAATGCTTTTGAAGTCGTATGTTCGCCCAAACTCTGTGTCGCTGGCTTCTTTCAGCAGATCGAAAAATACTTCGAGCTGAGTGTCAAAAGGATGTTCTTTAAAGAGGTCGATCTCATTGATTCGCTTGAAATTGATCCAGTTGATCACAGAATTAATAAACGGCATAGGTCTGATTTTACAGGGTTAAAACAAATGACAGAATCCTGTTCTGTAGCAGTCAAATTTATCTTTTTTGATTGAAACTACCTACTGACCATCTTAGCAAAAATATTTTTCTATTTTTACTTAAAAATATTTTCAGGCAAAAATCAACAACATTCATCTGGCCATTTAAATCTATTGACGTGAATTATATCGATATTATTCTTGGGGTATTGCTGGTACTGGCCGCATTTCGCGGATTTTATAAAGGCTTTGTAGCCGAAGTGGCGTCGCTTGCCGGACTGATCTTGGGTATTTGGGGCGCCATCCATTTTTCGCACCTCACGGCCGGGTTTATCGTTGATACCTTCAACTACCAGCCCGAACACCTCGGCTTGGTTGCATTTATCGCTACCTTTATTGTTATTGTACTGCTGGTCCATTTAATTGGCAAGGCGGTCGAAACCATCATTTCGGCTGTTGCTCTGGGCTTTATCAACCGGCTGGCCGGCATTCTTTTTGGCATCATCAAATCGGCATTGATTTTAAGTGTGTTGCTTATTGTTATTGATGAATTGGATGAAAGTATCGGCCTAATTCCGGAGGACGTAAAAGCGGATTCGCAAATGTACGAGCCGGTAAGAAATTTGCTGCCGACCGTCTTGCCTTTTTTGAATTTCGGCCTTGAGGACGGTAAATTGTTCGAAAATGAGCGGTCAGGACGTCAGCCGGTTGCCATTTCAACGTTCAAATTCCAAGGATAAGCACGACGCGTGTGATCGCCAAAGCGGTTTTTTAAGGTGAGCGCATTCAGTGGTTTTCATGCTTTTTGGTATTTTCCCTTGTTTGATTCACGATCGCGTTTAAAGCGTTGGCTTTGCTTGCGCAACGATGAACTGGTCGTTCTTCAAAAATTAAAATTTGTCTTGCTTTTAGGCAGAACCCCCGCAATTTTATACCTTTGCAGGCCTGAATTTGAACAGATTCACAGAAAATAATCACTAAAAATAAAAAATTGATATGGCATTGATTAATGAGCATTATCTGAAGTTGCAAGCGGGCTATTTGTTTCCCGAAATTGGACGGCGCGTCAATGAATTTGTGGCAGCCAATCCCGACAAAAAAATCATAAAAATGGGTATTGGTGATGTCACCCGCCCTTTGGTTCCGACCGTGTTGAAAGCCTTTCACGAAGGTGTTGACGAGCAGGGAAAGCCCGAATCGTTTAAAGGATACGGACCGGAGCAAGGCTATGAGTTTTTGCGCAAGGCGATAGCAGAAAATGCGTATCAGGCCAACGGAATCGATATTCCGGCTGATGATATTATTGTTTCTGATGGTTCGAAGTGCGACACCGGAAATATCCAGGAGATTTTTGGCGCATCGAACAAGATTGCGATTTGCGATCCGGTTTACCCGGTTTATGCCGATACGACCGTGATGTCTGGCAAAACAGGTGCCTGCCAGCCGAATGGCTACTACGAAGGGGTGATTTACATGCCCTGCACCGATGAAAATGGCTTTACGCCCGATTTGCCAACCGAGCGTCCCGACCTGATTTTCCTGTGTTATCCGAACAACCCAACCGGAACCGTAGCCAGCAAGGAAGAGCTGACCAAATGGGTGAACTATGCCCGCGAAAACAAAAGCATCATCTTGTTTGATGCCGCTTACGAAGCGTTCATCACCGATGACTCCATTCCGCGGTCGATTTACGAAATTGAAGGCGCCAAAGAAGTAGCCATCGAATTCCGCAGCTTCTCGAAAACAGCCGGATTCACCGGAACACGCTGTGCATTTACGGTCATTCCCGAAGAGCTGAAAGCCTACGATAGCCAGGGCAATGCCCACTCGGTGAAGAAATTGTGGTTGCGTCGCCATTCAACCAAGTTCAATGGGGTGTCGTATCCTGTTCAAAAAGCTGCGGCTGCCGTTTATACACCCGAAGGCAAAAAAGAAGTGAAGGAAGTGATTGCCTACTACATGGAAAATGCCCGGATTATGCGTGAAAGCCTGAATGAAATCGGCTATACCGTGTATGGTGGAGTGAATGCTCCGTATGTTTGGGTGAAAACCAAAGGAGGAATGAGCTCGTGGGATTTCTTCGATAAAGTGTTGAATGAAGCCAACGTGGTGGGAACCCCCGGGTCGGGTTTTGGCCCGGCAGGCGAGGGCTACTTCCGCTTTTCAGCTTTTGCCGATCGTGACAACGTATTGGAGGCCATGACCAGGATTAAGAACCTGAGTTAAAGACTGAATAAAACGATAGGAATGGTGCCCGGACAAGTCATTTGTTCCGGGCTTTTTGTATTAAACCCGTACCCTCACGATGTGCTGTGCCCATTGATCTTGCGCTCAAAGACATAAATATTGTTAAAAGCGTGGCACCCCTGAGGCTTTTCGTTTATTATCAGCCTTAAAATATTAAATTTGTTGCTGGCATGAAAAAAGCACTTATCCTATTTTCGTTGTTTTGTTTCTTCCTGAACGGAGGCCAGCTTGTGGCGCAAGACTTCATCGATGTTGATCCGATTCTGATTCACCTCAATGGGCAAATTCTGAATCGCGATGATGGTTTGCCTGTTCCCTACGTGCATGTGGTCAACATGCGCAACCATGCCGGAACAACGACCAATTCGCAGGGACGGTTTTCCATGGAAATGCTGAATGTGGATAGCCTGGCCATTTCAGCCATGGGATTTATGAAGGAATTTGTGCACGTACCGCCCAAGCACCACCCCGACAGTGTGTTTACCATCTGGATCAGGCCCATTCGCTTTGCCATTGGCGAGGTTGAAGTCAAAGGAAAGTCGAACGCCATCAGCATGGAGGGAATTTCAACAGGTAAGCCAGTGGACATTGATCCGGAGCTGCGCGGCGATGCGTTCAACTCGAAACCGCCTTGGTATGCGGCTGTTTTTTCGCCAGCCTCGTTTTTGCAATATCATATTAGCCGAAAGGAAAGGCAAAAGCGAGAGGTGCGGAGCGCAATCGTTTCTGAAAAGCGATGGGAATACCTCTCGCAATATTACAGCAAAGAGATTGTGATGGAATTGACTGGTCTGGATGAGCTTGAAGCTGATTCATTCATGATCTACTTCAATTCGAAGGGAATATTAAACGACGTAAACAACAACTACCAGGTTCGCGAAGCTATTCTGGAGCAGTTCGAATTGTATCAGCAAGAGTAAGAGTAGGCGATCTGAAATCAAAATCATCATTGTCGGCTTATATTCCTATTTGTGCTGTCCGGGCTGTCAATGATCGTCATTCATAGTGTTTTAATTGTCATTGGTCGTTTCAAAACAACGGAATGAGTTTATGAAGTGTTTGGGCTAAAGCCCGGCTTCGTCCGCTACGACGGGCCTGCCCTGAAGGACAGGGTTACTGATTATGAAGCAGACTCAATTAGCGGAACGAAGATGATAACCACCATCACTAACGCCCGGATTCATCCGGGGGACAGCACACGCCATCGAGCAACCGGGCTTTAGCCCTTCATTTCGATAAGCTTCAGTTTGATTTCTGCACCTCCGTTTCTAACCCGATTTCTTGTGCTTACAGCGTTAATTGGCCAATCTTGGTTTGCCATGTGCCAATCTAAATTCTTTTTCCGAACTTTGCGACAATTTGAAAACCAATTATGACAAAGAAGTTTAAGTTTGAAGGACGCGATAATCAGCAGCACGAGCAGCCCGGCGATGGACAGCCTGTTTCTCGAAACAAAAAAGTAAGCCTGATCAAAAAGTCGGATCGGGAGATTAGGTTGAACAAGTTTATTGCCAACGCGGGTATTTGTTCGCGTCGCGAAGCGGACCAGCTTATTGAAAAAGGCGAAATAACAATCAATGGTGAAGTGGTTACCAGCCTGGGCTATAAAGTAACTTCGAAAGATGAGGTGGCCTACAAAGGCAAGGTGATCAGTGCCGAGAAGAAGGTGTATGTGTTGTTGAATAAGCCCAAAGGTTTTGTCACCACGATGGATGATCCGCATGCGGAAAAAACAGTGATGAGCCTGGTGCAGAGCGCTTGTCCCGAGCGCATTTACCCGGTTGGGCGGCTCGATAAAGACACCACGGGGCTGCTGCTGTTCACCAACGATGGCGAAATGACCAAAAAGCTGACGCATCCCAGCTACGAAAAGAAAAAAATTTATCACGTATTTTTAGACAAAGAATTTACTCCGGCTGATCTGGAGCAGGTGAAAAAAGGGATTGAGCTGGAAGACGGACCGATTGCCGCCGATGCCATCAGTTATGTTTCGATTGATGACAAGCGGCAGGTGGGTATCGAAATTCATTCAGGCAAAAACCGGATTGTTCGCCGGATCTTTGCTCATTTGGGTTACCGGGTCATCAAACTCGACCGGGTGGTGTTTGCCGGGTTGACCAAGAAAAACCTTCCCCGTGGCAAATGGCGTTTCCTCTCCGAAAAAGAAGTCGGCTTTTTGAAAATGACTTAGTGTAATTTCTTTTGAAAAGTCAAGACTAATACCATCGCTTTGGAAAAGGAATTTGTTCAAATCATATCACAAAATCAGGGGATCATTCACAAGGTGTGTTCCATCTATTGTGATTCTGAAGAAGACCGTCGCGACTTGTTTCAGGAAATACTGGCGCAGTTGTGGAAGTCTTTTCCTTCTTTCCGGAGTGAATCCAAATTCTCGACCTGGATGTACCGGGTAGCCTTGAATACAGCCATTACAAGCTTCAAAAAAAATAAACGACAGCCAGACAAAAGTGGACTCGGAATTGAGAATTTCCAGTTGGCTGTTGAGGAATACGATCACGAAACCGAAGAACAAATCAAGTTATTGTATAAGGCAATAGCCAACCTCAGTGGAATTGAAAAGTCCATTGTTCTGTTGTATCTTGAAAACAAGAAATACGAGGAAATTGCGGAGATTACGGGGATTACTCAAAATTATGTGCGTGTAAAGATGAACCGGATCAAGGCCAAACTGAAGAAATACATGAACATCTGAATTTGGAGGAATGGAACTGAAAGATTTAAAATCGGCCTGGAATAAGTTTTCGTCTGACGATGCCAACAAGCACCAGTTGGGAGAGGAAGCGATTTATGACTTGCTGAAAAAGCGCACCCTGAATTTGATTGAGCGCATTGACCGCAACATCAAAATTGGCTTTGCAGTACTCATCGCGCTCAGCCTGCTGTTTGTTCTGGATGCCTACTTTTTCACCCCGCGCCTGGTGGCTGGCTACGAGCCTGCTCCCGGATGGATTCAGTGGATAGAAAGCCTTGGCATTTTGTTTATTGCTGGTTCCTTCGTGTATTTTTGGCTGGGATACCGCGGGGCCACCCGCGATTACTCGCAAAGCAACGACCTGAAAAAGGTGCTGCATGCGATCGTCCGAATTTTATATGTCTATCGAAAACTGTTTTATCTGGCTCTCGGCATTCTTTTACTTATCATGAGTATCAGTTTTGTCACTGGCTTGTATAGCGGAGTCGACTTGAAAGCCCACGAACTGGGAGCAACGCTGACTGATGTGAGTAGCGCGCCCGAAATGATCAAGACAATTGTCCTGGGCATTACTATTTTTCTGGTGTTTATGGCGGGTCTATTTGCCTTATCTAGCTGGGGCTTTCGAAAATTATACGGCAACTACATCATCAAATTAAAAGAAACACTGAAAGAGCTTGATGAAATTGAATAAGGGCGCAAGAATAAAGTTATACTTCATTTTACTGCTGTTTCTGGCTTCATTTCAACTGGCCGGACAAGCACTCAGTTTGCGGGTTGTCGATGCTGAAACTTCCCGTCCACTTCCCTTTGTCAACGTTTTGTTCGATGGGCAAAGCCTTGGAACAAGTACCAATATTGATGGTTTTTTTAGTTTAACCCGGCAAGCGGCCGACACCATTTGGTTATCGTACATTGGCTATTCAAAACAACAATTGGCTTTAACTGATTTGCATGATGGCGACCAGATCAGGATGTCGCCGTCACTTGTGCAATTGGGTGAAGTCGAAGTGTTTCCGGGTGAGAATCCGGCGGAAGTCGTCATGATGAAAGTGGTGGCCAACCGCGAAAAACACCGGCCCGAAAATCTGGATTCGTACCATTACCAGTCGTACAATAAACTCACTTTTTCGTTGGATGATACTTCGCGCCGGCAGTTTGCAGCATCCTTGAAGGAAAAGCCCGACTCAGCTAATTCGGTGCTGAAAAGGTTGTTGGAGCAGCAAGACTTGTTTTTGATGGAATCGGTCAGTAACAAGATTTATCAGAAACCGCAAAAAGAGAAGGAAGTCGTGATTGCCAGCCGGGTTTCCGGATTGGAAGATCCATCCTTCTTTCTGCTGGCTACGCAATTGCAGTCTTTCACATTTTACCAGGATTATGTACGGCTTTTCGAAAAGCAGTTTCTGAGTCCGGTTTCGCCTAATTCGTGGAACCGCTATTTGTTTATTCTGGAAGAAACCTTGCTTACTTCGGCGGGTGA
Organism: Sunxiuqinia dokdonensis; assembly: GCF_001270965.1. GTDB lineage: Bacteria > Bacteroidota > Bacteroidia > Bacteroidales > Prolixibacteraceae > Sunxiuqinia > Sunxiuqinia dokdonensis. Next base: position 16,541 of record NZ_LGIA01000161.1, on the reverse strand, counting down.
CAGTTTGTTCGTGATTCGGTTTCAGCCACGGAAAAGCAAAAATTTTCAGGCTTTAAAAGGGATTCTGAAGATTCGTTCGGATGGGTATGCCATTGAGTCGCTGCGGGTGAGTGCTGCCGATCCTTCGAATGACCGGATTCAGCTGTCTGTTGAGCAATCCTACGATAAGCTTCCGTCGGGCGTTTGGTTCCCAAAGGCATTAAACTCCGAGATTTTGCTGAAGGGGCTGAACCTTCCGGGCAGCGGGTTTCCGGCAAATTCGGTTAATCTGAAAGCCTTCGGAAAGACTTACCTGAGCAACCGCCAGATCAACCTGCCGATTGACAGGCAGCAGTTTCAGGGCGCACAATTGAGTGTTAATCCTTCGGCCACCCATCCCGAAATCCCGTGGGATACCTTGCGCTCGGTTTCATTGTCGGCCAACGACTCGCTGGTTTATCAGCTCATTGACAGCTTGGGCCAGCACAATCGTTTTGATGCCAAGATGGCGATCGTGGAATCACTGGCGGATTACCGCTTGCCGGTTGGAAAGGTGGATCTTGTTCTGGACCGGATGATCGGATTGAATAAGTTTGAAGGAGTTCAACTTGGGCTGGCCTTGGAAACTAATCCCAGATTCAGCCGTTGGCTGAGCTTGAGTGGCTATTGGCGCTATGGATTGAAGGACAAGAAGGACAAATACGGAGGCGATGTTCAGTTCAAAATACATCAGAAAAGCAACACCAGCCTGTTTTTTCATTACGAAAACGATGTCCGTGAGGACGGGGCGATTTCGTTTTTGGAGCAAAAGCAGCCATTTATATCCCGGCAGTTGGATTCGTGGTATCGGACAAATTTCACCTATCACGAAATGTGGCAGGCCGGTGTTGCGGGACGTCCATTTCCTTCGCTTTTAACAAAAGCCTATTGGAAGGATTATCGGCTCAAAACCCCCACTTTTATTGTTGATGGGCAGGAGATTCAGCCTGTCGATTACCAGTTGGTTGGCGTGCAGTTCCGTTTGGCATTTAAGGAGCGTTTGTTTCGTCGGCGTGGCGAGATCTATTCTCTGGGCAGCGATTTGCCGGTGCTACATTTCAACTACGAACGGGCTTTGGCGAATCGTTCCGACCGGCCATACGAAGCCGTGGAATTCAAACTGTCAGACTCGTATCGCATCCGAAATTTGGGCGAAACAGAAGTGGTGATGCTTGGCGCATTTCGTGAGTCGGGTGGGGTGGCCAATTTACTGGCAAGCCCGCCATCATCGCGTCCACGCTTGTTTTCTTTTTACAATAAAGCGTCGTTTGCGACCATGCGCATCAATGAGTTTGCGAATGATGAAATGCTGGCCCTGTTTTTTCGTCATAATTTTGGTTCGTTGCTGTTTCGGTACAAACAAATTCGGCCGGATATTTTGTTGGTTTTCAACGCCGGCGTGGGTTCTTCGGCCTACGATCAGCAAACTGATTTTGACCGGCCATACCCTTCCATTTCGAAAGGGTATTACGAGGGCGGCGTGCTGGTTGCCAAGCTCCTGAGGGTGGGGCTGTTCAAGCTGGGAGCCGGTGCTTTCTATCGTTTTGGCCCCTATCAGCTGGATTCGTTTCAAGATAACCTGGCCTTGAAATTCACGCTCGATTTGGCCATTTAGGCACAGAATGCTTGCTGAAATCCCTTGCCTGCTATTTTTTTGAATTTTATAACGATCTGTAAGATTGCCTAATGTCATTAATCGTCACTCAATTGACATTAAAAGATGGTCATTAAGTTGTTTCGGGGCAATCAATGACAATCAAATGACCAGGAATGACAACGATTGACCGCCAGAGGAGGAGAGAGGCAGTAAGGGGACAATCTGTGCCGATTATAAATGCGTTGATGTGTTGTCATGCCATGAGCTTTCTTCCAATTAATTGCTTATCTTTGCGCCGTTTTTAAACACTTCATTTTTAAATAAATGGCACATAAATCAGGATTTGTAAATATCATAGGAAACCCGAACGTCGGAAAGTCAACCATCATGAATTCGCTGGTGGGCGAGCGTTTGTCAATCATTACTAAAAAGATGCAAACCACCCGCCACCGCATTAAAGGGATTGTGAGCGGTGAAGATTTTCAGATCGTGTATTCCGACACACCGGGCATTCTGAAACCCAATTACAAGCTTCAGGAATCGATGATGAAGTATGTCAACACGGCCTTGATTGATGCTGATGTGATTTTGTACGTGACCGATGTGGTGGAACAGCCTGATAAAAATGAGGAGTATCTGACAAAAATCAGGAAGTCGAATGCGCCGGTGATTGTTCTGATCAATAAAATTGATTTGTCGAACCAGGGCGATGTGATGAAGTTGTACGAATACTGGAAAAGTCTGCTGCCGGCTGCCGATGTGTTTGCCATTTCGGCGACCGAACGATTCAATATCGGGCCCATCTTTGACCGTATTCTTGAGTTGCTGCCCGAAGCGCCGCCTTATTTTCCAAAGGACGAACTGACCGACCGGAACGACCGTTTTTTTGTCTCGGAAATCATTCGCGAGAAAATATTGTTGTATTATCAGAAAGAAGTGCCCTACTCGGTTGAGGTTGAAGTGGAGGAGTTTAAGGAAGAAGACAAAATTTTGCGCCTGCGTTGTGTGATCAATGTGGCACGCGACAGCCAGAAGGGAATTATCATCGGGCACCAGGGAGCGGCACTCAAAAAGGTCGGTACAATGGCTCGTAAGGATATGGAAGAGTTTTTTCAGAAGAAAATATTTTTGCAGTTGTACGTGAAAGTGTCGAAGGACTGGCGTGACAAAGACCGAATGCTGGGTAACTTTGGATACGACTTTCAGTAAAGCAAACGCTGGCCCATATGCTGCAAGACAGAAACTTTAGTTTGGCAGCAATCCTTGTTTGGATCTGAAGTTGGGATGGGCAAGGTGGATTTTGGAATTTTAAATTTGGAATTTAATTAGAAATGAGCAATATAGTTGCAATTGTAGGAAGACCCAATGTGGGCAAATCAACTTTGTTTAATCGTTTGGTCGAGAGCCGAAAAGCGATTGTTGATGAAGTTTCGGGCGTAACGCGTGACCGGAACTATGGAAAATCGACCTGGAATGGAAAAGATTTTTCGGTGATTGACACGGGCGGCTACGTCACCAATTCGGAAGATGTTTTTGAAGAAGAAATTCGCAAGCAGGTGCACCTGGCTATTGAAGAGGCCGATGTGATTATCTTTGCTGTCGATGTTGAAGGAGGAATCACGGATTTGGATCAGGCAGTGGCCAGTATTTTGCGCCGTGCGAAAAAACCTGTCTTCCTGGCTGTTAACAAAGTTGACAACCACCAGCGCATCATGGATTCGCATGAGTTTTATGGGCTCGGCCTTGGCGATTTGTATTGCATTTCAGCCATGACCGGCAGCGGAACGGGCGAGTTATTGGATGCCGTTGTCAAAAACTTCACGAAAGATCAGGAAGTTGAAGTTGAGGAAGGGGTTCCAAAGTTTGCGGTTGTGGGCCGGCCGAATGTCGGGAAATCCTCGTTTATCAATGCGCTAACCGGCGTTGAGCGGAATATTGTGACCGAAGTGGCGGGAACAACGCGCGACGCGATTAACACCCGTTACACCAAATACGGCCATGATTTTTACCTGGTTGATACGGCCGGCTTGCGTAAAAAGGGCAAAGTTCATGAAGACCTGGAGTTTTACTCGGTGCTGCGTTCGGTTCGATCCATCGAAGATTCCGATGTTTGCATGTTGCTGATTGATGCGACACGCGGTGTTGAAAGCCAGGATGTTAACATTTTCAACCTGATGATCCGCAACAAGAAGGGCGTGGTTATTTTGGTGAATAAGTGGGATTTGATCGAGAAGGACAACGCGTCGGTGAAGAAATTTACCGAGCAGATCCACGAACGAATTGCGCCATTTGTCGATGTGCCCATTATTTTCATGTCGGCATTAACCAAGCAGCGTATTTTTAAAGCGCTCGAAGCCGCCATTGAGGTTTATGAGAACCGTCAGCAAAAACTGAAAACTTCGAAGCTGAACGAAGTGCTGCTCGAAGCCATCGAACGTTATCCGCCGCCTTCGATCAAAGGGAAATATATCAAAATAAAATACGTAACCCAGCTGCCAAGCCCAACGCCATCGTTTGCCTTGTTTGCCAACTTGCCGCAGTATATTAAAGAGCCTTACCGGCGTTACATCGAAAACCAGATTCGCGAGAATTTTAATTTCTCGGGTGTGCCGCTGCAAATCTTTTTCAGAAAGAAATAGGTTTTTGTAACGGCTTGATCTCTTTCGTTAGTCACGGCTGTGTGGATGAACAATAAATAGAAACATCGGCATACGTGTCGGGATAAATTTTCACACGTACGCAGGTAAATCTCCATAAGTATCGGAGTAAATTTTCATAAGTGTGCAGTCAAGGCTGCATGCGTATGGAAGTCGTACTTACGGTGTGTAAAAGTTTAGCTATACACGTGTGCAGGCTCAGCTACAGACGTATGCAGCCGAGGCCGCACACGTGCGCAGATTTGGCTACGCACGTGTGCAATGCTTAGTTCCTTTTCAGATGTTATGATACCACGGTTCTTTGGCTGGATAGATTTTTGTACGGGGCTGTAGATCATTCGTTTAGATATTCACCGCTTAAAACCCCCGAAACACTCCAGTGGCTGAAACTGTTGCCTTCGTCCGGACCTTGGTCAATGACCACTTGGAGCGAATGCTGGCCGGGGCTAAGGTTGTTGAGCGGAATGACATACGGTGGCGTGAGCGTGGCCGGACACCAGTTCGACCGGCTCAGGTCGCTCGACGACAGGCCGTTGCCGAAATTACCCGATGCCGGATTGTACAGGCGGTAAGTGGCACAGTCGGTTCGCCACGGAACCACCTTGTAGAAGGGTTCGCCGTCAATAAATATTTCGTTGAGCTTTGGGTTGAATTCATCGCCGCCACCCCAGCCGCCATGCCCCGTTGAGGTATAAAGCAGTTGCAGGTTTTCGACGTTTTCAGGCACTTCAAACTCCAGGGTAAGTGTGTCATTTCGAAATAGTCGGCCGTAATTCTGTCCCGACATTTCCATGATATTAACGGTGTAGAACAGCGGTTGAATGTAATGAACCGGCTCTTCCCGGTCGCCAAATGACGGATAGAAATTGAGTTCCAGGCTGACTTTGTGTCCGCCCTGGTCGTAATTCCCGATAAAAACACCCACCCAAATTTCATCCTGATCGTTCGGCAAAACCGAACTTACATCCTGCTTGTAGATGGCTTCGTATTTCCAGGGATAATTGTTGATTTCGCGGAGCTTATTAAAATGACCAACGCCAAACGACGTGAAAAAGCGCATCAATTCAATCGGGCTGTCGTAGTTGGTTGTGCTTGTAATTCCTTGGTATTCCGAGCCCTCATTGTCGGTGATAACCGGCAGTTGATCCAATCCATTTTGAAGGGCGTCGAGCATCGATTTCTTGTCCGTATCTGCAGGTATTGCAAAAACTGAACCCGTTCGGTCGTAGGCATCGCCATTGGACCAGCAGTTGAGCTTGGCAAAAACCTGTCCGCCTTTTCGCCAACTTTTGGGAAGCGCAACTTTTTTCATGACAACGCTGCCTTTCGAAAAGCGGTAAGTCCGGTTTGATTCCAGGTTTTGACCTTCGTAGCTTTCTTCCAAATTTTCAAAATTGACGATCTGGTTCTCGAAAACGGGAAGAGTCGTATAGCGCGACTTGATTTTTAGCTCTTCCAGCTCGCTTGCCGAAACTGCTGTTGCCTGGCTAAACGGATAGTCGGGAACCGAGTCCTTGTCGAGTTTTTCGATGGATTTGGCGAGTAACGTGCGGCTTCCGTTGACGGTGACTTTCAAAACCAGTGAGTTCCTGTCGGGCAAATAGGCCTGGTAGGGCGAACCTTTGGCGCCGGTTTTATCCGAGTACCAAATTTCAATGGTGTTTGAAAATGACGAAAGCACGGCATATTGGCAGTCATATCCCAAGATGGTTTCGGTTTTGTCGCCAGCCTTTGGTTGCGGAAGCGAATCGAACGGCGTGAGCGTTTTATACAATTCATCTTCATAATTCAACAGGGTTACGGTCTGGTTCTTCCCGTAGTCGATGAAATTTTGAATTTGGTCGTCCGATTCGGACAGGAACGCTACGTCATCGCTAAAAATCAAAGTCATGCCACGGCCCGGTGATTCGGTACCATTGTGAGTGGCTGAATAGTTCACTTTGAAGGCGTTCTTTTTCTTCGATTTTTGGGCATAGGTCGGCGTTGCGAAAATAAAAAGCAGTGCAAGACTAATATTAAAGAGTTGTTTCATCGCAGTATGTTGTAGTTTATTAAAAGCTTAATTTGGTAGGTGCCAGCAAAAAAGTTAAGGACAATCAAATGTCCTTAACTTTTCAAAAATATCGAGTAATGGCAATCGGGTCAACCAGTAAATCAAACCAAGTTGACTCCAGATCGACAGATCAATCTTGTAAAAACTGGTTCAACAGTCCGCCTGATTCTTTCCGCTGGTTGCCGCCGCGTGGCGACAGTTCAGCAATCAGTTTGCGGATGGGCATGGATTGCAGCCACACTTTGCCGGTGCCGCGCAAGGTAGCCAGAAAAATACCTTCGCCGCCAAACACCATCGACCGTAAGCCGCCCGATTGCTCCACGCTAAAATCAACGCTGGGTTCGTATGCCACAATGCAGCCGGTGTCAACCCGCAAAACCTCATTGTTCAGCTGGCGCTCAATCACGGTTCCGCCGGCATGAATAAAGGCTTTCCCGTCGCCCTGCAATTGCTGCATGATGAAGCCTTCGCCACCGAAGAAGCCCGCACCCAGGCGCTTATTAAAAGTGATGGTGATTTTTGTGCCGAGTGCTGCACACAGAAAGGCATCTTTCTGGACGATAATCCGTCCGCCCAGCATTGGAAGATCGAGCGGAATGATGGAGCCGGGGTAAGGCGCTGAAAAAGCAACGCGCTTTTTTCCCCAGCCCTGGTTGGCAAAGTGGGTGAGGAAAAGGGATTCGCCGGTAATGATCCGTGATCCGGCCGATAGCAATTTGTCGAAAAATCCGGCGCGCGGGTTGGATCCATCGCCCAGCTTGGCTTCGAAACTGATGCCGTCTTCCATGTAAATCATGGCGCCGGCTTCGGCGATCACCGTTTCGCCCGGGTCTAACTCAACTTCAACCAACTGCACATCGTGCCCAATAATTTTGTAGTCTATTTCATGTGATTGCATAGAAATTGTGATTTTAAGTGAATTTGAGAGCTAAATTTACGAATTGTCGCCAAGCCACGTGCAGCTTTTCGATGAAATAACGATTTTTCGGGATGAACTAATCGTCCAGCGCACGCTGGTGTGCTTCGTTGATGCTGGCATTTAGTTCGAAGCCAATCAGCAGAATGAGCGACATGAGGTAAAAAAGGATCAACACAACCAGCAAGGTTCCGATTGATCCATACAGTTTGTTGTACTGCCCAAAATTGGTGATGTAGTAGCTAAATCCAACCATCGTGATAATACTCAGGATGGTAGCCAAGGTTCCGCCGGGAGAGATAAAGCGCCAGCGGGTTTTCTTAGCCGGAGCGAAGTAGTACAAAAAGGCAAAGGCAAAGAAAAACAAACCGATGGTAATGATCCACTTGCCGGCAATTAACAAATAGTAGGTAAAGGTGTCGTTCAGCAGTCCTTCCCTGTCCATGTAGTCAATGGCAAATTGTCCACCTGTAATCAGGGTGATGGCCAGGGTAATTAAAACCGAAAGTATAAAAAGCAGCATGGTGGCCACCAGCCGTTGACTCAGCCAACTTCGGCGTTTAAAGGTGTGCAGCGATGCGTCAAAAGCACTCATCATGCTGGCCAGTCCGTTGGTTGAAAAAATTAGCGCCATAAAGAAACCAAGTGACAGCAAGTCGCCCCGTTGGCGGGTCAGAATGTCCTGAATGGTCTGTTCCACGGTGGTAAAAGCATAGGGAGGAAGTAAATCCTGAATCAGTAAAAACAACTCCACCTGGAAATTCTTGATCGGAATATACGGAATCAAGGTAAATATAAAGATGATGGCCGGGAAGAGCGCCAGGAAAAAGTTGAAAGCAATGGCTGAAGCCCGCGTGGTAATTGCTCCTTGCACGATGCTTCGGTAAAAGAAAACGCCGACATCGTACAGGGCAATCTCATCAAAGCCGGGAAAGCTGACTTTTCGGGCCCTAATAAAAAGCTTGAGAAAGAAACGCTTCATCTTATGGCTTCGACTGCTGGCGGCCATGCAGTTTATTGTTTTTCAATTCGAAACTGATGAATATAGGCTTTTTGACCCTTTTCCTTCAATAGAAAATACACCCTGAAAACGCCCGTTGCGGTGGTTAGGTTGCCAATGGCATAGCGTGCACCTTCTTTCCCGCCCTGGTGAATGATGGCGAAACGCTGCGGTGAATTGGCCGAAAAAAATGAGGCTACAATTTGTTTGGCCTGCTCTTTACTGTAAACATCGTCTTTATCCAAAACTACCAATTCAATATTTTCATTGAAATAATTGGAAAGGGTTGATGCATCTCCGGTTTTCAGGCTCAAAATCACTTCGTCAGGGACCTGCGCCAAGCTCACAATTCCGGTAAAAAAAAGGAGAAGCGCCGGAATGATGGTTTTAATCCATTGATTTTTCATTTCATATCGATTTAAAATGCCCTGTTCCACTTCATAAACTGTACCAAAACGCTGAAGTACACAACAGGATGCATAACTTTGTAAAGTTAATAATTTTCAGGGGACCATCGCGGGCTGAATCCCTGATCATTTTTAACTGGCAAAAGGTACTCACTTTTTCAGATAGAATGCTGATATTTATCGATAACAATTCGCCCAACCTGAAAAAAGGAAAAAAAGCGAAGCCATAGGATTTTAAAAATTATAGCGTGAAGATTAAGTTGGTTGTTATAGGAAAAACGGATCAGGGGTATTTGAGGGACGGAATTGAAGATTACCACAAGCGGATTCCGCATTACCTTCCTTTTGAATATCAGATCATTCCGGATTTGAAAAATACCCGTAAGCTATCGGAGGAGCAGCAGAAAGAAAAAGAAGGTGAGTTGATTTTGGACCAGCTTAAAGCCGGTGATGAGTTGATTTTGCTCGACGAGCGGGGACAAACCTTTCGGTCGGCAGAATTTGCACGGTTTTTGGAGAAGAAGATGCTTGGCGGGCTGAAGACCCTGGTTTTTGTTATCGGCGGTCCCTACGGATTTTCCGATGCCGTGTACCAAAAAGCTGCCGGAAAAGTGAGCCTGTCAAAAATGACATTCTCGCACCAGCTAATCCGGCTGATTTTTAGTGAGCAGTTGTACCGGGCATTGACCATTTTGAAGGGCGAACCCTACCATCATGAATAATTGACCTGAATCCGGTTTATGGAAAACATTAGAAAATACAGTTTCCTTATTCTTTCACTCACTTTTTTTGCATTTGCTTTTTTACTCGAGCATCAACGTTTACACCATGCACCGGAGGTGAAGTTGATTGACCAGTTTGAGCAGCAACTGCACGAACAGAAGAAGCTGCTGAATAGTCGCTTGGATGAGATTGAGGAATCGCTGACCGAGGCTGATTTTAACGGAAATCTGCAGGCGACACTTTTTCCATATTCCTCATTGTTTCCCAATCAGGGCCTTGGTTTTGTGGTGTTGGATGGCAACGAACTCATTTACTGGTCGCACAATCATTTTGCTTTTACCAGTCGGTTCTCCGGCAAAATGGCAAGCCAGGAGCTGTTGGCCTTGCCCAACGGGATCTACCTGAGTTTGACCCGGAAGGTAGATTCGCTCCAAGTGGTTGGCTTAATTCATATCAAAAATATTTACAGCATCGAAAATCAGTACATCAGCAACGAGTTTGTTGAGCCTTTCGTGTTGCCCGAAAGTTTTGTCATTCAGCGTGAAAAATCAAGCTATAATCTTCCGGTGCGCGATGAAGTGGGGGATTATTTGTTCTCGGTACTTCCGGCAGGAAAAATAAAATGTACCAGCGCACAGCTGTTGTTTCCCGCTGCCCTTTTTGTCATGGCCTTTTTGTTTTTGCTCGTGTTCACACGAAAAATGGTCAAGCATTTTCGTCATGAGGATTTCCTGATGCGAATCATGGTGCTTGCGCTGGCACTTTTTGGCTTTTACTGGATTCATATATTATTTCGTTTGCCCCAGCTGGTTTACGCCTTCGATTTGTTCGATCCTTCACTTTACGCTTATTCCTTTTGGCTTCCATCCCTAGGCGATTTGCTTTTGCTGGCGGTTCTGTTCTTTTTTTGGAGCATGAATTTTGCCAGGGAATTTTCCTTTTCGAAGGGGAATAACCGGAACGAGATTTTTTCGGCTCACTGTTTTAGTTTGCTTGTTTATCTGTTTGCCAACTATTTAATCGGAAATCTCATTCAAAACAGCAGCATTTCTTTTCAGCTAAACCGGATTGATGATGTGGACCAGTATAGTGTGATTGGATTCATCATTGTCGCCTTACTCTTCTTTGCCGCTTTTCAGATCAACCTGAAGATTGTGGAATCCAGTGTGCGTTACCTTTCCAAAAAGCGTTTTTTGTGGGGTCACCTCTTGTTGATCGTGGTTTTTGTTGGCCTGTCGGTTCACTATAAAAACAGCTATCTGTATATGATTTGCCTGTTTTTGCTAACCAATTTTTCAGTTTTGGCACTCGAGAACACGCACTTTAAAAAGCATTCCATTTCGTATATCATCTATTTCGTGTCGCTTTTTGCTTTTTTCACACTGATTAATATTCAGTACTTTAACCAGCAGCGAACCATCGAAAGCCAAAAGCTGATGGCCGTTACGCTCAATTCGGAACATGATCCGGCGGCAGAAATTTTCCTGACGGATATTCAGCAGGAACTCAATGTCGATTCCGTCATTCCGTATTTGTTATCAACAACTTACCAGGAACTGGAGAGCTACCTGGAGCGACAATATTTTGGCGGTTACTTTCGGAAATATGAGCTGGACATCATTTTGTGTAGTGGTTCGGACAGCTTGTTGGTTGAGCCCGAAAACCAGTGGGTGCCGTGCTTTCCATTTTTTGAGGAGATGATTGAGGAATCAGGGACACGGATTCCGGGAACCAACTTCTATTTTATGGATAACCTGAATGGCCGGATTTCTTATATGGGCCGGATTTTTTATCCTTTGTCGGCCGATTCACTTGGTACATCGGTGTTTTTCGAGCTTAACTCCCGTTTGCTGCCCGAAGGTGCCGGTTTTCCCGAGCTACTTTTGGATCGTTCCATGGCCAAGCCGCATCGCTACCGCCATTTTTCGTATGCTAAGTATTTCAATCACGAGCTGGTCACTTTGAGTGGTGACTACCAATACAATTACTACATTGATTCGTATGATGTGCAAACCGACAGCTCGGAGTTTGTGCTTGCCAGGTGGGATGGCTACGATCATTTGACCCATGATCTGGGGAAAGGGAACTTTATTATTGTGAGTTGTGAGACATTCGAACTCATGGACTACCTGATTTCGTTTCCTTACCTTTTTGTATTCTACTTTGTCTTTGTGTTGTTGGTTGTTTTTGGTGGCAATTCATCATTTCGAAAAAAAGCGAAACTTTACGATTTGAAGTTCAAAATACAAGCGGCAATCATTACAGTGGTACTGGCTTCGCTTTTTGTTGTAGCTGGCGGTACTATTTATTACAACATTCAGGAATACGAAAACCGACATCAGGATGATTTGAACGAGAAAATGAAGTCGATAAGCGAGGAAATCGGGATAAACCTGAATGATGTGAATGCGTTGTCGCCCGACTTGGTTGATTGGTTATGGCGCGAACTGAATAAGTTGTCGATCGTTTTCCGCACCGATATCAATATTTTTGGGGTGAATGGCGAATTGATCGCTTCCTCGCGCCCCGAGCTTTATTTGCGTGGCATTGTTTCGAACCGGATGAACGCGGAAGCCTACTATGAGCTGATTGAAAACTACCAGATCAGCTACTCGCAACCAGAACGGATCGGTGATTTGTCTTACCTTTCTGTTTACGAGCCAATTATTAATGACATGGGCGATTACCTCGGTTTTATCAACCTGCCTTATTTTACGCGTGGCGACGAATTGAAACAGGAGATATCCACGTTCATCGTTGCCTTTATCAACTTGTATGTGTTGTTGTTTTTGGCGAGTGTGCTTGTTGCTGTGTTGCTTGCCAACCAGATTACACGCCCGCTGAGTATGGTGCGCGAAAAATTGAAAGGCATTCAGCTGGTGAAAAAGAACGAGCAAATCAGCTACCAGCGCGACGACGAAATTGGCGCCCTGATTAAGGAGTACAACCGCAAGGTGGAAGAGCTGGCCGAAAGTGCCGAGTTGCTGGCCCGGACGGAGCGCGAGCTGGCCTGGCGCGAAATGGCCAAGCAGGTGGCCCACGAAATTAAAAATCCGCTGACCCCAATGAAGCTCAACATTCAATACTTGCAGCGGGCAAAAAATGAAAAAGGCGCTCATTTTGATGAATATTTTGACCGGGTGACACGAACTTTGATTGAGCAAATAGACACGTTGTCGGACATTGCGACCGAGTTTTCCAATTTCGCCAAAATTCCAAAAGCGCGAAACGAAGTTTTCAACCTGGCCACGCAGTTAACCAAAGTTACCGAGCTTTTTGAGTCAAGTACGCACATCGACTTGTCGGTTGAATTGGACGGGCGGGACGAACTGCTCGTTTGTGCCGACCGGGAGCAGATTTCGCGAGCCTTGGTCAATCTGATAAAAAATGCTATCCAGTCTATTCCGCCCAAACGAAAGGGGAAGGTGAAAGTTGTTTTAGCCAAGAAACAAGATTGGGCTGTGATCTCCGTGCGCGACAATGGCACGGGCATCCCCGAGGACATTCGGCAACAAATGTTTCAACCCAATTTTACAACCAAAAGTAGTGGGATGGGACTTGGACTGGCTATCGTAAAAAAAATCATTGAAAATGCGCACGGTAAAATTTGGTTTGAAACGGAGCTGGATCAAGGGTCAACTTTTTACATTGAACTTCCTTTACACCAAGAGATCAGCTGATCAGCAGCAGTTTTCAAATCAGCCTTCGAAGGTGGGTACGCGTTCATGTTCAGTCGTTTTCCTGCAGCTCAGGCGCTATGAGCAGTTCCAAAATACCCAGCTTGACCAGTTTTTCAGAAGCTGCCATGCCATTTGGATTGCAGCCGGGAAGGCCCTCCGGAATGTCCATGTTCAGTTTCCGGTAGTGGTTCACCCAGGTCGGATCAAATGCTCCGGTTTCCGGATTCTTAAAAGTCATGGGGTTCAAGGTAAAAATCGAGTCTTTTTCAAAAGCCAGGTAAATAAACTCGGAGCAATACAAGCTGGTATCCGACAGCACATAACTGAAATTGTAGGGTTTTCCCAGCAAGCTTTTGGCGGTGGACACCGCTTCGGGAATGGCGGCCTGATAGTCCTTTTGCAAGCGATAAACCGAAACGCGTGCCATGTCGCCACCGGGCTGCGAGAATTCGAACAATGAAACCCGGCACGTGCCGCCAATGGGGCTGGCGTGAAGCACATAAACCGAATCGTTTTCAATAATGGCCAAGCCAACATGCGAGAAATGGGTTTGCTTTTCGGTTTGAGTCACCTGATCAATGGCCTGCGATAGGTTGCTTGACGCGGTTTCGCGAAACAACAAATCGCCTGTTCGAAGCTGGCTCCGACTAATTTTTTGGGCTTCCGTGTTCATTCCTAAATTCAGGAAGAGAAAGCTGATCAATACAAATTTCATTCAACATGAATTAAACTGTTTGGCACTTTCAATTTCAGTATGCATCAATTTGTTCACAAATCAATTTTCCCCCGCCATTTCTTTTTTTCGCCGGTTTGTTTTTTTGTGGTGATGCGTTTTTCAACCGACGTACGTGTGGGTTTGGTCGGCCTTCGTTTTTTCTTTGGTTGAAGGGCTTTGGCTAACAAGCTATAAAGCTTTTCGATCGTAATTTCTTTGTTGCGCAGTTGCGAACGTTCTTTCTGACTAACGACAATCAAATCGCCTTCGGTGGTTAGTTTGCTTTCGAGTTTCTCTTGAAGGATTTTTTTTTGAAGCTCCGTGAGCAATTGGGAGTTTTCAATGTTGAAACGCAGCTCCACGCGCGAATCCACTTTGTTGACATGCTGCCCACCCGGTCCGCTGCTGCGCGAAGTTCGAAACGAAAACTCGCTGCTTAAATCTGGAATATGAACGGATGTTTTGTTCATGGATTGAACTTTAAAAAGAGCTTATGCGGGATGTCTTGTTACAGGTAAACGTTGGATTTATTTACCCATCTTAAAGAGCAGTTCCTTTTCTTCTTTGGTCAATGAGTCGTAGCCCGATTTGCTGATTTTCTCCAGCACCCGGTTAATTTCTTCCTGCTTGAGGTTGCGTTGCCGGTTGTATTCAACATCGTCAACCGGTGTCCCTTTGTAGGTCACCTTAATTTTTTGTTTCGGCTTGAAAAGTTTTTCTCCCTGGGCCAAAATACTGGAAACCCCTTTCGTGAGGTCCTTGTTTTTTCGGTACTGCAACACAAAGAGCATTCCCATGAAGGCGCCACCCAGGTGGGCCAGGTTGCCTCCTGCGTTTGACGACGCAATGCCAATAACGTAAATGACCAGTGAAAACAAGGCAATGTATTTCATTCGAATTGGCCCGATAAACAGCAGGTTGATCGTGTGGTTGGGTGCCCACATGGCCACGGCAATTACAATGGCAATCACCGATGCCGAGGCGCCCAGTAGCCTCGAAAAAACAATGACTTCAGTAAAGGCCGGGAACAAATTGTAGGCCGCCAGAAAAAAGACACCGCCGGCCAGTCCGCCCAGCAGGTAAATGCCCACCAACTGTTTCGAGTTAAAGTAGATGAGGAATATTTTGCCGAGCCAGTAAAGCCACAGGATGTTGAACAGGATATGCAAAAAATCAAAGTGCAAAAACATGTAGGTGATCAACGTCCAGGGTTTGTAGGTCAGTTGGTTGATGTCGGCAGGCAAAGCCAGCCAGTTGACCAGCGAAAAATCCTGATTCAGCAAAAAAAAGAAAACATTGAGGATGCGGATAAACAGAAAAACACCCAGGTTAATATAGATCAGCCGGGTCAGCACCGATCCTTTTTTGAAAGACTCCTTGATTTCGTCGATAATGCTCATAACCACAGCCTAGTAAAAGTTTCGCGTGTTCTTGTTCCAGTAACGGATGAGCAAATACCCAAAAAGCATCCCTCCCAAGTGGGCAAAGTGGGCTACGTTGCTTCCCGGGCGCGACAAGCCGAGGTACAATTCCAGGATTCCGTAGCCAATAACGAAATATTTGGCTTTGATGGGAATGGGTGGGAACAGCAGCATCAATTGGGTGTTGGGGAACAACATTCCAAAACCCAGCAGAACGCCAAATACAGCGCCGGAAGCCCCAACGGTTGGGACATTCAACAAGAGGTTTAGCTTACCCATTAAGGGGTCGGTGTAATTTTTTCCCTGCATCCAAATGCTGGCCCCATTTTGCATCACCAAATCAATTTGTTCGGGCGACATTTGCGATACAACCGACTGGTATTCGATCCAGTTGACAAAGGTGTGCAAAACCGCAGCACCCAGTCCCGTGGCAAAATAATAGATGAAAAACCGTCGCGGCCCCCAAACGCTTTCCAAAATCCGGCCAAACATCCACAGGGCAAACATGTTGAACAGAAGGTGCGTGAAGCCACCGTGCATAAACATGTGGGTGACAATTTGGTAGGGTTCGAATTTTGGCGATGCAATGTAATGAAGGCCCAGTATCCGGGCTAAGTCAATATTCTGCATGCTCATGACGTAAGTCGCCAAAAGCATCAGCACATTAATAATGATCAGGTTTTTGACGACCGGCGGTATGGAGCTTAAGTTGGGTCTGAAATTCTGCATAGTTGAAAATTTAGATGCTGGCTGCAAGAGCCACGCCAAAAGTTGTTTTCAATACAAAGTAAACAATTCTATAGACAATTTGTCACTTCAAAAGTTTTTCGAAATGCTCAATCGGAACAATTGTTAACACTTGTTTTCCCGTAGGCGAAAAGTTGGGTGTAGCGCAGGCAAATAGTTGGTCAATCAACTGGTTGATCTCTTCCTGCTTCAAATTGTAGCCATACGAAATAGCCGATGCCCGGGCCAGCGAAGCGGCTACTTTTTCGCGCGCTTTTTCCTTCAAATCTGAGGCCGAGCTTTTAATATCTTCAAGCAAGGTTTCGATAACCGACAGGGGCGACGAATTGTCGAGCATGGCCGGGGTACCATTGATGATGAAACTGTTGTTGCCAAAGTCGCGGATATCGAAGCCAAGTGCTTTCAAATCGTCCAGCACCGAGCGAAGCAGCTCCGCATCGGCGGCGTTTAGGTCGAAAGTGTGTGGAAATAATTGTTGCTGGCTGACTGTTTCCTGGCTTTCGATGACGGCCATAAAGCTTTCGAAAAGAATGCGTTCGTGTGCCCGCTTCTGGTCAATGACCATCAATCCCGATTTTACCGGAGTGAGGATGTATTTGTTTTTAAA
>NZ_LGIA01000160.1 GCF_001270965.1 Sunxiuqinia dokdonensis | reverse complement strand
GCCAACTTTGAGGTATTAAAAACACGATGGGAAAACGTTACCGGCAATTTATATATGCCCGAAGAAGGAGAGGAATGAAGATGGATCAGGGTATTTTTTTCATTGCGGCCAATAGCACGGCCACCCGGGTAAGCAAAATCATTACCATGAGTAATTCACAGGTGGAATTATTCTATTATACTGACATCATATGAAAAGCATCTGCAAACAACGGGACAATATTTATACTGAGGCCCTATATGAGCTTACCAGTCCGAATGCACAAAAGGTTTCCCTGCTTTTTCACCACATCTATTCACTGAAGCTTGGAGATGAGTATTTAATTAACTCTGAGGAAGATATTAAAGGTTTAGTAGATTTTTTAAACGTTGACAACTGCTGGCATGAAACACTTAACAATAATAATAACCCTGACTATTTGCCTTAGTTTTATCAGTCAGGCCACCGTATTTGCGCACAAAACAAACATTTCGGGAAGAATTGTGAACCGGAGCCAATCCGCCCCTTGCCAAGTTCCTTATCCTAAAGTTGCAGTCGTTTTGAGCGGCGGTGGGGCCAAAGGCTTTGCCCATATCGGTGTGCTGAAAGTTTTGGAGGAAGAAGGAATTCCCATCGACATCATCGTAGGCACCAGTATCGGCAGCTTGATTGGAGGCTTCTATTCAATCGGATATCGGGCCGATGAGATCCACGAAATTATTGAAAAGCAAGATTGGGAAGCCATTTTGTCGGACGGTGTTCCCCGCCTATACTTGTCAGAAAATGATAAGGAGCTCCGTCAGCGGTACCTGTTTTCACTCCCGTATGGCGATAACAAAAAATTAAGCCTTCCCCTGGGGGTCATCAAAGGACAAAATGTGATGAACCTGTTTTGCGGGTTGGCAGGAAATGTTCCCGTAGATGCCGATTTTACAAAATTGCCCATTTCGTTTGCCTGCGTGGCGGCAAACCTTGAAACCGGGGAGGAAGTGGTGATGAAGAATGGCTTTTTACCTTCGGCCATGTTCTCAAGCATGGCCATCCCCGGGGTTTTTGGGCCGTCCCAAAGAGATGGGATGATCCTTGTTGACGGAGGAATTGTAAATAATTTCCCTACCGACGTGGCGAAAGAAATGGGGGCCGATATTATTATCGGTGTCGATATCAGGGGTGGTTTTTATACCCGGAAAGAAATCAAGTCGATGGGCGAGATCGTTGGTCAGATGGTCAATTTCCTGGGAATGGAAAAAGGCGCTGCCAATAGCGGCCTTTGCGATTTGACCATCCGGCCCGATATTACTGGCTACTCCGTTTCGAGCTTTACGGGTGAAGCTGCAGACACCCTGGTCCTGCGCGGGGAAGAAGCTGCCGGGCTGGTACGGGACCAACTGAGGGAACTGAAAGAAAAATACCAGCTAAGGCCCAGGGAAAAATCACGCGAATTCATCGCTCCTGAAAAATGGGAGATCGATGACGTGAATCTGACAGGGGCCAAACAGATAAACGAAGCATTTCTTCTGAAAAGGCTC
The DNA here is from genome assembly GCF_001270965.1 of Sunxiuqinia dokdonensis. GTDB lineage: Bacteria > Bacteroidota > Bacteroidia > Bacteroidales > Prolixibacteraceae > Sunxiuqinia > Sunxiuqinia dokdonensis. Next base: position 38,833 of record NZ_LGIA01000160.1, on the reverse strand, counting down.
AATTTGCCGGTTCCAGGCAATTATTCCTATGAGGAAATCAAAAATGCCATTGACCGTATTTACGGTTACGGAGGTTTTGAAAAGATTTATTTCACGCTCAATGATCACACCAATGGTGGAAAAACACTGGAGTTGATTATTACTACTGAGAAAGAATTTTCCATGAATATTGGCTTCAAGGTCAATACAACCGATGCGGCGGCCTTGCTTTTAAACGTAACCCGAAAAAACTACTCGAATACATTCGGACTTTTATCTGCCACCGCTGAATTGTCGGCCAATCCGGGATTTAGCATGATGGCTGAAACAAATAAAAATGACTTCCCCACCGCAGGAGCAGAAATCAGGGGCAAGTATCAGAATTACAACATCTATGAAAAAGGAACCAAACTTGTTAATGCAGATCTGTTTTATGCATCAGGGGCAATTTACCTATACCAGTCTTTTCTAAGGCGGTACAATTTCGGGCTTGGCCTTCAGGAGGAATATTTTAGTGGCGATGCTTTTATTAAGAGCAACAGCTTTCCTGATGTTTCAGCAGCAAAAGTGGACCGGTTTAACACCAATGTTTACTCGTATTTTTCACTGGACAACATGGACGATTTTTACTTCCCGTCAAAGGGAACAAACCTGTATGCTGAATTCTCTTTGGATGCAGATTTTAAGGACGAAAAAGTCAATTCTGCCCTTCTTCTAAAAATGAAGAATGTAATTCCTTTTAGGCATAACACTGCCCTTTTATTCAATCTATATGGTCGTGCTTTGTTTAGTCCCGATTATCTGATGACAAAATCGACGTTTATTGGTGGAGATTCCTACTCGCAATATTTTAGTTATCATCTTCCTTTTTACGGAATACCTCCGGTTGCCGTGGGAGAGCGTTATGCTGCCATAGGATTACTGGGGCTTCGTTTGAAACTTTCCGGATCGCAATACATTTCATTCATGTACAACGTGCTGCAGCAGGGAAGTTTACCGACCGATTGGATTGAGGCGAGCATGGTACATGGTGGTGGCATCAAATATTCAATGAAAACAATGGTAGGGCCGGTAGATATTGGATTTGGCTATTCCAATTTAAACAATGATCTGACTTTTTCAGCTAACCTGGGATATTGGTTTTAAATGTTTTACCCTGTCAAGCATATCATTTTTTAATTATAAACCATAAAATTAATGCCGTATGAAAATCAAGTATTATTTAATCGACAATCCGATGACGGAAGATCCAAACGACTGCCGTGCCCAGGTAACCGGGTACGAAGCGGTAACGGAGAGCGAAATTTTTGAGTATATGACCCGCAAAGGATCCGGGATCACAACGGCCGAAGCAAAGGCGAACTATCAGGAGCTTATTGAAGCCCATGAGTATTTTCTGAAACAAGGCTTTGGGATCAATACGGGTTTTATTAATGCCCGGCCTGTTATACAGGGTGTATTCCGGGATAAAGCTGATTCATTTGACCCATCGCGACACCAGGTTAAATTTAACGTCAAGCTTGGTAAATTCTACAACCAAACTGCCAATGACCTTAAATTTGAGAAAGTAGAACCATTGAGCAGCGATCCGATTCCTAATGACTTTGAGGATATTGCATCCGATACGGTAAATAATATAATTACCCCGACCGGTACAGCGATATTGCAGGGTGTACGCCTCAAATTTAACATGGAAGATGACGAGCAAGGTATTTTTTTTATAGCTGCCAATGGTGCTGTCAACCGGGTGAGCAAAATCATCACGATGACGAGTTCTCAGGTGGTATTCTTAATTCCACAGGAACTTGCTGCCGGAGAATATACCTTAGAGGTGCGTATTTTGCCTAAGGGAAATAAGATGATAAAGAAAGGCGTGTTGAAAGATCTGTTGACAGTTTAGTATGCTTATCTTAATCTTTAAATTCTTCCAGTGGACTAGAGTCCACTGGAAGAATAGACTATCATCTACAATCACAATGGGCTACAGTCTGTAAAATAGCCCGACTTAGCTTGCATTGAGCTTTTTATAACAGGAAAATTCCACGCTTATGAATGACACAGCAAAGCATCGAAACGAACTATACGCAGAGGCGCTTGGCATGTTGAAGTATCCATCTCTAAAGAAAATCAGACTGCTGTACCATCTGATCTATTCATCGAAATTTGGTGATGGTTATCTTCTAAATACATCGGAGGAGATTAAGCGTTTTGTTGCATTTATTGATAGTAGCCTAAACGAAAATGACTGGTAATAAGCAAATAGTTTGAAGCCCATGTTTTACAAGTTCACCATGATCTTCTTTTTAACGATCACTTATCTTCCCCTCAGTGCCAGGGAAATATCCGGCTACGTGAAAGATGCCAAAAGCGATGACCCCATTCCCTTTTCCAATGTGTTGATTAAAGGTACCACCAATGGAATCATGGCAGATACAGACGGTTTTTTCAAACTGGCAGTTGGAGACGACGATACGCTATACGTCTCTACGATAGGGTATTTTCCGAAGGAAATCCCAGTGATAAAAATTGGAGATAAGCCTTTGGTTGTTTATCTGGAAGAACACGTGCAAAAAGTTGGAGAAGTAACCGTGAAACCGGAAATGGAGCGGGCTAAGGTTTTGTTCAACCTCATTCAGATACACAAGAAAGCAAACAGGCGTCGAATACTGAATGAGGAGAATTATAAAACACTCACAAATACCACGGTCTATGTTGCAGTAGACACCACCTCCAGTATTACTCGCCTGATTGATAACTTTAACGAGGTGACGGTGGAATCGGATAATGGGAGGATTCGTTTTTCGCCAGTTTACATGGCCGAACAGGCACAAGACATGACACATGATGGTGTAAATACACTTTTTAATAAGGAAGATGGGATTTTCCCCCGGATCAACCAAGCGATCGAAAGTCTGATCTTACTTAATGTTTCTGTCGACCTTGATTTTTACAAAGATCAGGTGAACATCATGGAAAGGGGATTTATTTCACCCTTAAGCAGTTCTGCTTTGTTGTACTACAATTTGTACCTCAATGACAGCACTGTTGTTGATGACAGAAAATTCTTTAACTTTTCTTTTGCACCGAAGAACAAATACAATCCACTTTTTTCGGGCCATTTTGTAGTCGAAGACGGAAGCTTTGCTTTAACTGAAATTGATGTTTACATTGCCAGGCAGGCAAACCTGAATTTTGTTAATGGCTTTAAAGGTCGTGTTGACTACCTAAAGCTACCTGATGGTAGCTGGTTTTACGACGAACAAAGAGTCCAGCTAAACATGTCCCTCACTTTAAACAAAGATTCGCTATCAAATTATAGCTCAAAACGCGCCGATAATATATCAAATGGCAATTGGCTAATTAATAAATCAATTCATTACTCAACTTCCGGACGACTGAACAAAATTGAGGCAAGTGATTGGGGCAAGCAGCCTGAATTTGTATCGAGCCAATTTGGGGCTGATTCGTATTCCCAGATCGATAAACTAAAGGGTCAAGAAGTAATAAAAGGAATTGACAAGATCGGGGGACTGGCTTTGACCAGCTACTTTAATGTAGGAAAAATTGATCTGGGGCCGGCGTTCGATATCTACAGTACCAACCGGATTGAAGGCAGCCGCTTTACGGTTCCAATTAGAACTAGCGAACAGATGTTTAAGAAATTTTCAGTTGGTGGCTTTCTGGGGTACGGAACCCGCAATAAGGAATTCAAATACGGAGTGAACCTAGTCTATCAACCAGGGATCACTGATAAGTTTCTTATGCGCGTTCAGTATGCAAACGATTACAATCTGGTTTCACAGAATAAATATTTGCGTTTTATTAAAAACAATCCGAATAACAAAGGAAACTCCAATTTTATTGCAGCTTTCACAGCGAGTGAGAAAATTCCATATTTACTGGAAGAACAGACCATAGCGTTCAGGTTTGAGTACAACACGCCCAGCGATATTCATTTTGAAGCGTCGCCCTATTTCACTTCCACTAGCAGTACACCCTACGTTCAATTTTCACGAGATGAATTGGTTTACGATAATTATAAAAATTATGGTGTGCTTTTCAATACGAGAATCGCATTTGGACAACATTACGATAAATTCTTTTTCGATCGAGTTTATTATAGTACACCCACTCCGGTAATCAATTTAAGTTTCGATATCGGCCAAACCACTATTCCCGATAACGCGACGGAGCATTTTGATCTATATTATCATTTTCATGGCTCAATCCAAGGGCGAATTTTAATGCGACAGGTTTTTGTAAGCTACATGCTGGATGCCGGCTATTTGTTTGGCGATGCTCCCTTCAATTTGCTGGATCAACCGGTTGGTTCCATGTCTTTCGGATATGCCAAATACAGTTTCAACTTGTTGCATCATGCATCATTCGCGCATAATATTTATACCAATTTGCATATGCATTTAAATGGTGGCGGTATCATATTGAATAAAATACCGTTGATTAGGACACTCAAACTACGTGAAATTGTGTCGTTGAAATGCCATTATGGCGATTTGGGCGATTCTTATACGGGCGTTTTCGACTTACCCCAATTTTATAACAACAAACAAAACTCGCCCTATGCCGAAATCGGTTTCGGGCTAACCAATATATTCAAAGTATTACGGGTGGAATATGTGCATCAGCTCGGGAGTACCTATGCTCATAGTAGCTTTGCTGACCGAGGAGGTATATTTTTTAGAGCTGAAATGAGTTTCTGAATTTTTATGCGAAAGGATTGCGATGAAATATTTGAAAGGAATAGTTGTTTGGATTACTGGTGCATCTTTATGATGGGGCAACTTAGGCTGATGCCTTTACCAAAGAAGGTTCATTCGTCGTTTTAGTATGGGAAGTTCTATCGTGTCTGACAAAAAACATTATAGTCGAGTCTGATAGAGGAATGAGAGTGGATGAGTTTGAGAAGCTGATTTATTTTTGGGATAGAAATTGTTGGAGATGGAAAATATTTTTTCGTATTTCGGTACTGATTGAAATCTGGATTGACTGCAGGAAGGGTGAATAGTGGGGAAGAAGGTTGAATATAGATAGGTGGTTTGGTTTTTTATTCATGGAATTTAAAGACAGTGTTTATTTATTCTGTTGAGTTTAATTTTAAAAAGTTGTGTAAGTTTTTTTTTCGAGTTTATGATGATGCAAATGAAATATATTTTGATCTTACTAAGCCTGATTCTATATGGTGAAGGTGTTTTTGCAAAGCCAGTAAGGGACGCCGCCAAATACCAAATTCGGGTTTTAGGAATGAATGTGGGGGAATTCGCGGTTACGCAAGAGTTGGTTGATGGAGACCTAAGTGTGGAAGCAGTGACTGACATTGAGGTTAAAATAATTTTCACATACAAGGTGAGGTACACGCAACAAAGCCACTACCAGAATGGAAATTTATCGAAGTATCGTGTGCAAACCCTGAAAAATGGCAGTATTAACTCTGATACGCAACTGAAGAGAATGGACGAAGCCTACCTGCTGATTAAGGACGGGGATTCGACATTGGTGCACGAAAATATTACCTATAGTGGAAGTTTGTTGTATTTTAACGAGCCAAAACAGGATTCGCTAATGTATAACGAACGGAACGGTGAAATGAAATCAATTCGGGCGACTGCTGACAACACCTATGTGATTACTGATCGCAAAGGTCGTCGAACAAACGAATATCACTATAAAGATGGAATTTTGGAGACAGCAATCCTTGAGCACCCGATCGCGACGATTTATATGGAACGTTCTCACCAAAACTGAAGTTTATGATTTTTCATTCCTCCATTGAGCCTGTTTATTTTATTCTGCCACTGGTTGGTTTTCTGATTGGCCTGTTCGGCACCATGCTTGGTGGCGGGGGCGGTTTTTTCTTTCTTCCTATTCTCACGCTTTTGATTGGTGTGCCGGCTCAAACGGCGGTTATCACCTCCTTGGTTGCTGCCCTGCCCATTTGTTTGGTTGGCGCACTGGGGCACCATCGCAAAACGAATGTCAATCTTCGCATTGGATTGTTGTTTTCGATCACTGGTCTTGTGGGTGCATTTGCGGGCGCACGCGTTACCGGGATGGTCAGCCCGGAGCAGCTCAAGGCCGGTTTCGGCATTTATTCCATTTTCATTGCGCTGAGCATGGTTCGGGGTATCTGGAAGAAAAAGCGGGCCGAAGCCGGAAAATCATTTCCGTCCGAAGCTCCCGGGTGGCGACGAAGGGCAAAAGGATCAGCCTTTGGCTTGTTGGCCGGTTTTATTACCGGCACCTTTGGAACAAGTGGAACGGCGCCGGTTTTGGCCGGTTTGTTTTCGATGAACATCCCATTCAAACTGGTGATCGGTACTTCGCTGATGGTCGTTTTGGTGAATACCTTGTTCGCGGTTGGCGCCCACTTGCTGGTTGGACAAATCGACCTGATGCTGGTCTATTTTTTAACTGCCGGCTCAATCGTGGGGGCGGTTTTGGGGCCCAGAATTTTAACGAAAGTAAAAACAGATCGTTCCGAAAATAAAGTCAGGTATCTGTATGCAGGCGTGATGGTCGCGATCGGTGTCTTGATGATTGTTGGCTAATCAAACTAAGAAACAAGAAAAATGATTCAAACGATATACTTGATCATTCTCACTTATTTTATCCTTGGCGGAATTGCTTTTTATCTGATTAACCGGAAAAAAGATGCAGCCACCGCGCGAAAAAGTTACACGAAATTCGGGACTTACTTTTTAATTATTAACCTCTTGTTTTTTAGTATTGTGTTGAAGCCGCTTGTATTTCGCTACCTGGCTGTACTGATTATTTTTGTTGGTTTTTTTGAGCTGCTGAAATTGTTTGGCAAGGAAGGATTTAAACAAAAAGGTTTCTTTTCAGTTGCATTAATTGTTTTTACGTTTCTGGCTGCCGGATTCTATTTCTTTAGTGGCCTTCAAAAGGAATTGATCTTGTTTTCGTTTCTGGTTCTATCGATTTTTGATAGTTTCAGTCAAATAACCGGGCAACTTTGGGGAAAACGAAAACTTTTTCCGGCCATCAGCCCGGCAAAAACGGTGGGCGGCTTGGTTGGCGGAGCTCTTGTTGCAATGGTGAGTAGTTTGTTGTTGAGCCCGTTATACGGAGGCACGCTTTTCATGTCGGTGTTATTGGCAGCCGGAATTGTCGTTTTTGCATTTGCCGGCGATTTGTCGGCTTCGTTTTACAAACGAAAGTTTGATACAAAAGATTTTGGAAATCTAATTCCGGGGCATGGCGGTTTTCTTGACCGATTCGACAGCCTGATTGCCGGAGCAGCCTGGGTCGCATTTTGGGTTTATGTGTTGAATTTTTAACAAGGAGTTTGCATGGGGAATGTTATTGTACTGTCATTTGTTTATTTAATTGGAATTGTTTTGTTGCTCGCCTTTAACGAGATTAACTACAGGCGGCTCAGGCTTAAGGGTGAATTCACGCGTAAGTTCGCCCATTTTACCGCTACGCTGGCGGTGGTGCCTTTTCCTTACATCTTCCCTTCGCATGGTTATGTTTTGGTGCTGGCGCTGCTGTTTTTTGCGGCGTTGTTCATCACGCAGTACAGTAAACAGCTCAAGTCCATTCATGATATCGAACGAAAATCAATAGGTAGCTACCTGTTGCCGCTTTCGATTTATCTCACCTTTTTAATTGCCGATTTGCAGGGAAACAAATTCCTGTTCATTTTGCCCATGTTGATTCTCGCGATTTGCGATCCCATGGCGGCAATCCTCGGCATCAACATAACGGAATACAACGGTAGAATTAAGCTATTTGGGAAAAAACTAAATAAAACATGGCTGGGATCAGGTGCTTTTTTGGTAACCAGTTTTATCACCAGCATCATCGCCATCTATTTTCACACGGAACTGTTCGATTTGAAAACCTTTTGGCTGGCCCTGGCTATCGCCGTAGCCAGTACATTGGCTGAACTAATTAGCTGGAGGGGCTCAGATAACCTTACGATTCCTTTAAGTGTGGTGTTGATGTTGATTTTGTTTCTATAATATTCAATTTAATGCCCTATTTTTAAGCCTGGAGAAGCCAACACACTAAAATGAAAAATAAGAAGCATGAGAAAAATAATTATCAATGGAGCCAATGGTTATGTTGCGGCTAATTTCATTAATCAACTGCTTTTAGAGGACTATGAGGTGATTGCCTTTGTCAGAGCAAACAAATACCCGCCGGAGGAACGTTTGCAGGTCACCCTCTCGGAGATGAATGGTGGCGAGCCGGTCGATCTGAAAAATCTGAAAGTATTTGATTATTCTTTGGATGACCAAGATTTGGCGATACCGAGGGCCGAATTAGCACCGATATTTGGTGGCCAGGTTGATTACTTGCACTTTGCAGCCAGCTTGAAATACGATTCGCGCTCCAAGAAGGAGATTTTCAAAACCAATCTCGATGGCCTGGAAAATTCCATTCGGGTTTTCCGGAAGCATGCGGGAGCAGACTCGCGTTTTTTCTTTATCAGTACCGCCTATTCGTGCGGAAAGTTTACCGGTCTGTTTGAAGAGAAGTTTTATCCGGACGAGGAAATTTCAAGTTTTAGAAATTACTACGAGCAGTCGAAACGACTGGCCGAAAATATCATACAAAAATATCGGGATGAAGCTGGCTTAAATGGATATATCTTGCGCCTGTCGCAGGTTGTGGGACATGGTGAGACCGGGGTGACCAAAACCGACTACGGTATTTTTGACTTTGCGAAACGCATTTATGGCCTGGCCAAGCGCTACCCCGATAAGACAATCCGGGTAGGTGTCGATCCGGATTCAACCCAAAACCTCATACCGATTGATACCGTGGTTAAGTTTTTCATGCGAACGGTGGAAACCGAACAAGTGCCGGTGATTATGAATTTTGTGTCGAAGAATTCAATCAAGAACAGCTTGATTTCAAGTACGCTCAGCCAGCTGCTGCCCATTGAGATTATCCCGGTCAAGGGCTTGGCTGAATCCGAGATGGATGCCTTTGAGCGGATCATTTCCAAAGGCATGTCATTCACCATTGGTTATGCCGAAACCAAGCTGGCCTTTGACACGAAAAACCTGGATTCGGTGATGGGTGGGATCGAAAATGAAATTGATGATCAAGCCGTTGAACGCATGCTTCGTTATTTCATCGCTGGCTTGTCCGGCACAAAAGGAAAGCAAAAGCTGGGGTATGCCGTTTAGGCATCGATTGGCAGGCATCAGCCGGTGGCTTGTTTTTCCATTGGAGCCCAATCACGCGAATGCAGTTCACGAAAAACCATAAAAATTCAACATGAAACAACTATTAGTAAAAGGGGAAAATATTTTGAATGTTCCCAATTTGATTAGTCTTTACCGGCTTCTTGTTTTTCCGGTGATCTTGTTTATGGCGCTTACCGGCCGTGAAAGCTGGTTTGTTGTTCTTTTGTGTATCAGTTTGGTCAGCGATGTGCTCGATGGAAATATCGCCCGGTTTTTTAAACTTCAAACCAATTTTGGAGCAGCGCTCGATAACCTGGCCGATATTTTTACCTACGCGATGGCCTTGCTGGGCCTGTTTATTTTTAAGTGGACAGAGATTGCTCCCCACGCCTGGATCTTGTATTTATTTCTGGCCGTGTTCGTTTTAAGTTATGTGGTGTCCTTTTTTCGTTTTGGAAAAATCCCCGGATTGCACCTGTATTCAGCCGTTTCAGCCGGCTATATTCAGAGTATTTTTTTCTTCGTTTTGTTTGTTTTCGGATTTTATCCCTGGATGTATTACCTGGCCATTGGTTGGGGCGTAGTGGCCTACGTTGAAAAGATTTTTGTCTTGTTGAAGTTGGACGATATCCGGATTGGCGTGAAGGGCTTATATTGGCTGATGAAAGAAGAGCGATAACTGGAATTTCGAACCGGGTTTCGCTGGACTTTCCCACGAACGCCGGGCCGTTATGTAGCGTTCAAGACAGTTTTTATGTTGAAAAATAGAAGCAGAACAAGGATTTAACGCAGTGCTTAGCCGATGAAAAGTTTAAAAGAAAAAGTGGTCTGGATTACTGGTGCATCATCCGGAATAGGAGAGGCGCTGGCGTACGCAATGGCCAAAGAAGGAGCTTATCTCGTGCTGTCGGCGCGAAATGCGGCCAAGCTGGAGGAAGTGAGAGCCCAATGTTTGCAGTTCACCCCCAAATGTTGGGTTAAGCCAATGGACCTGACGGCGATTGAGCGGCTGGAAGAAGTGACCAAGTCCGTGTTGGCAGAAGCCGGCTCAATCGATGTGTTGATCAACAATGCGGGCCGTAGCCAGCGGTCACTGGCCCGGGAAACTCCGCTGACCAATGACCGAAGTATCATGGAAATCAACTTCTTTAGCGTGGTGGCGCTCACCAAATTGATCTTGCCGCACATGCTGAAAAGGCAGTCGGGACATCTGGTGGTGGTGAGTAGTATTACCGGCAAGTTTGGTGTGCCCATGCGAACAGCCTATTCCGCTTCCAAGCACGCTGTTCAGGGCTATTTCGAAGCACTACGGGCCGAGCTCGTCAACGATAACATCCAGGTTACGATCGTTTCGCCCGGGCGAATTAAAACCAACATCTCCCGAAATGCGCTCACAAAAGATGGACAGTCACACAACAAGATGGATGAAGGACAGGCCCATGGTTTGGGCGCCGACCGGTGTGCAGATCAAATTGTGCGTGCCATTAAGCAAAACAGAAAAGAACTGTTGGTAGGGAAAAAGGAAATTCTGATGGTTTATATTCGGCGATTTTTGCCGGCTTTGTACCATCGACTCATTACAAAAATCAAGAACTAGAGCCATACGGCTTCATTAAAATAAGAGGTAATATGGAAAAAAATATTTGTGGCATTCAACAGGTTGGAATTGGCGTGAGAAGTGCTCAAGAGGCATGGAAATGGTATCGAAAGGTGTTTGGCATGGATATCAATGTGTTCGAAGATACGGCAACCGCGAAACTCATGCTGCCTTATACCAACGGACAGCAGTGCGAGCGTTACGCTGCCTTGGCCATGAACATGGAAGGTGGCGGTGGATTTGAAATCTGGCAACATACTGGCATGACTCCAAAACCTCCCGTTTTTGATGTTCAGTTGGGCGACACGGGCATATTTGTTTGCAAAATGAAGTGTCGGGATGTTCTAAAAGCCTATGAAAAACACGAGGCTGATGGCTTGGAAATTTTGGGTGGATTGACCCGCGATCCGCAAAATCATTGGCACTATTATCTGCGCGACCCGTACAACAATATTTTTGAAGTGGTGGCAGAGGATAATCATTACCGGAAGCAAAAGTCAGTCACCGGTGGTGTGGCCGGCGTGATGATCGGCGTGTCGAATCTGGACAAATCCCTCCAGGTATATGCCGATATCCTGCGTTATGACGAAGTGGTTTATGATGAAACCGGACAGTTTGCTGATTTGGCAGCACTACCCGGTGGAGAACAAAAATACCGGCGTGTTTTATTGAAGCACAAGCCCCGAACCGGCCCCTTTAGTAAGTTGCTGGGTCCAACACAAATCGAATTGGTTCAGTCAATCGACCGGCAGCCGAAGAAAATCTACCAGGATCGGATCTGGGGAGAACTCGGCTATATTCACCTGTGCTTCGACATTGTGGGCATGGATTTGTTGAAAGTTGAATGTGAGCAGAAAGGCTTTCCATTTACCGTAAACAGCGCCAACAGTTTTGATATGGGCACCGCTGCCGGACATTTCTCCTACATCTCCGACCCGGATGGCACACCCATCGAATTTGTGGAAACGCACAAACTGCCCATTATCGAAAAGCTTGGCTGGTTTATGAATCTAAAAGGAAGAGACCCCAAAAAATCATTGCCCGACTGGATGGTGAACACCCTGGCTTTTAACCGGGTGAAGGACTAAAAAAAAAACGCCGGAATTCGATATCCGGCGGTTGAAAGTCTTGCTTGTTTTACATCTTATCACAATAAGGCTATATGCCGAAGGTGTTACAACCTATACTCCCGCTTCGGTGGGAGTTTTTATTTTCAAGCCTTTCCTTTGATTGTTTCAGCTGAGTTTTGATGTTGGTTAAATCCAGTCGGTTAACATGAATGATTGTACCATTTGGGGAAAATCGATTTGGAGGTGTTGGCCGATCGGTCGCATGCGTATTTTTCATTCTGAGCAAGGATTCAAAGGTTGAGCCTATGAATTTAGGTTATCGTAATTTTAAATCCCAACAATTTTTGTTTTTTTTCATGAACTGCACTTTTTGGGGCCCAAAAGGGGCTGAAACTCCGACGAACGAGTTTATATTGATTAGTAGAGCTTGTGGATTATCATGTAATTCGCACCGTTTTTTTTTGAAAAATGGCGTGTTGGACGTCGAAAATAAGTGGCTCGACAATTTTTTCTACTTTTGACTGGTCTTGGTCATCAAGCAAAAAAATGGAAGCAGCTGCACGCAAAATCATTCATGTTGATATGGACGCGTTCTTCGCATCGGTGGAGCAGCGCGATAATCCCGACCTGCGTGGTAAGCCCGTGGTTGTGGGGGGCGATTCGAACCGGGGCGTGGTGGCTGCTGCCAGCTATGAGGCCCGGAGGTTTGGGGTGAAATCGGCCATGCCGTCGGTGGTGGCCAGGCGCCGGTGCCCCGATTTGATCTTTGTGCGGGGCAACTTCGACAAGTACAAGGCGGTGAGCCAACAAATCCGCCAGATCTTTTTCGAGTACACCGACCTGGTGGAGCCGCTTTCGCTCGATGAAGCTTTTCTGGATGTGACTTTCGCCAAAAAGGGCAAACCATCGGCCACGCTGATTGCCCGCGAAATTAAACGCCGAATTAAAGACGAAACCGGATTGACGGCGTCGGCGGGCGTTTCGTATTGTAAGTTCCTGGCAAAAATCGCGTCGGATGAGAAAAAGCCGGATGGCTTATTCGTGATTACACCAGCTGAGGCCGAAGCTTTTATCGAAAAACTGGAAGTGCGCAAATTTTTTGGCATCGGTAAGGTGACGGCAGAAAAACTAAACCGGCAGGGTATCTACTTTGGGGCCGATTTAAAGCAGCTCGACCAGCAAGAATTGGTTCGGCAGTTTGGTAAGTCGGGCGTGTATTATTACAACATTGTGCGGGGTTTGGATGACCGGCCGGTGATTTCTTCGCGCGAGCGCAAGTCGCTGGGCGCCGAGCGTACCTTTGGAACCGACTACTATTTGCTGCGCGATTTGATGGAGCAAATGCAAAAGATCGAGGAGGAGCTTTGGCGAAGGTTGGAACGGGCCCAAAAGTATGGCCGCACCTTGACGCTCAAAATTAAGTTTGCGGATTTTGAGCAGATTACCCGCAGCAAAACCTTGCTTGGCAAGATTGATTCGGAGGCTGTTTTACACCAGACAGCCAATCAGTTGCTTCAAAATGAAGAGCCTTTTGTCAAAGGCGTGCGATTGCTTGGGCTGACCTTGTCGAACTTTGACGAACCGCAGCAGGAAGCGGTGCAGCTCACGCTGGAGTTTTGAGTGTCAAGTTTCAAGTTTCAAGTTTCGGGTTTCGGTCGCTAGCATTCAGGCAATCAGCCAACAGATTCCGGTCCGGCGGTTGACGGATCGGAATGACGTTCCGATTGTTGGGGGCAGTGATCAAGCATTCCCGAGAAATCGGGACTCCCTACGGTCGCCAGCATCTACGATCAATGACCAATATCCAATATCCAATAACCAATGACTAATAACCAATCCCTAATCCCCAATCCTGTTTACAACACCAGGGAGACGAAAGTAGAACGATGATCCTCGATTGAGTTCGGATTCCACCCAGATATCGCCATTCAGCAATTTCCTTGCAGATCGCCAGTCCAAGGCCAACACCTCCACGGCGTCGCGTGCTGGTATCGTCAATCTGGCGAAAGCGTTCGAACACGATGTCGAGTTTGTCCGGAGGAATGCCGATTCCTTCATCTTTTATACAGAAAAGAATATGCCGATCTTCAATCTTGTAACTAAACCGGATGACGCCCTTGTCGGAATACTTGATGGCATTGCCAAGCAAGTTGGTTAGCAATTGGGTCAATTTGGTTTTATCGGTAGCAAGTTCAATTTGTTGGCTGTCGCTAATTTGTTGAAATTCGCAGCTGAGCCCGGGCTTGTTTTGTTTGTTCAGTTCTGCTTCAAGATAAAACTGCAAGGTTTTTTGCAAATCGGTCAGGAAAAACTGTTCGGTTCGCAATTTGGCCTGGCGAGACTGAAGCAGGGTCAGGCTGAGGATCGATTCAATAATCGACAACAGATGATTACCGCTGTTGAAGATAATCTGTCCCATTTCGATCATCTCTTTCTTGGGCACGGTGTGATCCATTAGCTGGCTAAAACCGATGATGGCGTTTAGCGGCGTGCGCAGCTCGTGCGACATGGTTGCCAAGAAAGCCGATTTTAGATAGTTGGCCTGCTCAGCTTCTTCCTTGGCTTGAATCAGCTCGGCCTCGATGGCTTTTTGCCGTGTTACATTGACGGCTACGCCCCGCGACCCAATCAGTTGCCCATTGTGAACGACTGGTCGTGCTGAAATCCGGATCCAAACCAAACTTTTGTTTTTGGTTTTTATCCGGAAGATAAAGGGCGAAACTGTGTTTGTTTGCAAGAGTTTTTCATGCTCCTGTAGCACGACTGCCTGATCTTCCGGCACCACAACGTCTATGAAATGCTTGCCGATGTAGAATTCCGGCGGATATCCGGTAACTGATTCAACTGACGGACTGATATAGCTGATTGTCCATTGGTCATCCAGCTCATAAATCACATCGTTGATATTCTCAACCAGGCTCTGGTATTTTTCCTGGCTTTGTTTCAGTTCTTTTTGAGCTTGCACGCGAGGCGTAATGTCGAGCAGAGAAGCTACTGACATGCTTGTTCCGGGAATCAGGTCGATATTGATTAAAATGTTGTGCTGGCTTCCGGATTTGCTGATTAGCGTGAATTCGTATTGTTTGGGCGGATTTTTTCCTGCTTCACGACGCTCTTTATGAAATTGAAGCATGCGGTTGCGATCCTCGGACATTACATAATCAGTCCATTTTGTCTTGTTGACCAAATCGGTTTGATCAAAGCCGGTTAGCTGCTCAAACATGTCGTTCATGATCACAATCTCGTTGTTTTCATTGACAATGCAGGTGGCTGTCCCCGTGTTGTTGAAAATGGCTTCGTACCAATTTTTACTCTGTCTGAGTTCCTCCTCCTGCTGCTTGATTTCGGTGATGTCCCGGGCAATGCCGAGGACACCCACCAGCTCGCCATGAGCGTTTCGCATGGGTGTTTTAATGGTTTCCAAAAAGGCCCGGTGGCCATCGCTGGCAAAGGTTACCCATTCCAGGTTCGATGTTGGCTGGTTGGCGTGCATGGCGGCCAAATCATTTTTTCGAAAGGAATCCGCCAGTTCCCGATCCACAAAATCATAATCGGTTTTCCCGACAATTTTGGCTTCTTTGGCTCCAAAAAACTGTTCAAAGCGGGGATTGCAGTTCAAGTAAATGCCATCCAGGTCTTTTAGCCAAATCAGGTCAGGTATGGTTTCAATCACCGTTCGCAAGTGCAGTCGCTCGTTATCTAACCTGATCTGTGCATTTTTTTGCTCCGTAATGTCGGTAATGATTCCCAGTACAACCGGCCCCTCCTGTAGCTTGATCAGCTGGCCAGAAACCAAGCCGTTGCGTACTTCGCCGGATTTCAGCCGGAAGTCGTATTCTTTATTCTTGACAAATCCTTCGGTTCTCAACAAGTGAAAATATTCTTCCCGGTCTTTCAAATTTGCCCAAAGTTTCAGCTGCAGCGTGGATTGCTTCAGGTACTCTTCTTTCTGCCAGCCGGTCACTTCTTCAAACCGTTCGTTGGCCTCCAGAATTTTGCAATGTTCTTCAGCCGTGGAGATCATGATGAGTGACGAACTGGACTGAAACATCTTTTTGTATTTCATTTCGCTTTCCAGTTGTGCCGCTTCGGCTTTTTTCCGGTCGGTAATATCAAGCAGGTAACCTTCGAGCGTTTCAACAGTGCCCCCGGCATTTTTGACACCAATTCCTTGTTCCCATAACCATTTTTCCTGCCCGGATTTTGTTCTGATCCGGTATTCAACAGCAAACCGTTCATCAGCTGCTACTGCTGTTTTGATGCTTTGCGTCACGCGTTCAAAATCATTGGGGTGTATCAGCTCCGTGTATGAAATTTGATTGTTATGGAGTATCTCGTCAGCGCTATAGCCTGTCATCTCAGCAATGGACTCACTCACAAAAAGCAAGGTCCAGTTTTGGTTGTACTGACAGCGATAGACGGTCCCTTTCAGGTTTCCGATTAGGTTCTTCATTTGGCCGTTGGTTTCGTGCAACTGGCGTTCGGTCATTCGGTTGGCGGTACAGTCGACCACGGCTACCAGCACGCGGCTGTAATTATGCTGAAAACCCGTAAGCGCTGAAAACTGAATGATCTGAACCGCTGCACTCCCATCTGGCATCGTGTAGGCGACTTCCGAGTTGAACGAATCTTTGCCTTGCTGCATGGCATAGAAAAAGTCAATCAGCACATCAGAAAAACCGGTCGGATAGGCCTCGGCCAAATGAGCTGCATTTTTGTCCAAACTGATGTCCTGCTTAACTTGGGTTAGCGAAGTACGCTTAATTTTTTTCAGTAGTCTGGCCAGCTCATTCGGATTCGATCGAAAATAGCGCCGGAGGTCGGTCATCCCTTTTCGATTGAGGTTTTCAATGAAAGCAGACACTTCTGAAAAATCCTCTTCCCAAAGTAAAATTGGCTGATTGTTTCTTTTTGATCGCTCGATTGTGTCCCAATGAGCGGGTTTGGCCAAATTCCCCGGATCGTCGACTCTATTGTGCTGTTTTAAAAGAATGAGCTCTCTTTGCAAGTCCGCATTCTTTTGTTTCTCCAGCTCCAGTTGTTCCCGTAAATGTTCAATATTTTCGTCCAAGTTTGCCTGTCCGTTTGTGTGTTGGGCATTCTCCCACATAGCCTTCTCCTCTTTCTTTCTTAATCCCAATTCAATCTCAAATCAGGACGAAAATAGAAATATTATTTTAATTTGGCACTTTTATGTGCATGCTTTATCCTGTTTTTTTGGCCCGGCGTCAGATCGAATTTAACCTGAGTTCGAAATGAATACCAGATTAATTCTCACTCCAGCTCAGCGTTTTATTTCTGAAAAACCCTGAGCTACAACTTCAAAGTTCGAAAACAGCCGGAAACAAGTGTTTTGATCTGCCTGTTTTCGGCTTTAGCAGTTGGAATGACCTGGCGATGAGGGCCGGATGCGATATTTTATTCGAGCACAAGTTATTAAAGTTGAAAGGCCCACAGCCGAGCCATAAACTGGTAATAATTTTTTTCAATTTCAAGAAAAGCATCACGTGTTTCATAGTAAAATGCCAGTTCATTAAAATATTCAATCACGGAAATATGTCCCAGCTTGAGTGCCTTATCCAGAAAGTTAACGTTGGCCGATGCTTCCAGCGTTTTCTGATATTCCCGGCGAATGTTGGCGTAGGTTGCAGCTTGCTGGTAGCGCTTGGTTGTTTCATTCATGATGGACGTGATTCGCGACTGGTAGCGGCTTTCTTCAAACAAAGCCAGGGCCTGGGCATGCTGCACCGTGTTTTTGTCTTTCCACAAGGGGATGGCAATGCCGGCACGCAGGCCACGATAAGTGCCTTCCGGAACTTTTTCGCCCTCATAGGTCAGTTGCAAGTTGGGCAGCCAGTTTTGCCTGGCGAGCTTGATGTTTAAGTCTGCAACTTTCTGTGTTTGCGTGAAGTAGTGAAGCTCAGGTTGCTTCGCCCGGACTTCTTCCAGAACCTCTGGCAAAGGCGGCAGATTTGGTGCGGATAGTTGAACCGCATTGGCCTGTTGCAGCGGAACGCCTGCCAGTAATTCCAGTTCTTGACTTGCACTTTCAATTTCTTGCAAAACAAGCTGGTAGCTGCTCTTTATCTTCAAATTCTGAATCTTGGCTTTGTTCAGATCGAGAATAGAGGTGTTTCCCCGGTCGAAATTGGTTTGATACGACTGGTAAAGCCGGTTGGAGTGCTCCAGCCGATCCTGATATTCCTCCTTTTTTTGGAGTAGAAAAGCGTAATCGTAAAACTTGAGTTTCGCTTCCAGTAACTTATCCCGCCTGAAAAGTTGATACTCCAGCTCGCTGAGTTGGCTTTGACTATCGGCGAGTTTTTTCTTGGCGGAATACACCGTTGGAAAGTCAAACGACTGGCTGATTCCATAAGTCGTTTTGGTTCCCATGGCATCATGATTTCCGGGGAAATGGCCATACTCAATGGTCGGATTGTCGGGTGTGAGTCCGGTTTGAAAGCCCGATTTTTCTGCTTCGGCCAGTTTCCGTGCGGCCAGCAATTCTTTGTTGTTTTGTTCTACCAGCTTCAGAAACTCGTCCACCCCTTGTTGCGGCAGGGCAGTCAATGAAATCAAGCTGGATAGCATCAGGATCAGTATCTTCATAAAGCTGTTTTTTCTTCGTGTTTCTTCTGAAATAAATAATAAATGATGGGCACCACATAGCTGTTTAGCAAGGTTGAACTCAGCAGTCCGCCCAAAATGACGATGGCCATGGGGCTTTGGATTTCGTTTCCGGGTTTCTCGCCGGCCAGGGCCAGTGGAATCAAAGCCAAAGCGGCCGTCAGTGCGGTCATTAAAATCGGATTCAACCGGTCAGCCGACCCTGCGATAATGCGCGCTTTTAAGCTGTCAAGCTGGTCGGTTAAACTCTGGTACCGCGAGATCAGCAGGATGCCATTTCTGGTGGCGATGCCAAATAAGGTGATGAAGCCAATGATGGACGGAATGCTGATGACTCCCGAGGTGAACCAGATGGCGACCACACCGCCAATGAGGGCCAGTGGCAGGTTGACCAGGATGATGAGCGCCAGTTTTGAATTTTTAAATTCGACATAGAGCAACAGGAAGATGATGAGCAACGCGCCCAGCGAAGCGACTAGCAGAATGCGGCTGGCTTCGGCCTCACTTTCAAACTGGCCGCCGTATTCCAGGTGGTAGTTTTCGGGTAGCTCAATGTGCTCATCAATCCGGTCCTGAATATCGTTCACCACGCTGCGTACATCGCGGTCGGCCACATTCACGGCCACCACAATCTTGCGCATCACATTTTCGCGGCCAATGGTGTTGGGCCCAAAAGCTGATTGGATATCGGCCACGTAGTCAAGCGGTATTTTTTGTCCGTTGGGTGTGTCAATCAAGGCATTCCGGATGGCGTCGATCTGATCGCGGTAGGCGTCATCAAAACGCAGCACGAGGTCAAAAGCCCGTTCGTTTTCAAAAACATCGGATATTTTCTCGCCTGCAAAAGCATAGTCCACAAATTCCAGAAATTCATTGACGCTAATGCCGTAGCGTGCCAGCATTTCGCGGTTGGGTTTAGTCTGAAGTTGTGGAATTTCAATCTGTTGCTCTACGGTCAAGTCGGCAATGCCTTCAATATCCTGAATTTCGTCGCGCACCTGGTTGGCCAGCCGAAACATGTCATTCAGATCGGTGCCAAAGAGTTTGATGGCAATGTTGGTTTTCGAACCCGAGAGCATCGCATCAATCCGGTGACTGATGGGTTGTCCAACTTCAACCGTAATTCCTTCAATGGCATTTAATTTTTCGCGTACCTCGCGCAGAAATACTTCGCGCGACCGGTCTTGCAATTGGTATGGCGCGTCAATTTCTGAAACATTGACGCCAAACGCATGCTCGGCCATCTCGGCTCGCCCGGTGCGTCGGGCAACGGAGGTGATTTCAGGAATATCAAGCAAAGCCTGTTCGGCCTTTGTACCCAGCTTGTTGCTCTCTTCGAGGTTGATGCCGGGCATGGTCGTGGTGTTAATGGTCAGCGAACCTTCGTTAAAAGGCGGTAAAAAACTGCGTCCAAACCCGGAGATGAGCACCAGCGATATCAAAAATAAGCCAACCGAAACGCCAACCACTACTTTTCGGTGGCGCAAGGCAGTCCCCAGGGTTTGGGTGTAGTGATGGCGCAAAAAACGTTCGACCTGGCTTCCACGGGCTTGCTTTTGCAGGCGTTTTTCGTTGGTCAGCAAAAAACTGCTCAACACCGGAATCACTGTCAAGGCCACAAACAACGAGGCAAACAATGAAACGATGTAGGCAATTCCCAGTGGTTTCAACATGCGGCCTTCCATACCCGAGCGGAACGTCGGCCTGAACGACGAGCCGCTTGTTTTTGGTGAGTTTTAAAAGCGGCTGGCCGGTGTTCACAAACTGCCCTTCGGAAACCAAAATCTCCTTGATGTATCCATTGGTTGACGCAGTTACATTTTGACCACCCGCAGAATAGTTTTGCCTGATCGCGTCATAATTATTTTTGGCTTTCTCGAACAGCATCTTGATTTCGGCCAGTTCCTTGTCCGAAGTAATCTTGTCTTCGTTTAGCAGTTCTGCCCGCTCGTAGTTGGCTTTGGCAGTTTCGTAGGCTGATTTGGCATCCATAAAGGTGGTTTCAATGTTGTCGTGAATCAGTCCTTTGCCCGAAATGGTGACCAGCTTTTCGCCTGCACGCACCGTTTCGCCCGGGAACAGGGCCTTGCTTCCAAAAACAACAGCTCCGTCATGCGTGGCTGTCAGCGTAATTTCATCGCCTTGAGCCGGCATGATCTTTCCGCTGGTATGAATCACTTCCTGAAAATCTTTTGGACGGATTTCGATGACGCCATAGGTTTCGTCGTGCTCATGCGCATGCGGTTCGTTTTCGTGGTCGTGGTCGTGTTCATGATCGTCACCTTCTGAATGGATGTGCTCCTGGGCCAACTCATCGTCATGATCGTGATTGTGTTCTTCGGAATCGTGGCTGTGCGAACAAGCAGTTCCCAAAAATAGATAAGCGGCCACAAGCAATGGAGTCACGAGTCTTCTTCTAATTCCTGAATTAAGCATAATTGTGTTTTTTAATGATTCTGACAAATCAGTGGACACCAACTTGTAAAATGCCCTACACCTGATTGGGTGTTATGTTGCCAGCGTTGAAATTGAAAAAAGAATGAAAGGGGCGGAATTAGCCAAGCGCAGGAGGGCCGCGCGACAGGGAATGGTCGGTAAAATCGAAGGAATAATGGTTCGACCACGAATCAAAATAAACAATAACAGGCTCGGGAAATATCACAAGCTGAAGCAAAGCGCTTGTTAACAACGGAGAACCTAACGCAATTTTGGTGAGGGGAGTGGTGGCCGTAGTTTCAAATTGACAGGATTCGCAATCATCGTGATCGTGTGATGTTTGGCATTGATGTCCGGTCAGCGAAGCCACGTCCGAAGTCTGGTCGCCATCCGCGTCATGCGCACAAGTATGATGGCAGGTTGCCGTATCAGAATGATGATGATGCGGAACAACACTGTGCCCGATAATAATGAGCATAGACATCCACACAAAAAAAGTTCCGATATGTTTGCCGATATAAGTCATTTCATTTGCGCTGCCTTGCAAAAATACATTTTTTATCGAAAACTGGAAGTTTTAACGTGATCGGCATGCCTGTGTGCTTGGAGTCGGTCCAATCGGTTTTCTGTTACACGGGTCAGCAAAGTGCAAAACAAACTGCGTGAACAATGAGCCAACAAACAGTTTGATGAGTTGAAGGTGCTCAAATATCTAAACTTTAAAATTATATATCTAATATTGGGATTCGTGACTTTGCCAATCGCTTATTTTTACAATCCTAATGTTCTGATATTCTATTAAAACTAACTTACACAGACTATGAAACAAATCGTTCTTTCTGCTTTCTTCCTTTTGCTGTGTGGCCTGACAGCTTATTCGCAAGGCCCGGCCGAACAAGCGCCACAAGGCTTCGATGTGGTTCGCGCGGATATTGCGCAAGGAAAAATTGACACAATCATTTATGCTTCAGAAACGGTTGGGACCAACCGAAAAGCGCTTGTTTATACACCTCCGGGGTTCTCGAAAACCAAAAAGTATCCGGTTCTTTATTTATTGCATGGCATTGGCGGCGATGAAAAAGAGTGGTTCAACAATGGAGTGCCCCACGTTATATTTGATAACCTGTATGCCGAGGGCAAAATGGAGCCCATGATTGTGGTGTTGCCCAATGGCCGTGCCATGAAAGATGACCGGGCTACCGGGAATATTATGGCGCCTGACAAAGTGCAGGCTTTTGCTACTTTTGAACAGGACTTATTGAACGACCTGATTCCGTTTGTTGAGAAGTCCTATCCGGTTAAAAAGGACCGTGAGCATCGCGCCATTGCCGGCTTATCGATGGGAGGCGGGCAGTCGCTGAATTTTGGGTTGGGTAATTTGGACCAATTTGCCTGGGTCGGTGGTTTTTCTTCGGCGCCCAACACCAAAGCACCCGAAGTGCTGGTGCCCGATCCTGAAAAAGCCCGGAAGCAGCTGAAACTGCTCTATGTTTCGTGCGGCGATCAAGATGGTTTGCTCCACGTGAGTAAACGTACAAACGAGTACCTCAAGGCCAACGAGGTGCCTCATATCTACCGCATAATTCCCAACGGGTATCACGATTTTAAGGTGTGGAAAGATGACCTTTACCACTACGTGCAGATGCTGTTTTAAGGCAGCAGCGATGTCTGCGAAAGAGCAGGACGGAGACGTGAAAGTGGATTCGCTGTTTCTGGATATGAATTGGAAACTAAAGAATGGGTTCAATCAAAAATAAAAACGACTAAAAGGATATTGTATATGAAGAATTCAAAATTTGCATTGAAGCGTTGGGGCATGGTTTTTATACTGGCAGTCTCGTCCATATTGATTTTTATGTCCGAGGCAAAAGCAGACGGAAAATATGTCCATCAAGGTGCGGGCAATCCGTACCTTCCGTTGTGGGAGCATTTGCCCGATGGCGAGCCCCGCGTGTTTGAAGATCCCGACAATCCCGGAAAATACAGAGCTTACATTATTGGGTCGCACGACTTGAGGTTTACCAGCTATTGCGGTCCCGACATCAGGATGTGGTCGGCTCCGGTTGAAAACTTGTCGGAATGGCGTGACGAAGGTCCAATCTTTACCCACTATGTTGATGGTCAGTGGGATGTGATGTATGCGCCTGATCTTGTTGAGGTGAAAAGAAAAGACGGGACGAAAGAATATTATTTGTACCCACACAGCAGGGGATGGAACCGGGAAGCCATGGTGGCCAAAGGAAGTCGCCCCGATGGGCCGTTTACTCCCATCAACCTGACAGAAGATGGCACCCGCACGGTGCCCGGAAGTATTATGGGTTTCGACCCTGCGGTGTATATTGAATACGTGACCGACCCCAACGACCCCGACTTTGAAATCGGCTTCAGGGCCTATGGATACTGGGGCTTTCAACGATCATTGGCCGCCCAGCTGGATCAGAATACGATGTACTCTTTGCGTCCGGGAACCGAAATAATCGACTACCTTCTTCCCGCCAGTTCCAGGTATGGTGTAATCAGAGATCCGGAGGGCACGGTCTATCCAAACGTTTATCCGGACCAGGATTTGGGTACGTTCAATTTTTTCGAAGCTTCGTCAATTCGCAAGGTTGGCAATAAGTACATTACCGTTTTTAGTGGTTACTCAGGGCCGGAATACGGCGTAGGCAGTTCAAACTCGACCTTGCGTTATGCGGTTGCCGATTCGCCACTGGGCCCATGGAAAAGTGGAGGCGTTTTGGTCGATTCCCGTGGTCCGGTTTTGAATCGCGATGGTTCTAAAATTGAAACGGCCAACGGCGGGCACAATACGCATGGCAGCATTGAGTTGATCAACGGACAATGGTATGTGTTTTACCACAGGCCACCCAGAAATTTTGGTTTTGCACGCCAGGCCGTAGTGGCACCAGTAACGATTCAATGGGACGAAAAGCCTGTTGCTGAAGGTGGAAGTGCTGTGATCAGAGGCTATGATCCTTACGCGAAAGATCAGATTTGGACTTTGAAAGACAGCCAGGGAAATGAATACAAAGGCGCTGAAGTAACTTCCGAAGGTTTCCATATCTATGGTCTCGATCCGTATCAATATTATTCGGCAGGATACGCGTGTTATCTTTCAGATGTCGGGCTCCAGCAAGATTCGTGGGATATTTGGGATAATCATATGCCCATCACGAATATGAAAAATGGCAACATCGTTGGGTTCAAATATTTTGGTTTTGGAGGACTTGACAAAGACACCAAAGGATTGAAAGCTTTCGAAGGAACTAAAAAAGGAAACAAAACGGCGTTCAACCTTTTCCTTTCACCCAAGACTGACAAAAGCTTCAAGGTGAACGTTTGGTTGGATGGTCCCTGGGATAATGCGGCGTGGAAAGGGAAGAAGATTGGCGAAATCGTTGTTCCGGCCAATGCAACACCAGAAACCACAAAATTTACAATTGATGTTTCAAATTTTGTGGATCAGTTAGACAAAAAACACGCCATCTTCCTGGTGGCTGAAAGTACCGAGGCAGGCGCACTCTTCGATTTTATCGGCTTGGGTTTCAGTTCGAACAAAAAGCAAATTGAGCGTCCGGTTGCGCCTGCCGTAAATATTGCGGTCAATGGAAAAGCCATTGAAGTGCCGGCTACTCCGGTTCGTTCAACCAATGAAAATGGCATTGTGGGGTACGATTTGTATGAAGCCAAGGTCACTCTTCCTTCGGGTTCAAGCCAAATTCCAACCGTAACAGCCTCGGGCAGTACAAATGATGTGAAAGTAAGCGTTGAACAGGCGAAGTCGAGGTCAGATGCAGCTGTTGTAACATGCGACTATAAAGGAATCGTAAAGACCTACGAAGTGACGTTCTCTGCTGAATAACCAATTAAAAACGATGGAAATGAAACGAACATACTTGTTGGTATTGGCGATGCTATTCCTGATGCTTAAAGCTGAAGTTTTTGCTCAGGAGCAGCGTGCGCAAAATCCAATCATTCATGCCGATGTGCCTGATATGGCGATGGTTCGAGTTGGTGATACTTATTACATGGCCAGCACCACCATGCACATGGCACCTGGCGTGCCCATTATGAAATCGCACGATCTGGTAAACTGGAAGTTGGTAAGCTATGCCTATGATACTTTGGTTGATAACGAAAAAATGCGACTCGAAAACGGGAACAACGCCTACGGAGCAGGTTCTTGGGCGCCAAGTCTTCGTTACCACAAGGGGGTTTTTTATGTGTCCACTTTTTCGGCTACTTCGGGTAAAACCCATGTTTTCACTACCCGCGATCCTGAAAATGAGCCTTGGAAGGCCACAAGCTTTTCGCCCTCTTTGCATGATCATTCGCTTTTTTTCGACGACGATGGGCGTGTGTACATGCTGTATGCGGGTGGCGACATTCGGATTGTTGAGTTGGAAGCTGACGTGTCGGGGATCAAGGAGGGAGCAATCAACGAGATTATTGTGCCCGATGCCGGAAAAGTTGCTGCAGAAAACCTGATGCTCCATGCCGAAGGTTCACAGCTGATTAAGCACGAAGGGAAATATTACCTGTTCAACATCACCTGGCCGCGCAACGGAATGCGAACCGTGGTGATTCACCGCGCCGATAAAATTACGGGCCCCTACGAAGGGCGCGTAGCTTTGCGTGACCGGGGAATTGCACAAGGATGTATTATTGATACACCCGAAGGCGACTGGTATGCCTATCTGTTTCGCGACTACGGCGCCGTTGGCCGGATTCCCTATCTAACACCGATGAAGTGGGAAGATGGCTGGCCGGTGTTGGGAATCGATGGCAAAGTACCCGATACGCTCGACATTCCAGTTGAAAATATCGGGGTGGAAGAGATTGTGGCTTCCGACTTTTTTAAGCGGAAAAAGGGCGACAACACGCTGCCTTTGGCCTGGCAATGGAATCATAACCCGGACAACCGTTATTGGTCGCTCACGGAACGGAAAGGTCACCTGAGGCTGACCACCGGGCGCGTTGACAGTGATGTGCTTCAGGCCCGAAATATGTTGACCCAGCGGACTTTTGGCCCCGAGAGCTCCGCGGCTGTTTCAATGGATGTGTCGAACATGAAAGATGGCGATTGCGCCGGTTTTATTGCCTTGCAACGTCGATATGGCTTGGTGGGTGTGAAAATGGAAAAAGGGACGAAATACCTGGTGATGATCAGTGCCGAAACGAATGAGCCAGTTGAGCTTGACCGAATTCCTTTGGACAAGAAGAAAGTCCACTTAAAAATTGATTGCGATTTTAAAGAGCGCACCGACAAAGCTTACTTCTACTACAGTCTTGATGGCAAGCAGTGGACTGCAATTGGCGAACCCTTGCAAATGGCTTACACGCTTC
Organism: Sunxiuqinia dokdonensis; assembly: GCF_001270965.1. GTDB lineage: Bacteria > Bacteroidota > Bacteroidia > Bacteroidales > Prolixibacteraceae > Sunxiuqinia > Sunxiuqinia dokdonensis. Next base: position 12,599 of record NZ_LGIA01000160.1, on the reverse strand, counting down.
CGCATTTCATGGGCTACCGCTTTGGTTTGTTCAATTATGCTACTGAAACTACCGGTGGGTATGTGGATTTCGACTATTTTAAAATAAGTGACCAGCTGACGAAAGTTAAATAGGAGTTTTTAGCCTTTTGATCTTGTCTAAATTTGGTTGACAAGCAAATAATCCCATCAGAAATCCTGGTGGGATTATTTCGCATATAGGTTTAAGATCGAGGATTTGAGGACGAAGAAAATTTTAAATGGTGAGCGGTAAGAAGCCGCCCGCGGTTTACGGAACAAAATCCCGGAACTTATGGTTCACTCGCACATCTTTTTCATCGATTGTTTATGTTCATGATGATCAAGGTGTTTCTTCTTCGCAAATCACGCCGATTCTTGGTATTGTCCCAATTGTTTGCAGAGATTCTTCCGAGAAACTGGATGTTGTGAGTGGCACAAATGATATTGTTCTGATGCTGATGTAATATCAAAATCAGAAGCGGGACAAAAGCGAAAATCTTTCGTTATTAGCCCTTTTTGAGATCCTTTTATTAAGAAGCAAATAGGGATCATTTACATTTTGTCCGGGGTGCCGGTTCAAAATAGAGGAGTTGCAGGGATCATTAATTCTTGTTTTATTTTTGCGCGTCAAACATCAGCCCGGGGGAAATGACACTCGCTGAGCACGATTCGCACAACGTTTGCGAAACTCAAACGAACATTCAATATATAACATCCGTCTTGCTCATGACTGACAAATTGAAAGTCAAAGGAAGTTTTCGGTGATAATTTTAAAAATAAAAGCATTGGTTGATAGTTGTTTATGATTTTTAATGCAGATTTAATAAAAAAAACACTTCGAAATCTTTTGTTTTGAAAAAGATGTCGCTATTTTTGACCCGAAATGCAAGTGTAAAGCTAGGATAAAAGACAAGGCTATACTGACGGCATCAAACACCAAGATTCTTCGTTTCTTAATAATTGAGTCGAAAACAGTCAAAAAGATAAAAAAAGACAAATGAACGCCCATACTTCTGCAAATAAAATGATGAAAATGACATGTACTATGATGTGTATGTGTTGTGGTCTTTTTATGCAGAAGGGGAAAAAGATATGAACTTACTATAAGTTGAAATAACATCATAGGAAAAGCCCTTCTGTAACCCAGAAGGGCTTTTTTTATGCTATTAACAATAAACATCAGAATAGAATGAGAGAAAAAGCTTATCGCAGTGTTATTAAAACAATTTCGTGGAGAACAGTTGGAACCCTGGATACCATTATGATTGCCTGGTTGGTGATTGGACAGCTGGAGTTTGCGGTAACGATTGGTGGAATTGAACTGTTTACCAAGATGGTGCTGTACTATTTCCACGAGCGCACCTGGAACAAGATCAAGTTCGGACGGATAGATGAGTCTGATATTGAATATCAAATTTAGCAATATGGAAAAAAATTATTTGCCTATCGCAATCAACATAGCCGGTGAAAAGATCCTGATCATTGGTGGCGGACAATCGGCCTGGAGCAAAATTCAGATTTTGAAGCGTTTTGATGCTTATGTTGAAGTTATTGCCCTTGAGGTGTGCGATGAGATTAAGAACAGCGATGTTCCTTATACGGTGAAGGCTTATGAAAAGGTGGACTTGAAAGGCTTTCTGATGTTTTATTCGTGCACCAACAATCCGGAACTGGATGCTCAAATTGCCCGCGACGGCAGGAATGCCGGCGTATTGGTAAACATTCACGACCAGCCGGCCTTGTGTCAATTCGTTTCACCGGCCATTTATCAGGATGGTGACATTCGTGTAGCTGTCAGTTCCAATGCCAAAGATGTTTATGCCTCGATTCGAATTCGGAACGAAATCAAAAATTTTTTAGAAACCAAAACACTTAAAGAATAAAAGAGATGAGTATTCAACTTTCCCCCTTAAACGAAGCTCAGTTGAAAGCTTTGCAGCAATTGACACAGGGAGCTAAGCCGGAGCAGGTAATTTGGTTGAGCGGTTATTTTCAGGGCTTGGCCGGAAGTGTTGCTGTAGGTTCGGTCGTTACTGGTGTCAGCCAGTCTGATTCGGCCGTCGCCGTTGAAAAATTGCCGTTAACCATCTTGTACGGTACCCATACCGGTCGTAGCGAAGCGATAGCCAAAGCCTTGTGCGAGCAAGGAAGTACCCGGAATATTGCTTGCCAGTTGAAGCCGATGGACGATTACAAACCCAAGCAGTTAAAAGACGAAAAAAACTTGTTGGTGATTGTCAGCACTCATGGCGAAGGCGAGCCACCCGAAATGGCGGAAGATTTTCATGCCTTTGTCACCGGAAAACGGGCGCCAAAACTCGAAGGTTTGAACTACTCGGTGTTGGCTTTGGGCGACAAGAGCTATAAACTATTTTGCCAAACCGGGATTGATATCGACCACGCCTTTAAAAATGCTGGAGCCAATGAGTTGGTTCCGATCGTGATGTGCGATGTGGACTACGAGGAAGATGCCGCAAAATGGACGACCGACGTACTGGATGAGCTGGCAAAACTTCAACCGGAAACGCCTGGGCAGGCTGCTGCTGAAGTGGTTACTTCAGGTGAAACGAATACCTACTCAAGGAAGAATCCGTTTCGATCAAAAGTGCTCGATAAAGTTCGCATTACCGGGCGCGAATCTGATAAGGAAGTTTATCACCTTGAGCTGTCATTGGAAGGATCAGGAATTCAATACGAACCGGGCGATGCCTTGGGTGTCATCGCTCAGAACCCGCCCAAATTGGTCAAGGAAATTATTTCGACCTTGGGTGTGATCGATAATGAAGTCGTGGAAACCCGGATCGGAAAACTGCCATTTAACGAAGCCCTGAAACATCACTACGAAATTACACTGCTCACGCGCGATGTGATTCAGAAATATGCCGAAAAGACTGGATCTTCCGGGGTTCAGTCCATCGTTGATGATGAAGCCAAACTGGATCAATATCTGTTCGGTCATGATGTGCTGGACCTGTTACATGAATTTCCGGCCAAACTGACAGCCACCGAATTTTTGGATTTGCTTCGTCCGCTGCCACCGCGTTTGTACAGTATTTCATCGAGCCAAAAGGCCTATGAGGATGAAGTTCACATCACCGTTTCGCGGGTGCGCTACGAAAACAAAGGGCGGCAACGATACGGCGCTTGCTCCACTTTTTTGGCCGACCGGCTGGAAGTAGATGATGATGTGCTGATCTACATCGATAAAAACCCGAGTTTTCGACTACCTGCCAATGGCAGTCCCATCATTATGGTTGGGGCTGGAACCGGCATTGCGCCTTACCGGGCCTTCTTGCAACAACGCGAAACCGCCGGGCAGAAAGGCAAAAGTTGGCTGTTCTTTGGCGAGCGCCGCTTTTCTTCTGACTTTCTTTACCAACTCGAATGGCAGAAATACCTGAAACAAGGATATCTCGAAAAGATCGATTTGGCTTTTTCGCGCGATCAGGAGGAAAAGGTGTACGTTCAGCACAGGCTGAAAGAGCAGCAGGAAGAATTATTCCGATGGCTCGAAAACGGTGCCAGTTTTTACCTCTGTGGCGATATGAAGTACATGGCGAAAGACGTTCAGGTCACACTGCTGGATATCATTAAAGTACAGGGTGGTATGACCGACAAAAAGGCCAGGGCTTATTTCAAAAAGCTGAAAAAGGAAAAGCGCTTTATGGCTGACGTGTACTAAAAGCGTTGCGGGAAGTAAATTATTTTAATTTTTTGATTGAACATTGATAAGTATAAAAGCGTATTGGTAGTAAGCATTAACACCAGGATGCCTTACCGTACAAAAAACACTGATAAGATGAGCGAAACAATTGATTGGAGCAAGCTGGCTGAAGTTGAGAAAATAAAATACGACAGCAATTATCTTCGGGGAACCCTGGCTGAAAGTCTGGCTGATCCGGTAACCGGAGCAATTGCTGCCGACGACACGCAGCTGTCAAAATTTCATGGCATATATCAGCAACACGACCGCGATCTGGAGAAAGAACGCAAGCGCCAAAAGCTGGAGCCGGCCTATTCTTTTTTAATACGGGTTCGCCTGCCCGGAGGAGTTACCAGCCCGAAGCAATGGCTTCAGATGGACCGGCTGGCCGATACACATGCCAATGGCACCTTGAAACTGACCACGCGTCAGGCGTTTCAGTTGCACGGGGTGATTAAGAAAAAACTGAAGCCTGCCATTCAAGGAATTAACGAAGTTTTGTTGGATACCATTGCCGCTTGTGGCGATGTGAACCGCAACGTGATGTCGCATGCCAATCCAGCCGAGTCAGATTTGCATGCTGCCGTTTACGAATTGGCCGGTGCACTTTCGGCTCACCTGATGCCGCAAACAAAGGCTTACCACGAAATTTGGCTTGACAAGGAAAAGGTGGCTGACAGCAAAACAGAAGTGGAGCCAATTTACGGCATTCGTTACCTGCCCAGGAAATTTAAAATAGGTGTGGCCATTCCTCCTTACAACGATGTGGATATTTTTTCGCAGGATCTGGGCTTTATTGCCATCGAAGAAAAAGGGAAGCTGATTGGCTACAATGTAACAGCCGGCGGTGGCCTGGGGTCAACTTTTGGGATTCCGGAAGCTTACCCCCGCCTGGCCGATGTGATTGGTTTTTGCACGCCGGAGCAGGCCATTGAAGTGGCAGAAAAAGTGGTGTTGGTTCAAAAAGACCATGGTGATCGGACCAACCGCAAGCAAGCCCGGCTGAAATATACCATCGATCGCAACGGGCTCGACTGGTTTAAAACGGAGGTGAACAAGTACCTGGGTTACGAACTTCAGCCTGCCAAACCGTATGAGTTTTCGCGGAACGGTGATCGCTATGGCTGGAAAAAAGGAACAGACGGGAAATGGAGCCTGAACTTGTTTGTTGAAGGTGGCCGGGTAAAAGACACAGAAGCCCTTCAGTTAAAAACAGCCTTGCGCGAAGTAGCCAAAAAGGTTGGCGATGCGCAGTTTATCCTGACTGGAAACCAAAACCTGATAATTGCCAACACCAGCGAGAAGGATGAAGTCAACCGGATTTTGAAAAAATATGGTGTTTGGCCGGTGCAATTGTCGGGGCTGCGGCAAAATTCAATTGCCTGTGTTGCTCTGAATACTTGCGGGCTGGCTTTTGCCGAGGCTGAACGTTACCTGCCCACGCTGATGGATAAAATAGAAGCCATCCTGGCCGAGCACGATTTGACCAAGCAGGAAATTGTCATTCGGATGACCGGTTGCCCCAATGGCTGTGGGCGTCCGTATTTGGCTGAAATTGGTTTCATCGGAAAATCGCTGGGCCATTACAACCTCTATTTGGGAGGAAATTTCAACGGCACCCGATTGAATACCCTCTACAAAGAAACACTCTCGGAAGAGGAAATACTTGCTGAATTGCGGCCGATCATTGCAGACTATGCGAAGAACAGGAGTGAAGGCGAAGGATTCGGTGATTTCGTTATTCGGAGAGAATATGTGAAAGAAACAAAGCAAGGAAAAGATTTTAAACATTGAAAACCATGGAATTACCGGCAATTTTTATTGGAAGAAGACTTTCGGCGCTAACCCGCAAATGGTTGGTTAGCGAACAGATTAAGTTTATTGAACAGCCCCTGGTCAGGCTTACATACCGGAAACCTGACATTCATTTTTTTAATTCGATCCAGAATTCGGAAAAAAAATGGGTGGTTACCAGCTCTTATGCGGCACATTGGCTCTTACGTTTTGCCTTGAAAATAGGCATGAAAAAAGATGATCTGGTGTATTGTCTTTCTGAGAAGCAGGAGCGGATTTTAACCAAATGTGGTGTGCGCGTTGTTCGGCCAAAATCGCTGAACGCCTATTCGCTGGCCGAATTGCTGGTTGAGCAGAATGACGGTGCCAAGGTAATTTACCTGCGTGGTGACAAATCGCTGAATCCGCTTCCTGAACTGCTGGATCAGAATCAGTTGGACTGGCATTCGGTTGAGGTGTATAAAAATACTTCCATCGAAATCATGATGAACGAGATGTTTGATGGCTACTTGTTTTTCAGTGAAAGCGCTATCAAGAGTTACAAGGCATCGGGCAATTTTCCGCCGCCCAAAGCCCCGGTGTTGGCCAATGGCAACCGCACAGCTCAGGCAGCATGGGCAGAATTTCCTAACTTAGTGCTCGAATCGCATGAGGAAGAAGAACTGTCGTTTGTAAAGTATGCCATTCAGCGAATTACTGAAAAACTCAATGAGCCGGAGCCCAAACACCGGATTATCATTGAATAAATCGTTTGAAGATGAATAAAATATCGATCTTAGGTTGTGGCTGGCTGGGATTTCCCCTGGCAAAAAAGTTGATCGCTGAAGGATTTCAGGTGAAAGGCTCGGTGACAACACGCTCGAAGCTCAAAACATTAAGTGCCGCGGGGATCGAACCCTACAGCCTGGTGTTGGATGAAGAAAAAGTACAACTCAAAGATCCTCGTTTTTTCGACACCGATCTCGTAATTGTCGCGATTCCTCCACGGCGGGTCGATTTTATCGAAACCATTTTCCCGGCTCAAATCAAACAATTGGTTCACTTGCTGGAAGAGCACCGGGTGCCGCGTGTTTTGTTTATTTCATCGACTTCGGTTTACAACGAATTGGGCGGAAAGGCCACCGAGGAGGATGTCTTACTTCCAGAAAAACCATCGGGAAAAGCCTTGGTGATGGCCGAATTACTGTTGTCGGAAAACCGGAATTTCAAAACGACGGTCATACGTTTTGGCGGGCTGATTGGTGCAGACCGTAATCCGGCACGTTTCCTGAAGCGAAAAGTCGATCCGGTAAGCGGACTCAAACCGGTCAACCTGATTCATCAGGACGATTGTATCGGCATCATTCTGAAAATCATTGATCAAGAGGCCTGGGGCGAAACATTTAATGCTTGTTGTCCGGTGCATCCTACCCGGCAGAATTTTTACGAGCGGGCATCGGAGGTTTCCGGTATCGCAGCTCCAGAGTTTAACCATGAGCAAGTGCCGTTTAAGTTGGTTGATAGCAGCAAACTTATTCATCAGTTGAATTACGAATTTAAATACCCAAGCCCCCTGGATTATTTGAATGTGGTTCATATTGGTTAGAATTATTTTTGTACCCAAATTTTCACGTTTTTGCTGACGTTTGCGTCTAACAAAATTTCCATGTCAAATTCGAAATTTCAAATTCCGGAATCGCAATCCGAAGGTCATCTGATCTCAATTGTGGGCGCTGGCCCTGGAGATCCGGACTTGCTTACTGTACGAGCCCTGCGCCGACTGGAGCAGGCTGATGTTATTTTGTATGATGCCTTGCACGGAACTGCTATTTTGGATTTGGCCAGCCCCAAGGCCCGTAAGATTTATGCCGGAAAGCATTACCAGGACGGACAACACCAAACGGAGCGTCAGGATAAAATTCATGAGCAGTTGAAGCAATTTGCCTGCGAAGGCAAGCGCGTGGTACGCCTGAAAGCGGGCGATCCTTTTATTTTTGGGCGCGGGGCCGAGGAGTTGGCTTTTTGTTTACAGCAAAATCTTCGGGTGGAGGTGGTGCCGGGCATCACGGCGGGATTGGCAGCCGCCACTTGCTTCCACATTCCGGTTACCCTGCGCAATGTTAATAGTATGGCCTTGTTTTACACGGGGCACAAGCGCAATGGTGGTTTTGAAAATATGGATGAAGTCGCTTCGATCGTGAAAGCCAACGCTCCGGTGATGGTTTATATGGGCCTGAAAAACCTCGTACTTCTGTCCAACGAATTAATGGCCCGCGGCGTGTCGTCCGATGTTCCCATGCAAATTGTCAGCAGGGTCGGGCATCCCGATCAGCAGCTCTTCACATCGAGCCTGGGCAACATTGAGTCAGACTTAAACCAAATCGAACCGCCCATGCCTTCTGTTATTCTTATTGGAACCCATGCTCATCAGGTGAACAGTACCTCCATTCTGTAATAATTTAATAACACCCTGGTAGCCATTTGTTTTTCATGAATTCTTATGGTTCATTGTAAAATCTTCGCTAGAAAAAGATGTTTTGGTCTTAATTTCGAAACATTTGAGGATTTAGAAAGTATCAAGCATATAAACACATCTAAATCTTCGTGTTATGAATAAAGTCTATTTGTTTTTCCTTGCCTTGAGTCTGGTGTTTACTTCTTCGTGCGAAAAAACCGAGTTGCAGGACGATTTCCAGACGGATGTCGAACTCAAAAGTGCCCAAATGAAAATAACGCGGAATTTCCGGGCGCATCTCTCTTCCGATCAGGAGGTTCCTCCTGTGGAATCCATGGCTACCGGACAAGCCACGTTTCAACTAAGCAAAGATGGCGAAACCTTGAGCTATAAGCTGATTGTTGCCAATATTGAGGATGTTTTGATGGCACACATCCACATGGGACCGGCTGGTCAAAATGGGGGAGTGGTGGCCTGGTTGTATCCCGCAGGAACTCCACCAATACTGATTCCCGGAACGACGAACGGAATTTTGGCCGAAGGTGAGATTACGGCGGGTGACCTTGTTGGTGCTTTAGCTGGAGGCGAGCTTAAAGATTTGCTTGATCAGATGGCATGGGGCAACACTTACGTCAATGTGCATACCTCCATGTATACAGGTGGTGAAATTCGCGGGCAAATCAGCGGTGGAAAATAATCGGGAACAAGCTACGATTGGTAAGCCTCTCAAACATTTGGGGGGCTTTGTTTTTTTCGTGAATGGCCGTTTGGCAAATTCCCGGCCCTGCGGCGGGCGGATTACTTTGTCTTTTTTTGAACTGATGCTTCCTTGTAGCTGTTTATCTGCTGAAAGATTAAAAAGAAGACCAGAAATCGAGCCATGGAAAACACGGTATATGCCCAAGGGACTGTTTGTAAGGGGCGAGTTTTCCGGCAATAGCCGGTTTGATGTTCACAAAAAAGCGATGAAGGTTGGTACGAGAATTATACACCGTTGATTTGAAACGATAAATATATGAAATCAGTATTCACACAAGTACAAAATGCACTGGGGAGACCTTACGATGATTTGGAGTTTTTACTACAGTGCTTTTCCGAAGTATTGGCTGAGAGCGGCAAGCAAGAGTTGGTGAACCTGATTCCCTGGATTAATTCGCCACGGCAGCCGGACGAAAAGCTGCTGCTTAGCAATGATTACATTCACCTGCTCTCGATGTGTTTCCAGCTGCTCAACCTGGTTGAGGTGAACGGAGCCGTGCAAAGTCGCCGCGCAAAAGAGCAGGACAACATGAGCCGGGTCAATGGTTTGTGGGCCATCAACTTCAAAATGTTAAAAGAAAAAGGAATTTCTGAAAAGCAAATCCTGGAAGTTTTACCCGAAGTGTTGGTTGAACCGGTGCTTACCGCGCATCCGACGGAGGCCAAACGTTCGGTGGTTTTGCAGGAATACCGAAAGTTGTATTTGCTCTTGGTGAAACGCGAAAACCAAATGTACACGCGAATTGAGCGGGAAGACATTCGCGACGAGATCAAGCAAATCCTTCATCGCTTATGGAACATTGGCGAAATTTACATCGAAAAGCCCCGGCTTGAATCGGAACTCGATAATATATTGCATTACCTGACCGATGTGTTTCCTGACGTGGTTGTCTTTCTGGATAAACGTCTGAAACAGGCCTGGAAAGAGTCGGGTTTCGACGCTGCGCTGCTGAATGACACCGACCTGTTTCCCGGCTTGTCGTTTGGCAATTGGGTAGGGGGCGACCGCGACGGGCATCCGCTGGTGAGTGCCGAAATTACCCGGATGACCCTGAATAAGTTGCGGATTCATGCCTTTATCATTGTCAAAAAAGAACTCCTTGCCCTGGCGCAAAAACTAAGCATTTACCTCGATATTCAACAGGTTGGCAAAGCATTTCGCGATCGGGTAGCTCACTTGTCTAAGGAGCTGTCGGGGGATGGGCAACGAATTCTTCAGGAACATAAGAAAGAGGTTTTTAAGGCGTATGTGCAACTTTTGCTTCATAAACTTCCGATTGACTTGAGCCAGGAATACAATATGACCCTGGAAGATCGTGCGAACAGTTATCAAAATTCGGATCAGTTGGTTGAAGACCTGGATTTTTTGGCCGATGAACTGGAGAAATATGGAATCCCCGAAGTGGCGCAGGTTGATGTGGGCCGTTGCAAGCGACTGCTCCAGGTTTTTGGTTTCCACCTGGCCCAACTCGACATCCGGCAAAACAGCCAGTACCACGAAAAAGCGCTTTCGCAGCTGGTCACCGCGTCGCTTGGCGAAAGCAAGGAAAACAGGATTGAGGCAGTTACCGGGGGGAAGAGGGCTTTTCTGGACAAGGAATTAACCATCAACCGCCCCTTTTTGGTCGATCATTCCGGTACGGGCGAAGAAGCCCGTAATGTGATTGAAAGCTTCCAGGTGGTCAGCAATCACATCAACAAATACAGTCGCCGGTCCATTGGCAAGTTCATTATTAGCATGACCCGCAACACCGAAGATTTGCTGACTGTTTATTTGTTTATGCGCGAAGCGGGCATGACTTTAAAACATGGCGATTTGCTCGCGGCCAAATTGCCGGTGGTCCCGCTGTTTGAAACCATTGAAGACTTGCAGGCCAGCACCAAAATTATGGATGATTATCTGAGCCATCCGGTGGTGATGAACAGCCTGAAATACCAAAGTGAGCGGGCAAAATCAGACATACTTTACCAGGATGTGATGATCGGCTACAGCGACAGCAATAAGGATGGCGGAATATTAGCCAGCTCCTGGTTTTTACACGAAGCCCAGCAAGCTCTCACCAAAGTGGGGCAGAAGCATGGCGTGATTATCCGGTTTTTTCATGGCACCGGCGGAAGTATCAGTCGCGGTTCGGGGCCTTCGCACTGGTTTGTGAAAACCTTGCCACAGGGTTCAATCAACGGAAAACTGCGGGTAACCGAGCAGGGCGAAACCATCGAGCGCAAATATGCACACAAGGTGAACGCCGCCTACAACCTCGAATTGATGCTGGCCAGCGTCACGGCGCAAACCCTGTTGCACAAACACTTGCCGGAAGAAAATGACGCGGTGGCCGACTTGTTTCATAAGTTGGGCGAACGCGGACGCGACTTTTATCGCGACCTGATTGGCGATCCCGATTTCATTCGATTTTTTGCCGAAGCCACGCCCATTGATGTCATTGAGTCGAGCAAGATTGGTTCGCGTCCGGCCCGGCGGACGGGCAAGCGGAGCATGGACGATTTACGCGCCATTCCCTGGGTGTTTAGCTGGGCGCAGTCGCGCTTCAACATTACCAGCTGGTACGGCGTGGGATCGACCCTCAAGGAAATGCAAACGCAAAATTCGCCTGAGTTTGAGCAGTTGCGTAAGCTGGTCAAGTACCACCCATTTGTCCGCTACGTCGTTACCAACCTCGATTCGAGCCTGGCGGCCACCGACGAGGGCATCATGGCAAAATATGCTGGTTTGGTTGAAGACGTGGCGATCCGCGACCGGATGATGAGGAAAATCAGTCAGGAATTGAAGCTGACCCGCGACATGTTGTCCGAACTACTTCAGAAACCGTTTCAGGAACGGAGAAAAAATCATTACTTTTCAACGCTCTTACGGGCCGAAGCGCTGAATCATTTGCACGAAGCCCAAATTGAGCTCCTCCGGAAATGGCGAAACAGCCGCAGCAAGCAATTGCCCGGAGAAGATGATCACCTGTTTGCTTTGCTCCAATGCGTTAACGCCATTGCCAACGCCCTTGGATCAACCGGATAATAACGATTGAAAATGAGTAGTACAATTGATAAGCGTATCCGAACGCTTTTTCCCGACGCAGCGCCTTTTGAACAAGTGCTGGAGGGTTATTTCCAGCTCATGACCCAAGCGCATGGCCTGGATGTGGATCAGACGATTGCGGCAGTTTCGCTTTGCCCCGACGAGTTGAACAACCCCGTGATTGAAAAAATCCGCGAGCTTTTCGGACACGTCTTTCATTTGGGTGGCCTCACGGGCTATCCGTTTACCGGCGAAACCGGATTCAACGCATTTGGCGATCACATTCCCGATGCCGGAACCGCCTTCATCTTTTTTGGGCCACACCTGGGGATTACCGAAAATAGCTTAGGCTATGTACACCGGCCGGGCCAGGCCCGCGACACCCTTTCGTGCGGGGCGGCTTTTGGCGCCTACCAAATGCTGCTCAACGGTCAGCAGCTTGGGACAGAGCAGCAAGCCGACGACTACCAGCAAACGCGGGTACGGCAAATGCTCGCTCCCAAGCTGGACACGATTCCCCGCCACCAGCCCGAGCTGGCCCTGCTCAATATCTTGTTTGAAGAGAGCCACGCGTTTGTCGTCAGCCAATCCACACGAATCAAAGAAAGATTTCAGGCCGAACAAATCATTTTGTTGGGCGCCATGATTTTGAACACCCCCCTCGATATGCCCGATTATTTGCAAGTGAAGTATTTCGAAGCGCTGTAAGTGGAAAGCCGCTGTTTCGCGAGGGTTTTATTTCGGATGAAGCCCTCACTGGCAGGCTATTCGGCTAATTGATCGGATGACTTCGAGTCATCCGATCAATAATAGAAATGATAGCTTTTTGAACCGGGCACGTTTTCGATGCCGCGGGCATCGAATGTTTATAGAAACACAGCA
>NZ_LGIA01000159.1 GCF_001270965.1 Sunxiuqinia dokdonensis | reverse complement strand
CGACCTGTCCGTTACTTTTTCGTTCTGCTCCCAATCACCGGTATCTGGCAGTTGGACCAATAGCTTAAACAGCAAGTGGGAAGAAGATTCCTTCCGGGCGAAATAGGCAAACATGAACAGCACATCCCATAACCGGCCACCCTGATCCTGATAGCCTTCCATTCCTATGGGTACTTCAACATATTTGTCCCAAACTGAGCGGGTCAGGTAAACCGGATGACGAATCCCAGCTTCCTTGGAAATCTTTTGATCAACTTGAATCAGAAAACCATCATCAACGGCTTGTTTGGTGGAGTAAACTGAAATCGGTTTTAAACTCTTGAAATCATTCATAATAGATCGCCGCTTGCCCTGCGGACTTATAATGGCATCTGGCACGCCGTTAAACTTAAATTTTTGGCGTACCACAATTGAGCTGTCCCGGATCAGGTCAACGGGGTGCATGTCAGGTTTTCCGTGCGGATAGCATGTGCGATATGAAAAGGAAAAGCTGAACGCATCCGAAGGAAACGAGCCACGAAAAGCGAGTTCCCCTTTACCGTTCCGGGAAGCGAGATAACTTTGACAGGAATTTGAGTGAAAATTAAGACAATCTTTTTCTTCGCTAGCAAATGGCGTTTGCACGCCGCTGATAACAGACTGATTCACTACAGGCAACCTTCGAAGGAAGAACCCAAAATTTCTGGTTCTGCGGAAGCAAAAAAAAAGCCAGAAAAAAAACAGCCTCAATTGTCGAAGGTTAAAGCAATTGTCAGTCAATTATTTTTTTATTTTGTAGCGTTTAATATTGACCTAACTCATATCTAAATCGAACACATGAAGAATCTTTTAAAGCCAATTAAATCAATTTCTTGGGGCGCGATGTGCCTATTGGTTTTGTTTTCATGCCAGCAGAAAAAATCAAACGATGCCAAGTCAGCCCACGTGATCATTTACGGAGGTACATCGGCCGCAGTGACTGCTGCGGTTGAAGTTGTCCAGTCGGGCAAAACCGTGCTGGTCATTTCGCCAGATAGGCATTTGGGCGGACTATCTTCTGGGGGACTTGGCTTCACCGACACCGGCGATAAATCAACCATTGGCGGTCTTTCGCGCGAATTTTATCACCGGGTTTGGCAACATTATAATGATTCGTCAGCCTGGGAGTGGGAAAAGCATTCGGAATACGGGAATAAAGGACAGGGTACAGTTGCCATGGACGGCGAGAACCGCACCATGTGGATTTTTGAGCCACATGTGGCCGAACAGGTTTTCGAAGATTTCATTTCAGAAAACAAAATATCCGTTTTACGAGATGAGTGGCTTGACCGCGAAAATGGCGTAACGGTTGAAGATGGGAAAATCGTTTCCATTAAAACCCTTTCGGGCAAAGTGTTCAAGGGAAAGGTATTCATTGATGCCACTTATGAAGGCGACCTGATGGAAGCCGCCGGGGTAAGTTTCCACGTTGGCCGCGAAGCTTGTTCTATTTATAATGAGGAGTGGAATGGTGTTCAGACTGAAGTCTTTCATCACGGACATCACTTTAAGTCCAAAATTGATCCGTATGTTATGCCGGGCGATTCGGCAAGCGGCCTGCTTTTCGGCATTTCTTCGGAAAAACCTGGTGAAAATTGCAGCGGCGATAACAAACTGCAAGCTTACTGTTTTCGCCTGTGCATGAGCAACCATCCCGACAACCGAGTGCCGTTTCCGAAGCCGGACAATTATGACCCTAAAAATTACGAATTGCTGGCTCGTGTTTTTGATACCGGTTGGCGGGAGTGGTTCAACAAGTTTGACATGATCCCCAACCGGAAAACCGACACCAATAACCACGGCCCTTTCAGCAGCGATTTCATTGGGATGAACTACGATTACCCGGAAGCTTCGTACGAGCGTAGGAAAGAGATCATCAAAGAACATGAAGATTATCAAAAAGGGCTGTTTTATTTTGTGGCGAACGATGAACGTGTCCCTGCAGAAATCCGTAGCGAAATGCAAAACTGGGGATTAGCTAAAGATGAATTTGCTGACAACGGTAACTGGCCACACCAGCTATACATTCGGGAGGCCCGCCGCATGATCGGAGAATATGTGATCACCGAAAAAGATGTGCTGGGAAAACGTGTAGTTCCCTCTCCTGTCGGAATGGGCTCCTACACGATGGACTCGCACAATGTGCAGCGTTATGTAACCGATGAAGGTTTTGTCCAAAACGAAGGCGACATTGGTGTGCATCCGCACCATCCATATCAAATTTCGTATGGTTCTATCGTCCCAAAAGAAGAAGAATGCACCAATTTGCTGGTAGCTGCAGCAGTTTCATCTAGCCATATTGCTTACGGCTCGATCCGAATGGAACCAGTATTTATGATTTTAGGCCAATCGGCTGCTGCGGCTGCTGTCATGGCAATCGAAAAGAACCTCGCTGTTCAACAAGTGCCGTACAATGAGTTGGAGAGCATCCTTCTCAGCAAAGGACAAAAGCTGAGGCTTGAGCAAAAATAGTTGATCGAAAGATCGCCTCAACCTAACGAAGTAAAACGCGGGAGGAAATGAACGACCTCCCGCGTTTCGAATGGAACTGATATCTTTTTTATTAATTTAGTCCGTGTTAACTTCTTACAATAAAACTGACTACTCCTTATGATCACTTTTTTCGTATCCATCCTGATTTTGTTGCTTGGCTATTTTTTCTATTCCAAGATAATCGAACGAATTGCGGGGATTGATCCCAATCGGGAAACACCAGCCTACTCCATGACAGACGGCGTAGATTACATGCCGTTGCCATGGTGGCGCATTTTTCTAATCCAATTTTTGAATATCGCCGGATTGGGGCCCATCTTTGGTGCGGTTGCCGGTGCCATGTGGGGACCGGTTGCCTTTATTTGGATTGTTTTGGGTTCCGTGTTTGCAGGTGCCGTACATGATTATTTCTCCGGAATGCTTTCCATAAAACACAAGGGGTTGAGCATTACCGAAATTGTGGGCATTTATATGGGCGTGGGCACCAAACAATTCATGCGAGGCTTTACAGTGTTGTTAATGGTCATCGTCGGAGCCGTCTTCATTATGGGACCGGCAAAAATTCTTTCGGGCCTGACCCCGGATTTTGCTTCCACAACCTTCTGGGTGTGGATCGTCTTCGCTTATTACCTGTTGGCAACCATGCTGCCCATCGATAAAGTGATCGGTCGAATCTATCCTGTTTTTGGCTTTGCCTTGTTGTTTATGGCTGTTGGCCTGATCATTGCCCTTTTCGTGAAAGGCTATCACATTCCTGAGCTGAACCTGTCCAACATGAAAAACTTCCATGTAAACACTGAGGACTTTCCCATCTTCCCGATGTTGTTTATAACCATTGCCTGTGGAGCAATTTCCGGTTTTCATGCCACCCAATCGCCGTTAATGGCTCGGTGTCTGACCAATGAGAAATACGGGCGAAGAGTATTTTCCGGAGCGATGATCACGGAAGGCGTCGTTGCCCTGATTTGGGCAGCTATCAGCATGAGCTTTTTCGGAGGAATCCACGAACTCAATGAAATGATGACAGCAAATAGTGGAAATGCAGCATTTATTGTGAATGAAATTTCGAACTCCTTACTGGGAACCTTTGGCGGATTCCTAGCTTTACTTGGAGTTGTGGCGGCTCCAATTACTTCGGGGGATACCGCCTTCAGAAGCGCACGTTTGATCGTTGCCGATTTCATGAAATTCAAACAAGGGCCGATTAAAAACCGCCTGCTTATTAGTATTCCGCTGTTTCTTATTGGCTTTTTACTGACACAGATCGACTTCAGCATCATTTGGCGCTATTTTGCCTGGGCCAATCAAACCCTGGCAATGGTGGTTTTATGGACCACCACCGTCTACTTGGCACAAGAACGAAAATTCTACTGGGTGACCTTAATGCCAGCGGTTTTTATGACCGCGGTAATTGTCACTTACCTGTTTTTTGCCCCGGAAGGGTTCTCGCTATCAGAAGAAATTTCTTATACCATCGGAATAGCAACTGCTGTTCTGGCTTTTGTTGCCTTCTTTTTCTACCGGAAAAATTATTTTACCAAGGAATTGGTTCGACTTTCGGTACGAGACTAAAAAGGCTTTAATACTAGTTGATCAATTCATTGAAATCTTTCCTAAAGCTCGATCAGTGTTGGGGGAAGATTACTTTCTTCAAATCGAACTTGAGATTGGGGTGCTTGCTTTGCCGAACGAAAGGCAAGCTGAAACCCCAGATCATCCATCATTCGGTTCAATACTAGTATTGGCCCTCGCAATGCTGGATCTTTCTCCATCTACATCTTTGGCTAGGCGGAAAACAGCCAGCTTGTCGGTGTGTATCCTGATCTCCTCGGCTAGTTGTTGCAGTTTCTCGTCTTCAACCCGTACGAGATAAAAGTTTACGTTGCCTGATCTTCTCCTGATCACGATAAGACTCACAGGATGATAGCAAGCGGTCCCAATGATCTTAATAGTTACCCTGAATATACACATCGGATACATCTTCGTAATTTAATGTTTGAAGAATCAGTTGGCTTAGCAATGGAGCAATCAAAATGTGTTCACTACACTTTTCCAGGTCATGAAGGGTTATAGAGGTTTTCTGCTTTGCAACTATCATACTTGGAATTAACTACCCGTCTTAAATTGTGGAAAGTCCTTGATTGTTGCTTTGTAGAGGCTGTACCATTGTAATTCCATGTCTTCAACCATTCCGTAATACTCGGATTGAAAAGCAACTAAAAACATTCGGGTAAAAATATTTAAGAAAAGGCTTTGAGTTAATAAAAAAAATTAGAAACTTGCATTCGGTAAATAAAAATAATTCTAATTGAGATTCAGGTGGAGATATTTTTGAAAGACATAGAAGATGTTAATAATGAGAACCGACAATATGCTCAAAAGAGAAAGATTGTCGGGTTGCTCAATAAATCGGAGAAACCGCTAACCATTCCTGGGATCTGTAAAAAGGTGAAGTTGAGCGTTCCTACAGGCACAAAGCTCATTAATGAGTTAATTGACGATAAGGTCATTGTTGAGTCTGGGAAAAAAGAAACGAACAATGGACGACGCCCTTCCCTGTACAAAGTTGATTCGAATTTTGCGTATTGTATCGGTGTTGTAGTTCTACTGAAAGGGATTTCATTTTCCGTATATAACTTAGATATGCACGAGGTTTTCAAGTTTCAAGATGATGATTTTGTTCTTGAGAACACCCCTGGTTGTTTGGATCGTGTCGTCGCTTTTATTCAGAAGGCAATTTCTACGTCGGGTATCAATCCCGGCCGGGTTTTAGGAATGGGAATGGGAATCACTGGACGAGTGAATTCAAAGACAGGATATTCGCATAATTATTTCAATTTTTTGGAAGAGTCGTTAATCGATTTTTTTTCCGCGAAATTTTCGTTCCCGGTATATGTTGACAATGATACACACGTGTTGGGTTTGGCGGAGCAGTATTTTGGCAAAGCAAAGGATATAAAGAACGCATTTGTATTGAATTTGAGCCGTGGGATGGGCTTAGCTATAATAGCAAATGGAGAATTGATAGTCGGAGAAAACGGCTTTTCCGGTGAGTTTGGGCACATCCAGTTTGCGGAGTCAGATAGGCTTTGTTTGTGTGGGAAGCGAGGTTGCCTTGGAACTGAAGTATCAGGGTATGCTTTGGAACAAAATTTTCAGCAACAAGTTGAAGCGGGCGAAACATCTTTGTTGCTTACTAGTCGTGAATCATGCCAGATTAAATATGTCGATATTTTAAAAGCTGCTGCGAATGGAGATTCGCTCTCTATTTCGCTAACCCATAACTTAGGTTTTAAACTGGGAAAGGCTTTGGGAAATATGATCAATCTACTTAATCCCGGAGTAATCATTATTGGAGGAGAATTTGTATCAGCAAAAGACATTCTAATAGACTCAATAAAGTCGGGGATGACCCACACCGGACTGCAATTACCTCTTCGTTCGTGTGAGTTAATTTTTTCCTCAATCGGAGCGGACGCTGCATCAAAAGGAGCCGCAGCGATTGTCCTCCGGTCTTTGCAACTCATATAACGTAACTAAAAATACTAACAACTAAACTAAAATGATATGAAATAATGAAAATGAGATGAAAAATAAAAAATGCCTGCCACAAGGCTTGGGGGCACAAGGACAGGCAAAAGTAAATTAGTACACGACAAATTTACTTCAAATCTAAAATTCAACTATTCAGTTTGTAACGAGTTCCCAATTCGCTTCAAGCTTGTACTGAACTACTGCATTTTATTGGAAGACTTTGAGATATCGCTTCAATTGATATTCGTTTCATCAGTCTTTCAACATCATGCTTCTTGTAAAGATATGGCAGATATCTTAAAAATTTACTTAAAAAGTCAAATCATTTTTTAACTGTCAATTAATGTTAATCCACATGATGAAAAAAAAATCTAACCTATTAGGTTATGCACTTGCTCTGTTTTTTCTATTGTTTATGCAATATGCTTCGGCCCAAGTTATCATTAGGGGGACTGTGTCAGAGGGAAATGGAGATCCATTGGTTGGAGCTTCCGTTACAATTAAAGGAGAATTGAGAGGAACAACCACCGATGTTGAGGGAAACTATACTCTATCGGCGGCTGATAATGAATCAATTCTGATTTTTTCGTTTATTGGTTACGAAACCAAAGAGGAGCCAATAGCCAACCGTACGCGAATCAACGTAGTTCTTTCTGAAAAAAATGAAGGACTCGATGAGATCGTGGTTGTCGGTTACGGGACTCAAAAGCGACAGACTATCACAGGTTCTGTTTCACAAATTTCGGGAGATGAGCTCTTGAAAAAGCCGGTTGGAAATATCAATAATATGCTGGGCGGTTTGATTTCTGGAGTTGTTTCGTTGCAACAATCAGGCCAGCCAGGGTCGGATGGTGCCAGTATCATTATACGGGGGACTGGGGCCAAATATATAGTCGATGGTATTGAGCGTAGTATTTCAGAGATTGATCCAAATGAGATTGCTTCTGTTTCCGTCTTGAAGGATGCTTCTTCAGCTTCGGTTTATGGATTGGATGCCAATGCAGTCGTTATAGTCACCACAAAGCGCGGGGATACTGGTCCTTCTAGGATTTCATTCTCAGGATCTTATGGTGTCAGTTCAAATGCCGCCATGCTGGATATGCTGGACGGCCCTGAATATGCTTATTGGTACAATAAAGCTCGTGAGATGGATGGGGATGCTCCTGTGTTTTCGTCTACTCATGTTGAAAAAATACTTAACGATGATCCAACTGATGGCTGGGGAAATACCGATTGGTATGAGGAAACGTTCGGACTGGGAAGAACGATGAATGTGAACGTGAATGCCACAGGTGGTACCGATAAAATCAAATACTTTGTATCATTAGGGAATTACAAACAAAAAGGTAATGTTGAGGGATTCGATTATGATCGTTTGAACCTGCGATCTAATATCGACGCCGTTATCGCTGAAAGCCTGGACTTGACTTTTGATATTTCCGGGAGAATCGAAGATCGTAAACGTCCGGGATATTCGGCATCACCGGGAGACTGGAATAACATTCCTCAGCAAGCGATGAGAGCACACCCATATGTGCCAATGGAGAGGGATGGGGTACCTGTTTCGACAAGAACAGCAAGCTCCTATGTTAATCCATTGGCTGCTTCTGACTTGACAGGCTATAGCAAGGTTAAAAGTAATATTGTTCAAACGAATTTGGCTTTAAAGTATCGAGTGCCTTTCGTCGAGGGACTTAGCCTTAAATTTATGTCGGGATATGATGTTTCCTACCAAACCTCTAAAGCTTTCTCAACTCCTTATTACACTTACGTGGCTACGGCTCCTACAGGAACGACCGGAGATATTGGATACTCCTACACGTATGACGCCCGTGGAACGACCTCAAGTCTCGTAGAAGGATTGTCGCATTATTCACGTCTAACGACCAACTCAAGCATTTCATATGAGAATCAGTTCGGAGAACATAGTCTTTCTATGCTTGCCTTGATGGAAACAGTTAACCGTGATGGTAATTTGTTTGGGGCTTATGGCTATGGGTTCGATATTTTGGAACTCGATGAATTGAATTATGCTACAATGGACGATAAAACGAAGGTTTCAGGGAGCAGTTCGGAACAAAGGCAAGCTGGTTATTTAGGCCGGGTAACCTATAATTATGCTCAGAAGTATCTGGCCGAGTTTTCCTTACGGTATGATGGTAGTTATGTTTTTGGAGGAATGGTGAAAGGTAAGCGTTGGAGTCCATTTCCAGCAGGTTCTTTGGGATGGCGTGTTTCAGAAGAAGGGTGGTTCAAAGACCGATTTAGCTACGTTGATAATCTGAAGTTGAGGGCGAGTCTTGGTTTGACAGGGACGACGGAGATTAGTCCGTATTACTACCTAAATACCTTATCGTTTTTGAATGATCCGGCCGTCATCCTGGGCGGAACATCGCAAAGTGGGTTGATTACGTCCAAGCCAGCGAATATCAACTTGACCTGGGCCAAGGCGCTTCAATATAATCTTGGATTTGATGCGATGTTGTGGCAGGGCAAACTGGGCGTCGAGTTTGATATATTCTACAAATACATCTATGATATGTTGAGTTCAGCCAGCGCAACTTATCCTGATTCATACGGAGGTTATGTCTACGGCTATGAGAATAATAACAAACAAGATCACAAAGGTTTCGAGTTTTCGCTAACCCATAGGAATCAGGTAGGTGATTTCCGTTATAGCATTGGGTTGAATGGAACTTATACGGAGCGTCGGTGGCTGCGTTTTGGTGACTCCGAAAACACACCTGACTGGCTAAAACTTACAGGCAAGGAAGTCGGATCACAAATTGGTTTTATTGCTCTCGGCTTATTTCAAAGTCAGGAAGAGATTGATAACTCACCTACGATCGTTGGTAAGGCAGTACGCGTTGGTGACATAAAGTACATGGACCGCAACGGAGACGGCGTGATTTCTTATGAGCAGGATCGTGGTTATATTGGAAAATCAGCCTATCCGAAATTTGTTGGTGGACTTACCTTAAATGGAGCTTGGAAAGGAATTGATTTGTCAGCGTTGATTCAGGGCGGATTAGGCCGAGAGGTTGCATTAACTGGGGTTTATAGTAATGGAGTCATGGATAACACTTCGATGACGAAACCATTTTATCATGGAGGAAACTCTCCAAAGTACCTCGTTGAAAATTCTTGGAGAGAAGATAACCCTGACGGTGAGTTTCCTAGGCTGGCACTTGTTACCGCAAGTTCAAACAATGCTTACTCTTCAAGTTTCTGGTATCGTAATGGCGATTACCTGAGGCTAAAAAGCCTGCAATTAGGTTACACTTTTCCCCAACGATGGACTCAAGGTATTGGAATGGATAATCTTCGGGTTTATGCCGAAGGCCAGAATCTTTTCACAATTAGTCAACTCTCCAAATACAATATCGACCCGGAACAACCTGGAGTATCGAACGGCTACTATCCGCAACAACGCGTTGTTTCCATGGGTCTTAAACTGATATTTTAAAAATAAACAATTGTTGTTATGAATAAAATATTAAAACTAGTCTTATTGCTCGGGATTGTCAGTTTAATCGGCTGTGATGATTTACTCGAAACAACACCGACAGATAGAATCTCCGATAAAGTTGTATGGGAAAGTGCAGAAAATGTAGCCCTGTACATCAACGGTTTTTACCCTTATATCGATCGTTATGGAAATTTTGGGAATTCTCAATTTAGTGGGAGTTTAACCGAAGGTTTGACAGAAACGCTAAAATACGGGTCATATGTACCCGGATCAAAAGCGGGAGATGCCAATAATTATGTATTTACTCCGGAAGTGATGTCTTCTACAGGTAACCTGTTAAATACCTGGGGCACTACTTATGAACGGATACGGAGGGTCAATGAATTCCTGGTTGGACTGGAAACTTATTCCAAACTGGATGAAGAGGCGAATAAGCTTTTTGAAGGGCAGGCGCGCTTCTTCCGTGCTTTCCTCTATTTCCAATTAGCCAAACGGCACGGGGGAGTTATTCTGTATACCGATATGAACTTGGAGAAAAACAAAGACCGTTCTTCAGCCGAAGAGACTTGGAACTTGATAGCAGATGATTTGGATTTTGCCGCCGAAACCTTACCGGTTGTTTGGTCTGGAGATAATGCCGGAAGAGTGACCAAGGGAGCAGCTTTAGCCATGAAATCCCGCGCAATGCTCTATGCTGAACGCTGGCAAGCTGCTAAAGATGCGGCTGACGCCGTTTTAGAACTAGACACCTACGCTCTGGTTGACAATTACCAGGATGCCTGGAAAGGTGGCAACTCTGAATCCTTGTTGGAATACAATTACCTGATCACAGGGCCGAATCATACCTTTGATAAAGATTACTCAACATTTGGCGAAATTGAAAATCAGGGAGGTAGCGGTGTGCCAACTCAGGAAATGGTGGAATCATACGAGAGCAAGGATGGAACAGTCGTTGACTGGAGTCCCTGGCATGTTGAGGGCGGCACCACAGCAACTCCTCCATACGATCAACTGGACCCCCGTTTTCACGCGACAGTGATTTACAACGGCTCAGAGTGGATGGGAAAGACCATGGAAAACAGTGTTGACGGAACCAATGGAAAATACATGGGATACCGGGAAGACACCTACACAAAGGGCCGCACGGTTACAGGATATTACCTTCGAAAGTTCAGAGATGAGGAGCATACCGATCTTGTAACTTATTTAAGTACGCAAACTTGGGTTGAAATTCGCCTGGCGGAAGTTTATCTCAATCGTGCAGAAGCAAATTATCGTTTGGGGAATAGCGGACCAGCGCTTGCGGACATCAATGCAGTACGTACACGTGCCGGAGTCGGATTACCAGCACTTAGCGGAATCACAGGAGATGAATTGTTTGCCGCCATTCGTAAGGAACGCAAGATTGAATTGGCTTACGAAGGTCACTTGTACTGGGATATGCGTCGGTGGAAGCTCGCTGATGACGAGTACAATAACTATCGCGTACACGGCCTGAAAATTTCGAAGGATCCTGCCGGGTATTTGTACGAATATGTTGACTGCGATTTGCAGGATCGTAAGTTTTTGAATAAGACCTACGTATTTCCAATTCCCTACAGTGAGTTGGCAAATAACTCGGCGATCGAACAGTATGATGAATGGAAATAAAACATAGAATTATGAGAAATAATAAGTTTATAGCGATCATGTTGGTTCTGCTCACATTCTTGGGCGGTTGCCACGAACCAGATGAATTATTGCCTTCTGTTTCAAGGGATGGTATAAACAGCATTACGGCTACTTTTGAAGACGGTACAGGACAATTTACGGGCTATTTGTCAGAAGACATCGATGAGATTGTTATCCCAATTCCTTATTTCTTTCCAGAGAGTAGTGATAACCAAGTAACGGAAGAAATGCTGAAACGGATGCGTGTAACGGCCAATTTGGACGATAATGTTGTGGTAAGTCCGGCGCTATTATACCTGGACTTGACTCAGGAAAATATGATCACGATTACGGATCAGGTGAAGGCGCAAAGGCAGATCATTGTAAAAGGCGAAATTCGTAAAAGCTCAGAAAGCCTGATTAAAGACTTTTCACTTCCATCGCTGGGCCTTTCTGGGGTAATCAATGAAGCAGCCAAAACGATTTCATTGGTTGCGATTGGTGATTTGGAACCTGCTCTGGGCAATGTGGCGCTATCGTATCATGCAACAATTTCACCTGATCCGAGAACAACAGAATTGGACTACAACAGCGATGTGGAGCTAACAGTAACTGCGCATGATGGTGTTACGCAAAATGTGTACACTGTGAAAAAGGAAGTACCAGAGAAATTGGCTTATGGTATTCGCTCCGGAAGTGCTAAATTGATGTTTGCCAAAAAACTCAAAGCTGACCTCGGCATCACAGTCGATCACCTAACCGGTGGAATGGCAGCTGCTGGCGATTATGTTGTATTGAATACACGAAACGCCAGCAGCGTGTACATTGATGCCAAAACGGGCGAAAAGCTAGGCGAAATTGACTTGGGCGCTATCACCGGGTCATTGACCAACTTTTATAGTACTGCAGATGCTGATGGTAATGTTTTGATTTGCAATCTGGCTCCAAACGCAGGGGCATTCAAAATTTGGAAACTGACATCTTTGACTTCTACACCGGAGTTGATGATTGAATGGGATGGAGGCGTGCCCATCGGCCGCAAATTCTCTATTCAGGGAAGTATTGCCGGTGACGCAATCATCACTGCACCGATACTTGCTGCCGGACAACAGATTGCTCGCTGGACTGTCGTTGGAGGTGCCTTGAGCTCTCAAACACCTGAAATTGTTGCCATGAGTGGTTTGACAAAAGGATGGACCACCAATGTTGATGTGGTTTCGACTTCAAGTACGGATTTAACCGCAGATTATTTTGTGGCTTCATACTCCGACAATACTTTTGCTTGGGTCGATGGCTCAAGCAATACGGTTAGCAAGTCACTTGAGCCGATCAGCGCAAACTATATTCAGAATGCTGTGGATTATACCATGTTCAATAATGCGGGCTATGCGGTACTCAACTGGGTAAATAGCTTCTCCTGGGGATCAGCTGATGCCGTTTGGCTGTTGGATGTAAGCAACGATGCCAACTTCTCAGGCAATTTGGAAACAGGAACTTGCGATGCTGTTGTTTGGGAAGCTGAACGCAATGTCTACGGCGGTAAGTCAATTGATCCACCGGTAGTAAATGCTAATGGGACAGGCGATGTTGCATTGCGTGTATCGGAAGATGGTTATTACATGTACCTCTATTTCATGTTTACCAATGGTTATGTGGTAGGATACCAATTTGACTGCATTGATATGTGATTTTATTAATCAGATACTGGCACCATAAAAGTGGTGCCAGTATCTATATTCTCAATATTTATGAATAGTAAACTGAATCGATTTTTGTTCCTAACAATGATATATTTGGCATTTGCCGGAACGTTGGTTTCGTGTGGCGGTCAAGAAGACGATGAATTGGAGTGGGAATGGGAAGAAGAAAAGGATAATTCAGAAAAGCCCCGGGTCATCTGGGTGGATGCTGCCGCCAACTTTCCTGATTTCGCCAATAGTAAAGAGAATATTGTGCGTGACTTGACTTTAGCTAAAGAAGCGGGTTTCACCGACGTGGTCGTTGATGTGAGACCAACCACCGGAGATGTATTGTTTCAAACCGACGTTGTTGAACAAGTTCAATGGTTGGGCGCGTGGCTGCCTTCAGGATACACTAAAATTGAACGAACAGCTACTTGGGATTATTTGCAGGCATTTATTGATGCCGGCCATAGTCTGGGCCTGAAAGTCTATGCAGGAGTCAACACCTTCTCTGGAGGTAACACCACCAGTATAGGTTCTGAAGGGATGCTGTTCAGAGAGTCAGACAAGAAGGAATGGGCTACGCAATTGCTGACAGAATCTGGAATCGTAAATACCATGGATTTGGGAGGCAGCGGTGCAAAATTCTTTAATCCGGCGAACGAAGAAGTCCAGGATTACCTTTGCGATATGCTGGAAGATCTAGCTGCCTATCAGGATTTAGACGGTATTATACTTGATCGTGGACGCTTTGATGGGTTTGATAGCGACTTTTCCGATTACACCAAGAAAAATTTTGAAGATTTTTTGGGCTATTCTTTACAAGATTTTCCTGCTGATGTCATGGAGTATTCAATGACAAACGGAGGACTTCCATCAAGTTTGCCAACATATTTTAAACAGTGGCTTGAATTCCGGGTGAAAGTCATTCACGATTTTATGGAAAAGGCTCAAATTAGGGTAAAATCGGTCAATCCTGATATCGAATTTGGTGTGTACGTCGGAGGTTGGTATTCTTCCTATTATGGTGTTGGGGTCAACTGGGCCAGCCCGAACTACAACACGGCATCCGACTATCCGAAATGGGCTACTGCAAACTATAAAAATTACGGTTATGCCGACCACATGGATATTATCCTGATTGGAGCATATGCCGCACCAACAAGAGTTTATGGAACCTCTGAATGGACAATTCAGGGATTTTGCTCCCGTGCAGCAGATAAGATAAAAGATGAGGCTATTGTCATTGGGGGGCCTGATGTAGGAAATGGCGATTGGGCAACCAGTAGCAGTGAGGTGACTAATCAGGCCATTATCCAATCTGTGGATGCAGCCATGAATTCCTGTGATGGATATTTTCTGTTTGATATGATTCACCTGAAACAAAAAGATCAGTGGAAGTACGTCAAACAAGGAATTGACGCGGTAACCGGCGAGGAAAAGTAAAAAAGCATTTAAGTATTTTTTAATTGATACAAAATGAGAAATTCAATTGTGTTAGGACTGCTGTGTTCAGTCATCATATTTTCTGCATGTAGCCAGAAAACTCCTAAATCAGAAGTAGGAAATTCAGTTGCTAAGCCCGCATTAATTTGGTTCGATGCTGAAGCGAACTTTGAACGTTTCAGCTACCCTGACTCCATCGATTTTTACCTGGAGAAGATTAAAAACATTGGTTTTACCGATGCTGTTGTGGATATCCGGCCCATTACTGGAGAAGTGCTCTATAAAAGTGATTATGCTCCTCAGATGACTGAGTGGGATGGCTTTGAACGGCCAGATTTTGATTACTTGGGTCATTTTATTAAGAAGGCTCACGAGCTCGGGCTGAAAGTTCATGCGTCGATGAATACCTTTGTGGGTGGTCACAACTTTTTCGACCGGGGGCAAACTTATATGGATCACCCTGAGTGGGCAACAATGGTATACACTCCGGATGAAGGCATTGTCTCGATCATGACTCAAAAGAAAAAATATTCAGCCATGATCAATCCAATCAATCCAGATTTTCAAAAGCACATTTTGAATGTATTTACAGAGGTCACAGAAAAGTATCCTGAACTGGATGGAATTATTCTTGACCGGGTCCGTTACGATGGGATTATGGCCGATTTTTCAGAACTGTCGAAGCAGAAATTCGAAGAATACCTGGGCGAAGAAATCAAGAATTTCCCAACGGATATTTATGAGTGGAAAAAGGATGAAGACGGAAAAAACAATTATGTACGTGGGCAGTATTTTGAAAAGTGGATTGAATGGCGGGCTAAAAACATCCATGATTTCATGTCCCTGGCCGCCCGAGCAGTAAAAGAGGTCAATCCTGAGATTTCGTTCGGAACCTATACCGGCGCCTGGTATCCTTCTTATTTTGAGGTGGGTGTGAACTGGGCGAGCAACCAGTATGATCCTTCGCAAGATTTTGACTGGGCCACGGCCGATTACAAGAACTATGGCTATGCTGAAGTGCTTGACCTTTTTACTGTGGGAAACTACTATACGAATGTGACCATGGAGGAATACCTGAAAAATAATAACCTGGTGAAAAATGAAACGGACAGCAAGGCTTCTCGTGGAACCTGGTATTGTGTTGAGGGGTCATGCGATAAAATCAAAGGCATATTGAATGGGCATCCGTTCTACGGTGGTATTTTGGTGGATCAGTTCTACGAAAACCGTCATCAGCTATCTCGCTCAATTGCCATGAATTTTCAGGCTTCTGATGGTTTAATGGTTTTTGATATCGTACACATCATCCGCAAAAACATGTGGAAGGAAGTGGAAGCTGGTTTCCAAATGGCAGCCGATCCTGATTATTTCGATAAAGCGGAAAACAAAATATACCTTGAAAACTAATTCCCGGCTTTGATCTTAACAACCGCATCATGACACGAAATATTGGCTTAATTCTTTTGCTGATCAACTTAGCGTTTGGTTCGCTGGCAGGTCAATCAGGAAGATCAGTACTCTATAGTGGAAACGTAACTTGCGAAGGGAAAGGGGTTGCTGGAGTTGCAGTCACGGATGGTGTTTCTGTTTGTAGGACGGATAAAGAGGGTAGGTACTCTCTGGAGGGAAGTGCAACAAGCGATTTTGTGTATATCACATCTCCGTCGGGCTATCAAGTACCTGTCGTAAATTCTGTTCCGCAATTCTTTCATCGTGTTAATCATGAACATGTAAAGTCGATTGATTTTCAGCTGGTAAAGCAAGTGGTTGACGACATCAATCACGGATTTGTGGTATGGGCCGACCCACAGGTGAAAAACCAGGAAGAGGCATTGCAAGCCCGCCATGTTGCAGAAGAATTGGGAGACTGGCTGAAAACATATGATGAACGTCCGTTTCATGGGTTGGGTTGTGGTGATATCGTAGGCGACAATCCGGCACTTTATGACGACATAAAGAACATGTTGTCCCCACTTGGGATTCCCTTTTATCAGTCAATTGGAAACCACGATTTGCATTATAACGGCCGGTCAGACAATGCCTCGGGGAAAGTCTTCGAAAGTCACTTCGGACCGTCGTATTACTCCTTTAACCGTGGAGAAATTCATTATGTGGTGCTAAACGATGTTTTTTATATTGGACGAGACTATTTCTACATTGGATATTTGCCCGAACAACAACTGAATTGGCTCGAGCAGGATCTGGCTCAAATTGACGAGGGCAGTACCGTTGTGCTTACCCTTCACATTCCAACGGCACTGAATGACCAGGATGTGATGCAATTTGCCTATTCGACCATTTCACAATCGTTGGTAAATAAACAAGCGTTGTATAAAATACTGAAGCCTTATCAAGTGCATATTTTATCGGGGCACTTACACCAAAATGGGAACCTTGAAATTGCGCCAAACCTGTTCGAACACAACATATCCTCGGTTTGTGGAGCATGGTGGCAGGGGCCTTATGCTGAAGATGGAACGCCCAAAGGCTACGCCGTATTTGAAGCTAATGGATCGGAGTTGAGCTGGTATTTTAAAAGCTTTGGTTATGATAGAGACTACCAGTTTAGGGCATACGCTGTTGGAGAGAATCCGGAGCAGCCGGAGTTTGTAACCGCTAATGTGTGGAACTATGATCCGCAATGGACGGTCTATTGGTATGAGGATGGCAACCGAATGGGAGAAATGGAGCCCTATAGTGGGATCGATCCGAAAACGGCCGAGGTATATTCTGATAAGGGAACACTTGATTATAAATGGATTTCAGCCCGGAAGTCAAATCATATGTTTCGTGCCAGGCCACGCACTGCTTCTTCAAAATTGACTGTTGAAGTAATTGATCGCTTTGGCTCCAGCTATAAAATGGAATTGAAACAGCACACAAATAAATGAAAAAAGCTTACCGATTGACTTTTTGCGCGGATCCTTCATTTGTTATGCGCAATAGCCGGTATAAATCTAAGAATCACTAACTATAACAAGAATGAATTTTGCATTAATAGATATTTTAATCATTGCAAGCTACCTTTCCCTAAGCGTCTTTATCGGGTTTTGGATATCGAAAAAGGCAAGTGCCGGCCTCCAAAATTATTTTTTGGGGGGTAATACCTTGAAGTGGTATTTTTTGGGGCTTTCCAATGGTTCAGGGATGTTTGACATTTCCGGCACCACTTGGACGGTCACCATTCTTTTTGTGTATGGGTTGAAAAGTGTATGGATTCCCTGGCTTTGGCCTGTTTGGAACCAAATGATCGTGATGATCTTTATGGCTATCTGGTTGCGGCGGTCAGGTGTGATGACTGGGGCAGAGTGGATTACGACCCGATTTGGGAATGATCGTGGCGGAAAGCTCGCGCACATTATTGTCGTGGTTTTCGCCATTATCAGTGCCATCGGGTTTATTGCCTATTTTTTCGTTGGAATAGGAAAATTTGCGGTTACCATTTTCCCTTGGGACCTGTCTTTTACGATTGGTGCTTTCCGGGTTATCTCGGAATATTCTTACGCGACTATCCTGCTTGTCCTGACCACTCTTTACGTGATTAAAGGCGGGATGTACAGTGTGGTAGCCACCGAAGTTATGCAATTTGTTGTGATGACTGTTGCCTGTATCGCCGTGGCTTGGTTCGCTATGGATCAGGTTTCAGCGGAACAGATTAACGCCGCGGTTCCCAACGGTTGGTTTGATATTATGCCTGGCTGGCAGGATGGGCTTGATTGGGGAGGATTGTTTGACCAGGTGAACGACAAAATCGCACAGGACGGTTTTGGTATGTTTGGCGCTTTCGTGATGATGATGTTTTTCAAGGGCATCTTTTCCAGTCTGGCCGGGCCCGTGCCGGGTTACGACATGCAGCGGGTCTTGTCTACCCGAACCCCGCGCGATGCTGCCAAAATGAGCGGTTTAACCTCTCTGGTGGTTTTTCCTCCCCGTTATCTGATGGTTGCAGGACTGGGAATTCTGGGACTAGTGTATGTCGCTCCGGTGTTGAAGGCAGGTGGCGGAGAGGTCGATTTCGAGAAGATTTTGCCTTATGTAATCAACAACCTGTTGCCGGTTGGCTTGAAGGGCATTATCCTCGCCGGACTTCTGGCTGCTTTCATGTCAACGGTATCTGCCTTTGTAAATGCTGCTCCGGCATACATTGTGAATGACTTGTATAAACGGTACATCAATCCGAACGCATCGGAGAAAAAATACCTGCGGATCAGTTATATTTCTTCTGCCGGGATTGTCGTGGTGGGGATCATTTTTGGTTTTTTTTCCGCATCGATTAATTCGCTGACCCTTTGGATCACCTCGTCACTTTATGGTGGTTACGTAGCTGCCAATGTGTTGAAATGGATTTGGTGGCGTTTTAACGGTTTTGGATATTTCTGGGGAATGCTGGCTGGCCTGGCCGGATCGACCATTAAGTTTTTGTTTTTTCCCGATACACCCGATATTTTTCTGTTCCCGATCATCCTGGCGATGGCTGCAACCGGCAGTTTTCTGGGGTGTCTTTTTACCGCTCCCGTTGACGATCAAATCCTCATCGAGTTTTATAAAAACGTACGTCCCTGGGGATGGTGGAAACCGGTATTGTTAAAAGCCCGTGAGGTCTATCCCGGCATAACGAAAAACAAGGATTTATCCCGTGATACCTTCAATGTAATGGTGGCGATCGTTTGGCAAATGACACTCATTGCGGCTCCGATCTATTTTGTTGTCCGGCATCAGTCCGGGTTAATCGTATCGTTGGCATTGTTTGCAATTACTTCTATTATTCTAAAATTTAATTGGTTGGATAAAATCAAAGATTATGAAAAAATATAGAGAAATAGTTTTCACTTTTAAGAATATGCTGTTACCGCTCATACTTCTGTTTCTTGTCGGCGCAACCTCAGCAGGAGATGCATGTGCCCAAAATTCCCTGCCGTACGATACCACTTACACTTTTGCGCACTATAAAGTGAGGCGGGCCTTCTATGAAGGTCTCCCCAATGGGAAAAATGAGATTGTTTTTCTGGGGAATAGCATTACTGAAAACGGCGATTGGAATGAGCTTTTCAAGAATAAAAATATCGTCAACCGTGGAATTGGTGGTGATGTATGTTTTGGTCTGCTTGACCGTTTGGATGAAGTGCTTGCTTCACAGCCCGAAAGCATTTTTCTGATGATCGGAATCAACGACATTGGCCGGGGAGTCCCCGTGGATGTCATAGCCGGAAAAATTCAGGAAATTCTACAGACAATTCAGCAAGAATCATCCAAAACAGAACTGTATTTGCAAAGTGTGTTACCGATCAACGAGCAGGTGATTTGGTATGAATACATGAAAAATAAATCGAAGCAGATTGTCCTTTTAAATGAAAAACTCAAGACAATTGCTGCAAATGAAAATATTACGTATCTGGATTTGTATGCCAGCTTTGCTGATGAAAATGGTCAACTTCTTCCCGAGTATACGGCTGATGGCATTCATTTAAGCGCCGAGGGCTACCTGCATTGGCGGAAGGTTTTTAAAGAAGAAGGCATTAAATTGTAAGGAAATCAAGAATATTAAAGAAATAAAGGACTTAAGAATGAAGATTAAAGGAACTTTTTTGGATGAAATCAGTCACGACATTCCGCACCAAAATTGGGGCAGAAAGGAATGGGATCTGGATTTTGACTACATGAAAAAGGTTGGCATCAACACGGTCGTTTTAATCCGCAGCGGGTACCGAAAATGGCTGACTTATCCTTCACAAATCTTGATGGAGCAGGAACGGGCCTATCAGTCATCGGTTGATCTGGTACAAATGTTTCTGGAACTGAGCAGCAAGCATGGAATGGATTTTTATTTTGGCTTATACGATTCCGGGCGCTACTGGGTCAATGGCGATTTTCAGGGAGAACTGGACCTAAATAAGGCATTGATTGAAGAGGTATGGGAAAAGTACGGGCAAATGCCGGCTTTCAAAGGCTGGTATATTTCGCAGGAATGTAGCCGTAAAACAGGATCGATTATTAAAATGTATGCCGGACTGGGCGAACATTGCAAAGCCGTCTCCGGATCGCTGACAACACTGATATCGCCCTATATTGACGGGATCAAAAATATTAGCCAATATAAACCCGAAACGAGCCGAACGTTGGGTGTAAGTCTTAAACGACATGAAGAAGATTGGAACGAGATTTTCGATGGCATTAAGAATGCGGTGGACATCGTCGCTTTTCAGGACGGACATATTGATTTTGATGAACTGGATGATTTTCTGCAAATTAACAAGCAGCTTGCCGATAGGCATGGCATCCGAAGCTGGACTAATTCAGAGTCATTTGACCGGGATATGCCGATCAAGTTTTTACCCATTAAGTGGGAAAAGCTGCTGATGAAGTTGAAGGCTGCTGAGCGTGCCGGTATGGAACAGGCCATCACCTTTGAATTTTCCCATTTCATGAGCCCGCAGTCGGCTTACTTGCAAGCCGGGCATTTGTATAACCGCTATAAGGAATACCTGGATCAATTAAAGTGATGGCTGAAGCAATGAAAAAAATTGATTTTAAAAATTTAGCCGAAAAATATCAAACGGAATTGCTTGAGAATGTCGTCCCTTTTTGGCTGAATTATTCACAAGACAAAGCACACGGAGGTTATTTCACTTGCCTCGATCGGGAAGGAAGCGTGTTTGATACCGATAAATTTATCTGGTTACAAGGGCGCGAAGTGTGGCTATTTTCGATGTTATACAACCAAGTAGAGCAAAAGCAGGAATGGCTGGATGCAGCCATTCGGGGGGGCGAGTTTCTGAAGATATACGGCCATGACGGGAACCTGAATTGGTACTTCTCGCTTACGCAGGATGGGAAACCGTTGGTTGAACCATACAATATTTTTTCATACACTTTTGCGAGTATGGCTTTTGGTCAGTTAGGTAAAGCCACCGGAAACGATGAATATGCGGCGATTGCCAAAAAAACCTTCGAGCTTGTTTTGGCGAAAACCAGCAACCCTAAAGGGCAGTGGAACAAAGCATATCCAGGAACGCGTAATCTGAAGAACTTTGCTTTGCCCATGATTCTTTGTAACCTGGCACTTGAAATTGAGCATTTGCTGGAGGAGGATTTTCTGAAGGAAACGATTGAAACCTGCATTCACGAAGTGATGGATGTGTTCTACCGACCGGAATTGGGATTGGTAGTTGAAAATCTCAATTCCGACGAAACCTTGTCAGATACGTTCGATGGGCGTTTAATTAATCCCGGGCATGCCATTGAGGCTATGTGGTTTATCATGGATCTGGGCGTTCGGCTTAAGCGTCCGCAACTGATTGCCAAAGCCAATGATATCGCCATTCAGATGGTAGAGTACGGCTGGGATCAGGAGCATGGCGGTATTTTTTATTTCATGGACCGGCTGGGATATCCGACGCAACAGCTGGAGTGGGACCAGAAACTTTGGTGGGTTCATTTGGAAACCTTGATTACTATGTTGAAAGGTTATCACCTCACCGGTTCTGAAAAAAGCCTGGAATGGTTTCTCAAAGTTCATGAATATACCTGGTCTCACTTTAAAGATCGGGAGCATCCCGAGTGGTTTGGGTATTTGAACCGACGAGGCGAAGTGTTGCTCCCGTTGAAGGGAGGAAAATGGAAAGGCTGTTTTCACGTGCCACGCGGGCTTTATCAATGCTGGAAAACTTTGGAAAAAATTAGTGAATCAGCACAATGAAACGAATTGTGAAAAAATTCTTTTTAGCGAAAATGGGATTGGCGGCTATTCTCGTTGTTTGTTTTGTTTCGGCAGCCCTGGGCGCAGACAAAGTACGCTTTTTCGCCGCAGATCATCCACAATTTCAATACATGGGAAGAGTGGTTGTTAAGTCAGGGGAAGCAACTTATAACTGGCCTGGGGTTACAGTTTCCGTTGAATTTTCAGGAAGGTCGCTCGGCATTCGTCTGGATGGTGGTGAGCGCAATTATTTCAATGTTTGGGTTGATGATTATCCGATTGAGGTCGTTCATGCAGTGAACGACACAGTTTGGTGGTTCCCGCGACGTCTTTCGCGAGGGAAGCACCATCTGCGTTTGGTCAAACGAACCGAAGCGGATATGGGAACGGCCACATTTTACGGGCTGTACCTTGGAGCGAAAGAACAGTTAATTCAGCCAGCTCCCCTGCCGGATCGGAAACTCCTGTTCATTGGCAATTCCATCACGTGTGGCTATGGAACAGAAGGGAAAGATCGCTCGGAGTGTTTTAAACCTTTCACCGAGAATTGTGAGAAATCGTATGCAACGATTATTGCACGTGCTTTCGACGCGCAATATCATCTGATTTCACACTCGGGGCTTGGAATGGTTCGTAATTATGGCGATCAAGAAAAGCGATCCGAAAAACGGAAACCGATGCCAGCCCGGTTAGAGTACCTGCTGGACAATGATTCGACAAAAAAGTACGATTTGAATGATTACCAGCCGGATGCAATTGTGATCAACCTTGGAACCAATGATTTTTCCACCCAGCCATTTCCGGATGAAACCGATTTCGTAGAAGCAGGAAAGGCACTGTTGTATCGATTGCTGGTTACATATCCCGGAGTGAAGATCTTCTGTATCACAGGGCCCATGACGGATGAACCAGCTTTCACCTATACTAAAAGAACGGTGCACGAGGTACGAGGGGAAACAAATTCAGGAGGTCTGGTCTTCGTAGGAGTGCCACTTCAGCTGATGAATCCGGAAACGGATTTGGGCGCTGACTCGCATCCGTCCTATCGGGGACAGTTAAAAACTGCCGGAATGATTTTGCCTGTGATGGGGACCGTGTTGCACTGGGACTTTTTAATGGATGAAATTTTGCCGGTCATACAAAGTCATTGAGGTGGGGTAGGAGACAGCCTTTTTTGAGGATGTTTAGCGTAACTAAGAGAAATAACTGAAGATAAATCAGCAAGAAATAGAATCCGGTTCTGACCATCTTACTTGCTAAAACAAAATGGATATGAAAAGACGTAGTTTTATTGGAATGATCGGAGCCACAGGGGGATTGCTGGCTACTGCTCCGCTTATAGCCAGCCCAACTGGAGCAAACGCGAAAACAGTTAAACGAAATAAGCGAAAAGCGGAAAGGGAGATGAAAGCTGACCTGGTGATTGCAGGTGGTGGAATTGGCGGTTGTGCGTGTGCCTTGGGTGCTTTGCGCAACGGGCTTTCGGTAATTATGACCGAAGAAACCGACTGGATTGGAGGACAAATAACACAACAAGGCGTACCACTGGATGAACACCGCTGGATTGAAACGCACGGAGCAACTCAATTATATCGTGAGTTTCGTAGCGCATTGCGCCAATATTATAAGCGGAATTATCCGTTAACTGAGGAAGCAGCAGCAAAAGAGAATCTGAACCCCGGTGATGGGGCGGTGTCGCGTTTGTGTGTTGAGCCGAAGGTGGCTCTAGCTGTTCTCAACAGCATGTTTGCACCCTATATCAGTTCCAGACAGTTAACACTTTTATTGGAACATAAAGCAACGGCAGCCGATGTGGATGGGGCCCGCGTAAGGGGCCTTGAGGTCGTGAACAAGCACCGGGGCGAAGCAATTGTCCTTACAGCACCTTACTTTGTGGATGCTACCGAAATGGGTGATCTGCTGCCTTTAACCGGAACGGAGTATGTGACCGGAACCGAATCGAAAAAGGAAACCGGTGAGTTGCATGCACCGGAAGTGGGTGATCCTGAAAATGAACAAGCCTTTACGTTGTGTTTTGCGTTGGACTACCGCCCGGGCGAAAACCATGTCATTGACAAACCGGCAAACTATGATTTCTGGCGTTCTTATGTCCCTGATATTAGTCCTGCTTGGCCGGGACGCTTGCTTGATTTGACATATTCAACTCCATCTACTCTTAAACCCAGGACGCTGGGTTTTCACCCTGAAGGGGGGAGGACTGGTGATGTGATGAATTTGTGGAACTACCGGAAAATTATTAACCGGCATAACTTTGCTCCTGGCTTTTATGCCGGAGATATGACGGTGGTTAATTGGCCACAAAATGATTACTTATTAGGACGTTTGGTTGATGTTAGAGAGAAAGAATTTCAAAAGCATGTGGAGGGAGCTCGTCAACTGAACTTGTCATTGATATACTGGTTGCAAACCGAGGTGGAGCGGCCTGATGGCGGCGCCGGCTGGCCTGGAATTCGTCTGCGCGAGGACGTGATGGGAACTGCTGATGGCATGGCCAAATATCCTTATATTCGTGAAGGACGAAGAATTAAAGCCTTGTTTACCGTGTCGGAAGAACATGTGGGGGTTGAAAACCGGACCTTGGTGAAGGGAAAAGAAGCAGCGGCTACCTGTGAGAGCTTTTATGACAGCATTGGTGTAGGATCGTACTACCTTGATTTGCACCCTTCCACCAAAGGCGACAATTACATTGATTTGCCTTCTTTACCGTTTGAAGTGCCGCTGGGCTCCTTGATTCCGCAGCGAATGGAAAACTTGCTACCGGCCAGCAAGAATATCGGAACAACGCATATCACCAATGGTTGTTACAGACTTCACCCGGTCGAGTGGAACATTGGCGAAGTAGTAGGTATGCTGGTTCAGTTTGCTTCGAAAAAGCAGGTTAAACCGCGAGATGTGCGTGAGGATAAAGAACTTTTAGCCGATTTTCAGCAATTTATCCAGAGCCAGGGGATAGAAATCAAGTGGCCTGTGTAGTGCAAAAACGAATGGATAACCATAGAATTAATTGTCATGAGAAAAACGATCTATAAATCAGCTGTATTCTTGCTTGTGCTCGCAACATCTTTAAACCTTTCGGCTCAAAAAAGAGAGTTGGAAAAGGCCGGATGGGAATTGGGTGTTCAGAGTTACACCTTTCATAAATTCAGCTTCAAAGAGGCGGTTGATAAAGTGAATCAACTTGGTCTGAATGCCATCGAAGTGTATTTTGGTCAACCGTTGGGTGAAGGAATGGAAGGAACCATGGATTTTAGAATGGATAAGAAAACCCAACAGCAGGTGTTGGATTATGCCCGTTCAAAAAAAATGAAAATTGTCGCTTGTGGAGTGGTTGTTTGCAGGGATGAAGCGGAGTGGAAACAATTGTTTGAGTTTGCCGACCAGATGGGAATCAGGCTAATAACCTGTGAGCCGGAGTACGAACACCTGAAATATGTTGATCAGTTGGCGAATGAATATGGGATTGACGTGGCTATTCATAATCACCCGAAACCTTCAAATTACTGGAATCCGGACTTGTTTCTTGAGGCTGTTGATGGTTTGAGTGATCGCATTGGAGCTTGTGCTGATGTGGGGCACTGGAAAAGAATGGGAATAGATCCGGTGGAAGGACTGAAAAAATATGGAGGTCGCATAAAAGCACTTCACTTTAAAGACATCAAGGAAAAGGCAGTAGGCGAAGCTGAACAACATGATGTGATTTGGGGAACTGGTATTCTCGATATGAAAGGGATGTTGATCGAATTGAAAAAGCAAGGGTTTGAAGGCTTGTTTTCGATTGAGTATGAGCATAATTGGGAGAATTCGGTTCCGGACATTCAGAAAAGTATCAACTATTTTTATCAAACAATTGAGAAACTAAATCAGAAATGATGAATTTATCTATTCGCTGGCTTATTCGTAGCCTTTTTGTGAGTGCCGCATGCTTGTTTAATTTGACAACAGCATACGCGGGTGAAACAGCCAATAACAAGTCGGAAGACAGAACGGTGAAAATCTTGACTGTAGGGAATAGCTTTGCTGATAATGCCTGCACCTATTTGCAACAAATTACTGAATCAGTTCCCGGATTGTCGATCGAGATTACAAAAGCTAACCTTGGTGGTTGTTCACTGGAAAGACACGCCTCTCTAATCGAGAGGTGCGCGGAGGACGACGGATCGAAGCCCTATTCAAACACCTATTGTTTAGAAGATTTGTTGAAGATGGATACTTATGATTTTGTAACCATACAACAAGTTAGCAGTCTGAGTTTTAAGCCAGAGTCATTCGAGCCCTATGCCGATGTGCTGATTCAGTTTATCCGCAAACATGCGCCTCCCGCAGAAATCATGATTCATCAAACCTGGGCCTATGGAGCCGACAGCCCGCGGCTAATGGAATGGAACATGCTGCGAGAAGAGATGCATAATGGATTGGTAACCAGTTATCAGGTGCTTGCCGAGCGGTACGGACTGGATATTCTGCCATCAGGACAAGCATTTTACAGGGTGACTCTAGAAAGCAAAAGCATTGATCTATGGACTCAAGACCGGTATCATGCCAATATGAATGGTTGTTATCTTGCGGGCTGTGTCTGGTTTGGAAAAATGTTTGGCGTATCTCCACAAAAGATTGAATTTGTTCCTGAAGGCATGAAGCCTGAAACCGCAAGGTTTTTACGGCGGATTGCCACAAAAGAGTTAAGAGTAACAAAAAAACAGAATTGAGGAGGAGTCCTGTAAAAGTGGAAAACCGTTTTGTTTTTTTATCCGTTTTGCCTGCAAGATGACCAATGAATAAGTTTACTCGATAAATTTTTCATGGAGGTGATTGCAAATATTTCATCATGCATAGAGACTATGAATCGAGCGCCCCTTGACCTCTCCTGAAATTGCAGACAAAATTGGAATCTCAGTTAAAGGCGTTGAGAAAATCATTTCCGTACTAAAAAAGGAGGATCGTATCGAAAGGTTAGGATCAAGAAAAACCGGTTATTGGTCAGTTAAAAAGTAGGGGATAAAGTAGGGGATAAAGTAGGGGATAAATTCCAAGAAATGACCGAATATGAAGTACCACAGCGGAATGTAGACTCTGGCCCGTTGCTTCGGTGCAGGTAAATCTAGCAAGAATCGGAAATAGTGTTCATATTTGATATTTATGTATTCCATCGCTAGATAGAAAATCTGACATAATTAATCTGTACAGTATTCACAAATTTTACTACTTTCGAGGTACTAAATAAACAACCGAAAGATGCCTGTACCCGATTACCAATCATTAATGCTGCCCTTATTACAATTTGCTCAGGACGGAAAGGAATACAAAGTTTCACAATTAAGAGAGGAATTAGCCAGAAAATATAGACTGACACCGGAAGAACGGCGGGAGCTGTTGCCCAGTGGTACCCAGAATGTATTCGATAATCGTGTGGCATGGGCAAAGACATATCTGGTAAAATCGAAATTGTTGGGTGCCCCGAAAAGAGCTCATGTTAAAATTACAAATCGAGGATTGAGAGTCTTAGGCGAAAAACCTGATTCAATCAATGTGGCCTTCCTTAAGCAATTCGACGAATTCAGTGCGTTTATTTCTCCGAACACTTCCAAAGACGAACAAGAGGCCACACCCACATCAAATGAGTTTCATACGCCAATTGAAAAATTAGATACTTCCTTTAGAGATATTAATCAAAAATTAGCCGTTGAATTATTGGACTACGTTAAAGGAATGGATCCTTATAAATTTGAGCTGTTGGTGATCGACCTCCTACAAGCAATGGGCTATGGAGGTAACAGGGAGGAAGCCGCCAAGGTGACCAAAAAATCAGGGGATGGAGGGATTGACGGAATCATCAATGAAGATCGTTTAGGCCTGGATAAGATTTATGTGCAAGCAAAAAAGTGGGAAGGGGTTGTGACAATTTCAGCCATCCGGGATTTTGGAGGAACGCTTTTGGCCCATAGCGCGCAAAAGGGTATTTTTATTACCACCTCCGATTTTCCCAGAACAGCCATTGACTATTGCGAAAAGATTGACCGCACGATCATACTGATCAACGGAAAGCACCTGACCGAATTGATGATTGAATTCAATGTTGGGGTGGCGGCAAAAAAGACGTATTTACTGAAAGAAGTAGATGGTGATTATTTTGAGGCGTAGTTTGATAACATGAAAGAAATCAACTAATAATCGAAGTTTAGAAGATGAAGTGATTTAATTAAACGATAGATACCACATAAAATATAATGAAAGACTTTAAAGCAAAAGCTGACCTGATATGGCGCGTGGCCGACTTGCTGCGTGGCGACTACAAACAATCCGATTACGGTAAAGTAATCCTGCCAATGACCGTTTTGCGTCGCCTGGATTGTGTGCTTGAACCAACCAAACAGAAAGTGCTGGATTACCTTCCAAAGGTGGATTCGCTAAAAGAAAGTTCCAAAGATATCGCCCTCAATAAAATTGCAGGTTTTAACTTCCACAACAGAAGCCAATTCAATTTTGAGAAGCTGATTGCCGATCCAAATAATGTGGCTATCAACCTTAGAACTTATATCAACGGCTTTTCGACCAGCGCAAGAGAAATTATTGAATATTTCAATTTCGACGACCAAATTGACCGAATGGATGACCCAAAAGCAGATATTCTGTTCCGTGTAGTAAAATCCTTTCAAGAAATCGATTTGAAACCCGACAGGCAGAATATGGCAGATGATTCCATGCAAATGGGCTATCTGTTTGAAGAGCTTATCCGAAAGTTTGCGGAGCAATCCAACGAAACCGCAGGAGAGCACTTTACACCAAGAGAGGTTATCCGCCTGATGGTGAATGTACTCTTTATTGAAGACAAAGACATTTTAACCCAGGAAGGAATTGTAAAAACCCTTTATGACCCTGCTTGCGGAACAGGCGGAATGCTATCGGTTGGCGAACAGTATGTAAAGGAACTGAACCCCAAAGCAGATTTGAAAGTGTTCGGGCAGGAAATCAATCCCGAATCCTATGCCATCTGCAAATCAGACATGCTGATTAAGGGACAAAACCCAAGCAACATCAAGTTTGGGAACACCTTTACCGTAGATGGATTGGAAGATGAAAAGTTTGATTACATGCTTTCAAACCCGCCTTTTGGAGTGGACTGGAAAAAGGCTCAGAAAATCATCGCTGCGGAAGCCGATAAAAAAGGGATGAGCGGTCGTTTTGGAGTAGGTTTACCAAGAATCAATGACGGTTCTTTACTTTTCCTACAACACATGATTTCAAAAATGAAAGCTGGTGGCACTCGTATCGGAATTGTGTTTAACGGTTCGCCTTTGTTTACTGGGGCTGCCGAAAGTGGCGAAAGCAATATCCGCAGATGGATTATTGAAAATGATTGGTTGGAGGCGGTGATTGGCCTGCCCGACCAGCTTTTTTACAACACAGGCATCAGCACTTACATTTGGATTGTAACCAACCACAAAAGTGCAGAGCGAAGCGGTAAAGTTCAGTTAATAAACGCCACCGGTGCAAAAGATGATGAACTGACCAAAGGTGGCAAACTCGACTTCAACCGCTTTTGGCAAAAAATGGACAGAAGCTTAGGCAACAAACGAAAGAGAATAGTCGAAAATGGCAATGAAAGAGGTATTGGTTTTATCACTCAACTCTACGGTAATTTTGAAGAAAATGAGTTTTGTAAAATTCTACCGAATGAATTCTTTGGCTATTGGCGAATAACCGTAGAACAACCATTGAAAGAGAATGGCAAAGTGGTAAAAAGCAAAGGGAAACCCAAGCCTGATACATCTCTTAGGGATTATGAGAATATTCCTTTCCTGAAAAAAGATGCCGATCAGAACCTTGTCCCCCAAACCATTGAAGAGTACTTTGATGCAGAGGTCAAACCGCACCTACCCGAAGCATGGATAGACCACAGCAAGACAAAAACTGGGTGCGAAATCAATTTTACCAAGTATTTCTATGAGTTTAAGCCATTAAGACCATTAGCAAGTATCAAAGCAGACATTTTGGCTTTGGAAGAAAAGACCTTGGAAACTGAAAAAACCGTGCTGGACTCATGAGGAAATACGAAGCATACAAAGACTCCGGCATTGAATGGATTGGAGAGATTCCGAGTCATTGGGATACAAAAAGAATAAGACATATAGCAGATATATTCGGAAGAATTGGGTATCGTGGATATACTGTTGAGGATATTGTTTTTGATGAAAGTGGAGCTATTTCATTAAGTCCATCAAATATTGAAAATCAAAAACTTACCTTAGAATCTGTTACAAGAATTACACAAGAAAAATATGAAGAATCACCTGAAATAATGGTCTATGAAAATGATGTTGTACTTGTAAAAACAGCATCAGTTGGCAAAGCAGCAATCATCAGATCTTTAAATGATTTAGCTACGATAAATCCACAGTTGGTAGTATTCAAAAATTACAGAATTGACCAAATCTTCTTTTATTATGAAATAATATCTCGAATAATTCAGGCCCAAATAACTCAAGATCTAAACGGAGGTGTTGTAAATACGATAACTCAAACTAACTTGAATAATTATTCAATTATTATTCCCCCACCCGAAGAACAAACCGTCATTGCCCACTACCTCGACAGAAAAACAGTCGAGATAGACGAACTGATAGCCGACAAAAAACGCCTGCTCGAACTCTACGAAGAAGAAAAAACCGCCGTCATCAACCAAGCCGTTACTAAAGGCATAAACCCTGATGCACCAATGAAAGGTTCCGGGATTGAGTGGCTGGGGGAAATTCCGGAGCATTGGGGAGTTCCAAATATGAAGTATGTATGTGAATTTATACTTGACGGAACCCATGGTTCTTTTGCGAGGGTAGAAAGTGGCTATAGGCTATTGAGTGTTAGAAATATTATTAATGATCAGTTTGTTTTTAGAGATGATGACAGCAAGGTATCTGAAAAGGATTTTTATGAGATTTCAAAAAGATTTTTAATTCAACTAAATGACATTCAATTAGCCATTGTGGGAGCAACTCTTGGTAAGGTTGCAATTGTAAAAGCATTGCCAGAACCATTTGTCACTCAAAGAAGCGTTGCTACTTTACGGGCAAATGAGAAGTGTATCCCAGAATATTTGTTCTATTTTCTAAAAAGCTCAAATTTTCAATCATTCTTATGGTTGAACGCTGGATTCTCCGCTCAACCTGGAATTTATCTTGGCACAATTCAAAATTCATCAAT
Source organism: Sunxiuqinia dokdonensis (assembly GCF_001270965.1). GTDB lineage: Bacteria > Bacteroidota > Bacteroidia > Bacteroidales > Prolixibacteraceae > Sunxiuqinia > Sunxiuqinia dokdonensis. Next base: position 35,697 of record NZ_LGIA01000159.1, on the reverse strand, counting down.
GCCATTGCCAGATATTGAAGAACAACAAAACATCGTTAACCGTATCAAAACGGAGTGTGACCGGATCAACTCTAAAAAATCCAAAACCCAAAAACTAATTGAACTATTAACCGAATACCGCACGGCCTTGATTAGTGAGGTGGTAACGGGAAAAGTAAAAGTAACGGCAGATTTTTAAGTATATTTAAAAGCAGGTGTACCAGTAGATTACCATTTGCTCCCGACATGAATGTCGAGAGCAACCAAATGACATAAAAAAAGAGAAATCGAGAAGAAAACTCAGAAGAACCGACTAAGTTATGGAATGGACTGAATGGATAAAATTTCCTGACCCCAGAGAAGGCGAATACCTGTATGCTCCCTGGGGGTACGGTATTTATCAACTTAGAAATATCCGTACAAATGAACTTGTATTATTTGGTTCGGGGAATCATCTGGCATACAGAATGTCCAGCCTCCTTCCTGAACCATTAGGCCAAGGCACAAGAAAAAATCGGTTGAAAAGAGAATACGTCCTTGAGAATATTAATGATATTCAATACCGAACATTGGCATTTCTTTCCAAACACGAGATGAAATCGTTTGAGGATGGGCTGAGAATAAAAAAGAACCACCTATTTGATACGTAACCCTAAACCATATGAGCATCACAACCGAACAAACTTTTGAAACAGCACTTGTACAGGCACTTGTTGAAAATGGTGGCTACACCGAAGGCAATTCCCCGGATTACAGCCCTGAGCTGGGCTTGTTTAAATACGAGGTGATTCAATTTTTACAAGAATCACAACCCAAGCGTTGGGCAAAAATAGCTGCCATTCATGGAGCAGATTCTGACAACCGGGTGATACAACGATTGTACAAGGAATTAGATTTACGGGGTTGCTTGGATGTGCTTCGCAATGGCTTTACCGATTATGGGGTACGTTTTCAAATGGCATATTTTCAGCCTGCTTCGGGCTTAAATCCTGATGCGGTGGAATTATACAACAAAAACAAGCTGAAGGTCTACCGCCAAATCTATTACAGCACCAAAAACAAAAACTCGGTTGATGTATTGCTTTCGCTTAATGGTATTCCAGTGGCTACTTTGGAACTTAAAAATCAGTTTACAGGTCAGAATGTAGGCAATGCCTTAAAGCAATACAGCAGCACCAGAGATAACAGGGAAATTCTTTTTGCATTTAAAAAGCGGGCGTTGGTTCACTTTGCGGTTGACCAAGACGAAGTATTCATGACCACCAAACTGGACGGAAGCAAAACCTACTGGCTACCATTCAACAAAGGTGCAAACAATGGTAAAGGCAATCCACAAAATCCTGATGGTTACCGCACCGCCTATCTGTGGGAAAACATTCTGCAAAAAGACAGTTGGATGGAAATCATTCAACGTTTTGTGCATCTGCAAACCGAAGAATTTAAATCAGAAGGCAGAATATACAAGAAAGAAAAACTGATTTTTCCACGATTCCACCAATTGGATGCAGTAAGAAAGATTAGCGAAAAAGTATTGGAAGTTGGAACAGGGAAAAACTATTTGATTCAACATTCGGCAGGATCAGGAAAAAGTAATTCCATTGCTTGGTTGGCCTACCGTTTATCAAGTTTGCACAATGCTTTGGATGTGCGGATTTTTGATTCCGTTATCGTAGTAACCGACAGAAAAGTTCTTGACCAGCAATTGCAGAATACCATTTACCAATTTGAACACAAAACCGGTGTCGTTCAGAAAATAGACAAAGACAGCACTCAGTTGGCATCTGCTTTGGGGTATGGCACGAATATCATCATTACGACTTTGCAGAAATTCCCTTTTATAGTAGACAAGGTTGGTGAATTGCCCGACCGCAAATATGCTGTGATTATTGATGAAGCGCATAGCTCGCAAGGCGGCGAAGCCAGTAAAAAACTCAAAGAGGTATTGGCTGCAAAATCACTGGAAGATGCCACCAAAAACGATTTGGAAGAGGATTATACAGGCGACGATTTTGTTAGAGAGCAAATTGAACGGTCAGCAGCAGCTAGAGGTCAGCAAGCCAATATTTCATTCTTTGCGTTTACTGCAACACCAAAGTATAAAACCCTGCAAGTTTTTGGTGACAAGGACGACAACGAAAAGCCTAAGCCCTTCCATTTGTATTCCATGCGTCAAGCCATTGAGGAAGGCTTTATTTTGGATGTGTTGCAGAATTATACCACGTATGAACTCTACTTCAAACTGACAAAAGCGATTGAAGAAGACCCAAATCTGAACAAGAAAAAAGCGGCAAAAGCGATAGGGAAATATGTATCGCTGCATCCACACAACCTGGCACAAAAAACTGAAATAATTTTAGAGCATTTCAGAGATATTGTTTCCAAAAAAATCGGAGGAAAAGCCAAAGCCATGTTGGTTTGTGGTTCAAGGCTTCATGCTAAACGTTATTACGAAGAATTCGAGCGGTACATCAAAAAATTGGGCTATGACAAGGAGATTAAAATCCTGGTCGCTTTTTCAGGAAAAGTTGTTGATGGCAATACTCCTGATGGCGTTTCGGAACCTGAAATGACAGGCTACAGCGAAAAAGAACTGCCGACCATTTTCGACAAAGACGAATACAAAATTCTGATTGTTGCCGACAAATACCAAACAGGCTTTGACCAGCCTTTACTGCATACGATGTATGTTGATAAAAAGCTGTCAGGAGTAAAAGCTGTTCAAACGCTTTCAAGATTGAATAGAACTTGCCCTGGCAAGGAAGATACCTTTGTATTGGATTTCGCCAACGATAGGCAAACCATTTTAGATTCTTTTCAACCCTACTACGAAGTTACTTCCGTCACTGAAGAGACGGACATCAACCATTTGTATGACCTGAAAGTAAGATTAGATGAATTTCAAGTGTATTGGACACAAGAAATTGAAGCCTTTGCCAATGTGTATTTTGATCCTAAGACAAAGCTGAGCAATCCAAAACAGCAAAAGCATCTGTACGCTTTCACCGACCCCGCTGTTGACAGGTATAAAGAAATCACAGAAGAAGAGAAACAGGACGAATTCAAAAAGGGATTGCGATCCTGGACAAACCTGTATGCGTTCCTTTCTCAGATTATGCCTTTTATTGATTCAGAATTTGAGAAGTTTTACGCCTATGCCAAGCTGCTACAAACCAGACTACCGAAGCGAGAACTATCGGAATCCTTGCATTTGGATGATGAAGTGGCTTTGGAATATTACCGTTTACAGAAGATAAAAGACGGCTCAATCGAGTTACAAAAAGGTGAAGAAGGCGAACTCAGCGGAACGTTAGAAGCTGGGTTAAAACGTGGCCCGGAAGAAGAGGCGCTGCTGTCTGAAATCATCAACGTGCTGAATGACCGTTTTGGAACCGAATTTGAAGAAGCAGACAAACTTTTCTTTGACCAGATAGAAGCAGAACTGATGGAAGATGAAACCTTGCAAACACAGGCCAAAGTAAATCAAATCGACACCTTTAAATTCGCATTCAACGACAAGTTCATTGACAAACTGATCGGACGAATGGACCAAAACCAAGAGATATTTGAAAAAATCTTGGAAGACAAAATATTTGGCGACTTAGTGAAAGAATTGATGATGAAGAAGGTCTATAAGAAAATGAATGAAACGATCTAAACTTGAGGATAATGAAGTATGATTTCGAATTGATGTTGCGATTGCTTCAACAGCATGTCTCCGATCAGATAACGGAGCTTTCAAAATGTTGAATTCGAGTTTTCCTGCGAGCGGGGAAAAGATTGCACAGCTACGGTCTGGTGATTTCGGCGTGTAAGTTCTGAGAGGAAACTAAAGTAGCATACAGAGAAGAAAATGGAATTCTTTGTAAACTAAAGAAGATTGCAATTTTGATTTCGAATTTATTTCTTTAAACTTTAACCCAAAACCAACTTGGATGAATGCCAGTCGAAATAAGCAACTTTACCTTGATAATGGACATTTAAATCTCAGTCTGTTGTTTCAAGAATATAGTCAGCCGTTATTCTATTATGCTTTGAAATTTGTAGACCAGGAGGTTGCTAAAGATGTTGTTCAGGATGTATTCTTCAAGTTGTGGGAAGACCAAAGCTTAAATGTTTCCAGCTCGCTAAATGGTCTGTTGTTTACTATGGTTCGAAATAAATGTTTGCAGCACCTGGAGAAGCAAAAAGTTCGAAGTCGCTATCAGGAAGAGGTTGTATCGCAAATGCGTGAAGATGAAATTCTTTTTTATTCGAGTGGAGCTTCAAGTTTGATCGAAAAAGAATTGCAAATGCAACTGCAACAAGCCATTGAAGCGCTACCTGAGAAATGCCGTGAGGTTTTTGTTATGAGCCGTTTTCAAGATAAGATGCACAAAGAAATTGCCGCAGAGCTTGGAGTTAGCGTTAAGATGGTGGAGAAGCATATTTCCAAGGCTTTACAAATAATTCGTGTGCAATTGAAAGACTATCTTCCATTGCTGGTTCTCTTTCCTTCCTGCTTTTCTTCATCAGTAAAATAACTTTTTTGCATTTCCCAGGTAGGGTTGAGATCGACTTACCGATCAATTAGGTAAACACACCTGTTTGAAATGGGAAACATTGAAGAGATAAAATCAAAATATATCCGAAAGGAATCGAGGCAGGAAGAAGATCAAGTTCTTTTCCAATGGCTGCAAGACCATCCTGCCGAGCGAAAAGAGTTTTATCAGGAAAAAGATATCTGGGATTCTTATGATTTGGTGAAAGATTCGAAGAATTATTCTCCTGAAATTGAGAGTAGAAAATTGCATAAACGAATTCGGAAAGCCAAGCAGACAAAATTAGTTGTTCTGCCCTACATAAAAGTTGCCGCTGTATTCGTATTCGCTTTCGTATCTAGTTGGCTCATTCAGTCTCAATATTTAAATCAGGAACAGCTGGCTCATGAAGTGGAAATGCGAGAGGTTTCTGTTCCTAAGGGACAGATTAATCAAATATTTTTGGTTGATGGATCACGAATTTGGCTCAACTCTGAATCAACAATAGAAATTCCATCGATTTTCACGGGCGATGAGCGCGTGGTTAAGCTAAGTGGGGAGGCCTTTTTTGAAGTTGCCAAAGATGCTAAACATCCTTTTAAAGTTAAGGTTGAAGGTCAGACGATTGAGGTTTTGGGTACTTCTTTCAATGTCCGAGCCTATCCCAATTCTTCGGTTATTCAAACGACATTGAACACCGGTAAGATTACCCTTCAAACCAAGAAAGGGAAGCTAGCCATTTCGCCGGGTGAACAAACCGAATTGGACAAAGCGACAGGCGATCTCACCCTTAAAAAAGTCAATCCATCAAACTTCGATTCGTGGAAAGATGGGCGTTACGAATTTGTTGATGAGGACTTAATTGAAGTTTTTAAAGTCGTTGAGCGGTGGTATGACGTTGAGTTGATTTACAGTAAAGAAGATTTTGAGTTGATGAATTTTTCAGGTGTTATCAAACGAAATAATTCAATCCAGCACTTCCTGACCTTGCTAGGGTATTCCATTCCAATCAATTATGAAATTAATATGGAGAAAGTAAAAATCAGTAAAGTAAAAGAAGCGAAACAAACTAAGAACTAATAATAAAAGTTAGAACGGAGAATGTACCACCATTCCCCGTTCTTAATCTAAGTCATTTCATTAATAACTTAAACTTTAAGCACTTCAAATTTATGAAAAAAATGTTAATCGGACCTATTCCCTATAAAAGGAATAAGATCCAAAAAACCTGGCTAATTATGCGCCTGACGATTTTTCTTACATTGATTCTTGTTTTCCGTGTGTCCGCCTCGGTTTACTCACAGCAAACCAGGCTTAGTCTGAAATTGGACGATGTGTCGCTTGAGCAAGCCTTCGCCATCATTCATGAACAAACGGATTATGATTTCTTCTACAAAACGGACCAGATTCCTGTTGACCGGCGAGTCTCGGCAGAATACAAAAACTTACAGGTTGAAGTCATACTTGAGAAAATTTTACAAGGGACTAATCTTTCGTTTTATATGCTCGATAAGGACATTGTTATCAGTCCACGGCGCGAGGCTGGAGGTGTATTGAGCCAGCAGACGGTAACACTGACCGGAAAGGTGACTGACTCCTCGGGTGAGCCGCTCCCCGGAGTAACTGTTGTAATAAAAGGAACAACAATCGGCACGATCACTGATTTCGATGGAAATTATGATTTATCAAACGTGACCGCAGACGCAACGATTGTCTTTTCGTTTGTTGGGATGCGGACGGTTGAAGAAGAAGTGGACGGACAAACCGTGATCAATATGTCTTTGGAGGAAGAATCCATTGGCATAGAGGAAGTTGTTGCGATTGGTTATGGTTCTGTTAAAAAGAGTGACTTAACAGGAGCTGTCGGGTCTGTTCAGGGGGAAGCAATAGCAAGCCGCCAGTCTACCCAGATTTCTCAGGCGCTTCAGGGCGCTATGTCTGGGGTGATGGTAACTCGAAATAACAATGCACCTGGTTCTACAGCAACCATTCGTATCCGTGGAATAACTTCTATTGGTGAGAGTAATCCGCTGGTGATCGTCGACGGCGTCCCTGTAGGTGGCATTAACGACGTCAACCCCAATGATGTAGAGAGTATTTCCGTATTGAAGGATGCGGCTTCAGCATCTATTTATGGATCCCGTGCTGCTGCTGGTGTCATATTGGTTACAACCAAAAGAGCAAAATCCGGCGAACTAAATTTCGATTACAATGTCACTTATGGATTTGAAAAGCCGACTGCCATGCCGGACTATGTTGATGTGACCAGGTATATGCAGATGACAAACGAACTTAGGTGGAATGATAATGGAAATAATGACAATGAATACCCAACCTACACGAAGGATGTCGTTGATAACTATCATGCATTGAATGCCGAAAATCCTGATCTTTATCCGATAACTGACTGGGTTGACTTAATACTGAAAGATAGCGCTCCCCGGCAGAGTCATGTGCTGAGCATTACTGCTGGAACAAAGGCAATACGCACGAAAGCCTCCATTGCGTATGATAAAACAGACGCACTTTATGATGGCCGTTCTTACGAGCGCATCACTGCTCGCTTTAACAATGATATTACTGTTAATAAATATCTTTCAGCAACTGCCGATGCTTTCTTTAAAAGATCGATATCCAACCTGGCCAGCATCGATCCGATGTACTATATGCTTATTTCAGCTCCAGTTTATGCTGCTGAATGGTCGGATGGTCGCGTTGCTGAGGGGAAAACAGGTGCTAATATTTACGGACAGCTAAAAAATGGGGGATACGAAAACAGATGGTATAATCAAGTTGGAGGAAAACTTTCTATTGACCTGACTCCTTTTAGCGGTTTTAAGTTATCGGCAATAGTCGCGCCCACATTGAATTTTGATAAGGCAAAGGACTTCAGAAAAAAAGTCCCCTATTATGCCTGGGATGACCCAACGGTGTTTGGCGGTTATTTGCAATGGGGTTCTGAAACCAGCTTACAGGAAACTAGGGATGATAGTTACAGTGTTACATCTCAGTTGATCGGAAGCTATATCAAGGCATATGGAGAGCACAGTTTAAACCTAATGGCTGGTTACGAGAATTTTTATGCTTTTGACGAAAATTTAGGAGCTTCTCGTGGGCAATATGTGCTTGATTCATACCCTTATTTGAATCTAGGACCACTTGAATTCCGGGACAATAGTGGTAGTGCTTCTGAAAATGCGTATCGCTCGTATTTTGGGCGATTCATGTATAATTACAGTAATCGATATTTTTTACAAGCTAATATTCGATATGACGGTTCCTCAAGATTTCATAAGGATTACAGGTGGGGATCTTTTCCTTCATTTTCTGCAGGCTGGGTGGTATCGGAGGAATCTTTCATGAACAACCTCGGAGTATTATCCTATTTAAAACTTAGAGGATCATGGGGTAGTTTGGGAAATGAAAGAATTGGTAATTATCCTTACCAAGCTACAATTGCATTTGCCGATGCCTTATTTTATCAAGGTTCGAATGTTACTTCTGCTCAGACGGCGGCTCAAACACGGTATGCAATTTCAGACATTTCCTGGGAAACTACAGAGTCTATCGATATTGGAGTTGATGCCGGATTTTTTGACAATAAATTACGGATAACTGGAGACTATTATAAAAAGACGACCAAGGATATGTTGCTAGCCTTGGAAATTCCCGATTATATTGGTTTTGACAATCCGGATCAAAATACTGGAAAAATGAATACTGAGGGATGGGAGCTTGAGCTAGGATGGAATGACCGGCTTGGAGACTTGGGGTATTCTGTGTCGGCGAACCTAAGTGATTTTAAATCAGTTATGGGTGATTTGGGGGGGACCGAATTCTTGGGCAGCCAAATCAAAAAGGAAGGTAGTGAATTTAATGAATGGTATGGCTACGTTTCAGATGGTCTTTTCCAGACACAAGAAGAAGTTGATGCATCTCCCAAATTGAACTCTTCCGTGAAGCCAGGTGATATTAAGTATGCAGATATTAGCGGCCCTGAGGGTGTCCCAGACGGCATTATCTCTCCTGAATATGATCGAACTTTATTAGGCGGATCATTACCTCGTTATATGTTTGGAGCCAATATCATGTTGGACTATAAGAATTTTGATTTCTCAATGGTTTTCCAAGGAATAGGAAAGCAGAATTCAAGACTTTCAGGGTTGATGGTTACACCATTAATGGAGAACTGGGGACATATTCCTGCGATCCTGGATGGTGATTACTGGAGTAAATATAACAGCGATGAGCAGAATCAAAATGTCAGCTATCCACGTTTATCAAGGACGAGTGAGGGAAATAACTTCACCATGTCGGATTACTGGTTAATTGACGGTGGTTATGTGAGGTTGAAGAATATTACGCTAGGGTACAGCATTCCAGGTCGGCTTTTGCAAAAAGTGGACATTCAGAGCATTCGAGTTTACGCCAGCGTGTCAGACTTTTTGACCATCGATAATTACCCACGGGGCTGGGATCCTGAAGTTTCGTCCAGTGGTTACCCAATTACTGGGTCATATATCTTTGGACTAGCTGTAAAATTCTAAAATCTTGAATATCATGAAAATTAAATCTATATTTATTATAACCATCGGTGTGCTTTTCATTACCGCCTGTACTGATCTGAACTTAAATCCCTTGTCTGAAGGTTCCAGTGAGAGCTGGTATTCGTCGGAAACTGAAATAGACATGGCTCTTAACGACATCTATCGGGAAGTATTCTGGCCAGTTGATTATACGGAATGGACAGATGACTGGACTTATCGGGAAGGAACAACTCCAATAACTTCGGCGACCATCAATGGAGAGTGGGGAACTGTACTTGAGTGGTGGCGAAACTCCTACAAATGTATTTCGCGTGCTAATACCGTTTTGGCAAATCTGGATAAAGTGTCAGATATTCTGCCTCAGGCGAGACTTGATGCTTTTGAAGGAGATGCCCGGTTTGTTAGAGCTGCCCAATATTCAAAATTGATCTCGCATTGGGGAGACGTTATCTATTTCACCAATGTGTTGGGTTTGGAAGAGTCCTTTACATTATCGAAAACTGACAAAGCCACAATTTTACAGGACATATACAGCGATTTTGACGCGGCAGCTGAGAAGTTGCCTGTAAGTTATGGTAGTAGTGCCAACAAGCGTGCGACCAAAGGTGCAGCGCTAGCCATGAAAGCACGGATTGCGTTATATATGGAAGATTGGAGTGTCGCTCGTGATGCGGCTCAAGCTTGCATGGAGCTGGGAACCTATGAGCTGTATGCCGACTTTGGAGAATTGTTTCTATCAAAAACAAAGAACACAAAAGAGTCTATTTTCTCCATTCCGCGATCTGTGGAATTGGATCAATTTTTTGGAGACACGAAAAATTACATTACCCGTAATTCTGGAGGATGGGCGGCTAAGGATCCATCATGGGATCTATTATGTTCATTTCTGTGTACCGATGGTCTCCCCATTGATGAGTCTCCTTTGTTTGATCCTCATGAACCTTTTAAAAACAGAGATCCTCGTTGTTCTGAAACCATTGTAGAGTTTCAGACTCCTCATTTGGGGTACATCTACCAACCCCATCCCGATTCGTTAAATGTGCTGAACCTAAAAACGGGGAGCTACCAGAAAAACAATGATACAAGGAGTAACGCGCTTTATGCGTCATTTAATGGACTGGTTTGGAAAAAGGGTATTGATGAAGATTGGTCAGATGACTTTAAAGCAGAGAATGAAATTATGATCTTGCGTTTTGCAGATGTCCTTTTAATGTATGCGGAAGCGAAGATAGAACTTAACGAAATCGATGACTCTGTCTTGGATGCAATCAATCAAGTACGTGCTCGGGCTTATCAGGTTGATTATACAAACCTGTCAGCATATCCTGCGGTAACAACAACAGATCAGACTGAGTTGCGAAAAATTTTGCGAGCTGAGCGCCGTATGGAGTTTGCTTTTGAAGGAACACGCTATATGGACATCATTCGTTGGAGAATTGCAGAGAATGTGCTCAATAAAGACACTTATGGGATGCTTGATGTTGACGACTTACGCGAGAAAGTAGTAAATCCGGGACTGTGGTTTTTCCCTTCAACGCCAGACATCGACGAAGATGGGGCGGCTGATTTTACGCCCATGTATAACGCAGGTATGATAAAACGATTAGCACAGCGTGATTTTGATGCTACCAAGCAATACCTTTGGCCAATTCCAACCAAAGAAATCTTGATTAACAGTAATTTGGAGCAGAATCCGGGGTACTAACCTAAATTGATATTAGTTGGACAACTTAAAAGTTGTCCAACTAATTAGCTGAGATTTGCCCAAACGCATAATGTAAACTAATTATAAAATGAATCGAATATTCTTATATAGTCTTCTCCTTTTGATTGCCATATTCAGCGCCTGTTCGTCAGAAAAGAAAACGGAGCCTAAATTTTACAGCGGAATTTATCCGCATCTGGCGTATTACAACAATGAAGGCGAGTGTGGAACCGGAGCGGTGGTGCCATGGGCAGACAGGCTTTGGGTCATTACTTACGGGCCTCACCTGCCCAAAGGCTCGTCTGATAAACTTTATGAGATTACGCCTGATTTGAAACAAATTGTCAGGGAAGAAAGTATTGGTGGCACCCCCGCCAACCGGATGATCCACAAGGAAAGTAACCAACTTTTTATTGGACCGTATGCCATTGACTCGGTACGCAACGTCCGGGTTATTCCCTATGCCAAAATGCCGGGCCGCCACACCGGAAACGCCCGCCATTTAACCGACCCCGCCGGAAAAATTTACTATGGCACCATGGAAGAAGGTTTTTATGAGGTCAATGTAAAGACACTTCAGCCGACGATGTTATACCAAGATGGGAATGTGAGCCGCAAACCGGGAGAAATGGCCCAGGAAGCCAGTTTGCTGGTTGGCGCTCACGGGAAAGGGCTTTATTCGGGACAAGGGGTAATGGTTTATTCAAACAACGGTGAAACCGGACAGGAAGCCCTTACAAATTTTGCAATAAAATCTGGAGCTTTGGCCGAATGGGACGGTAAAGACTGGAAAATAGTCCGCCGTAACCAGTTTGTTGAAGTGACCGGCCCGGGTGGGATATATGGCAATGCCAATCCTGAGACTGATCCGATTTGGGCAACGGGCTGGGACCACAAATCGGTGCTTTTAGGTGTCCGCAATCCTGAAACGGGCTGGGATTTTTATCGACTCCCTAAAGCCAGCCACAGCTACGATGGCGCTCATGGTTGGAACACCGAGTGGCCGCGTATCCGTGATATTGGTACGCCAGAGAATCCGGATTACTTAATGACCATGCATGGCATGTTCTGGCGTTTCCCACAAACATTTACTGCTGATAATTCGTCTGGTATCCTTCCGCGTTCGGCTTATCTGAAAGTGATCGGCGACTTTGCCCGCTGGAACGACCAACTTGTTTTTGGTTGTGATGATTCGGCCAACAAAGAATTCCTGAATAAACGAAAAGCCAAGGGAAACATTGAAGGCCCCGGACAATCGAACTCTAATTTATGGTTCACCTCATTTGAAAAACCGGATCAGTTGGGGCCGAATACAGCTGAAGGTGCTGTATGGATTTCCGAAGAAATCAAAGCCGCTGAAGATTCAGAACCATTCCTGTTTTCAGGATGGGACCGCCGTTCAGCATGGGTTCAAAACGAAGGCAAGGCTACTGTCAGCTTTTCCTTTGAGGTTGATCAAAAAGGAAACAATAGCTGGACACCACTGAAATCGGTTGAGTTGAAAAGTGGAGAATCGGCAAATGTCATCTTTAAAGACAATGAGATTGGAGAATGGATTCGTGTTTCAACGAATAACGATACCAAAGCTACGGTACATTTTTTTTATGCACAAAACGATGCACGAGATGGCGATGTCGATCCAATTTTTAATGGACTGGCTGATACTGCTGAAGGTTCAACAAAAGCTGGTCTGCTTTGGGGACTGGGGGAGAATCGTCGTGCTTTGGGAATCCTTGCGGGCACTGCCACAGATACGGGTTTTGAAGAAACTGGATACTATGAATTGGATGGCAATATGAGACTTGTAAAAAAAGAAGATACGGAAACAGCTTCTTTTATTCGTGAAAAATTTGGCATACCACAAGAGGTAATCACTATCGACGAAGCTTCAGTATTGGTGGTGGATGATATTGGAAGGCGCTGGCGCTTACCCAAAGGAAATGAAAAATATTCAGGATTGACAGAAAAAGGCTTGCTCCGTATTTGCCGGGAAGTGGCTACCGAACGTGACTTATTCAACTGCTCGGGTACATTCTATGAACTCCCTGCGGAAAATGCCGACGGATACGCAAAGATACGGCCAGTGGCATCGCATAATTTTAGAATTTATGATTACGCTTCTTATCGGGGAATGTTGGTCATGACAGGGCTTCAAACTGAGTTGCCGGAAAATGATGACCACATCATTCAATCTCAAGACGGCCATGCAGCTGTTTGGGCGGGCGTCATTGATGACCTTTGGAAACTGGGAAAACCAGTCGGAGAAGGTGGTCCCTGGAAAGATTCGGATGTAAAAGCAAATGAGCCTTCAGATCCGTATCTGATTGGCTTTTACGACCAAAGAAGCCTGATACTTTCACATGAATCGAATCAATCAGTTAAGTTTAGAATTGAAGCGGAGCCCATCGGGCATGGTCCGTGGATGGCATACAAAGAAGTCCTTGTGCAGCCGGGCGAAACCTTTGAATATCAATTCTCGGAAAGTTTCCAATCGCGCTGGATTCGATTTGTTGCTGATCAAGACTGTCAGGCAACAGCATGGTTGAAATATGAATAGAGAGCATCTTGAAACATTACCTTGATAACAATAGGAAACCGATATAAAAAATAAGCATGAACAAAATAGCATTAATCACATTCGTCTTTATTTACAGCGTGTTTGCCCTCCAGGCGCAGTCTGTTTTTGTTGAAGCTGAAAACTTTGCCAACAAAGGCGGCTGGGTCATTGACCAGCAGTTTATGGATTTGATGGGGTCGCCTTATCTGATGGCACACGGGATGGGGGTTCCTGTTACCGATGCTGAAACGACCGTTGACTTTCCGGAGGCAGGAGAGTATCAGGTGTTTGTCCGTACCTATAACTGGGCCTCACCCTGGTTTCAGGGAGAAGGACCTGGCAAATTTGAGCTTTTAGTCGATGGGAAAAGTACCGGCGCAACACTGGGCGCTTCCGGGTTCGAGTGGCTATGGCAAGACGCCGGCAAGGTGAGCATCACCAGCAACAGGGCAACGATTACTTTGCACGACCTAACTGGCTTTAACGGCCGGGTGGATGCCATCTATTTCACCAAAGGCAACACGGCGCCACCAAATGAAATGGCTACACTTAAAAAGTTTCGTAGGAAGCAATTGGGCATTCCTAAAAAACCTGAACAGGCGGGTGAATTTGATTTGGTTGTGATTGGTGGCGGTGTTGCCGGCACAACGGCTTCTATTTCTGCTGCCCGGTTAGGTTTGAAAGTGGCATTGATCCAGGATCGGCCTGTTTTAGGGGGTAATAACAGCTCTGAGGTACGCGTGCATTTAGGGGGACGAATCAAGGTGGAACCCTATCCTTCATTGGGCGATGTGGTGAATGAAATCGGTCCCACGCAAGGAGGAAATGCACAACCGGCCGCCTATTATGAAGATGAGAAAAAGATGGAGATGGTACTGGCCGAAGAGAATATCTCGTTGTTTACCAACTACCGGGCCTTCGACGTGAAAATGAAACGTTCACGCATCACAGAAGTGCATGCCAGGCACATTGAAACAGCGGAAGAATTGTCCTTTTCAGCGCCTTTGTTTGCCGACTGTACCGGCGATGGCACGATTGGGTTTCTGGCTGGTGCCGACTTTGCCATGGGGCGTGAAGGAAAAGATGAATTTGGCGAGCCCACTGCCCCGGAAAAAGCCGACAAAATGACGATGGGATCATCCGTTCAGTGGTATTCGGTTGAAAGTGGAGAAGAAAGCTCGTTTCCTGAATTTAGCTACGGTGTTGAATTCAACGAAGAAAACACGGAAAAAGTGACCATGGGCGAGTGGACCTGGGAAACAGGAATGAATTTCGATCAAATAAAGGAGTTTGAACGTATTCGTGATTATGGCCTGCTGGTGGTCTATTCCAACTGGTCGTTTCTGAAAAACAAAAGTTCGGTGAAAGAAGACTATAAAAACCGGGAACTGGAATGGGTAGCCTACATTGCCGGGAAACGGGAATCACGCAGGTTGTTGGGTGACTTGATACTGAAAGAGCAGGACATTACCGATTACGTGATTTACCCGGATGCTTCGGCTCCAACCACCTGGACCATTGACCTGCATTACCCCGATCCAAAAAACACGGAACATTTTCCCGACAAGGAATTTAAGTCGATTGCCGTGCATAAAAAAATCCATCCGTACCCAATCCCTTACCGCTGTTTTTATTCGCGCAATGTGGACAACCTGTTTATGGCCGGGCGCAATATCAGCGTAACGCATGTTGCACTTGGGACCGTCCGGGTGATGCGCACCACGGGCATCATGGGCGAAGTCGTTGGGATGGCTGCCTCGGTTGCCGCAAAGCACCACACCAGCCCGCGCGGAGTTTACCAAAACCATCTGGATGAACTGAAAACCCTGATGGAAAAAGGCGTTGGAAAATATGATGTGGAAAACATGCAGAATTATAACGAGGGTTCAACCCTTGGACCGAAAGAATAGAACCTTTTTACCAACTAAACTTGTTACAGTTTTTTTTAATTCACCCGGTGGTCGAAATTCCACCGGGTGAAAATTTGTCTTACAATATGACTTTTAGAAATGGGAATTACATAAAAGCATTGATTGCGATCGTTTTTCTGTTGCTTTCCGGCTTTACTGAAATCCCGCCAGGTTTTCGGCAGATTGATTTCAGCGATAGGGAAGGGACATTGGTAATGCACCATTTTGAAAACGAGGCTGATTCACTTTCGAGTTCTGAAATTATTGAACTTCAGGATGAGAATGGCTTGCCCGTTTGGTTTAGCCGGCATTTTTACAAAGATGTCTGCATGACCGGCGAATGTAAAATGATCCGTTTGACACTGTTTTGGGACGGTGCCGGGAATTATCTGGGTATGGAAGTTCCGGCAGAAGAACCACTGACCAAATCAGACCATACCGAATTTGAAGCTGCTGACTATGAAAAGTTAAATGTAATCCTTAGCGACACTGCTTCAATACTGAAAGATTTAGAATCGGAAGAATTAATCATTGTGCCTGATTCAATTGATCCTTACACGGCTTATGAAATCGATGGATACACAGCAGCTACGCAACCTGCCCTTGCGGAAGTTGTAGTAAAGGACGCGGTGTATACCTGTCATACCCTTTGGCACACGGTTTATGGCCCGGTTCAAACTAAAATAATGGAAATACTGGATGAAAGAGTTGATGTGAGTTTTTTAAAACGCGTGTTTGAAAGTCATAAGACAAAAAAAATACTTTGGGGGATCCGGGCGGTGGAGAAAGATTCATCGTACCATGAGGATTTTTATCCCCTTTTTATTCAGTACATCCAGTCTGATACCCTTGAGATCTCAGCAAGGGCACTTCAGTACTTCCAGCCATCTGGATTAAAAGATGCTGCCCTTCAAAAACTGTTGGTTGAAGTGATGCCTGGCTTATCAACAGATAAAAAGAATACGATTATCTGGAAATTTATTGAATCAGGTTACGCAACCGAGGACATTGTCTTTGAGTTGTTAACCCTTTTCCAGGAGCAAAAGCTCAACATTGGCTCCCTGAACCTAATTTATCGTTTGATCCGTCCGGAACACCTCAATAACCAGCAAGTCATGTTAGCTTTGGAAGGTCTGTCGGAGCATGAGGATGCCTATGTTCGAAACCTCACGGGCAGGTTGTTGGGCAAATTTGAAAAATAGCAGTATATTTTAAAATTAGCGAAGCAAATGATTTCACTTATCGTATCAATAGCTATTCTGACGGGGGGATATTTTTTATATGGAGGTTATGTAGATCGCAAGTTTGGAAGCGATTCTTCGCGGATTACGCCTGCTATGGAAAAGAATGACGGGGTAGATTATGTCCCCCTAAAAACAAGCAAAATCTTTTTAATTCAGTTTCTGAATATTGCTGGACTAGGTCCTATTTTCGGAGCAATTGCAGGCGCTTTATGGGGGCCGGTCGCTTTCATTTGGATCGTTTTTGGAGCTGTGTTTGCGGGTGGGGTACACGATTACTTTTCGGGTATGCTCTCCGTTCGCCATGGAGGAGAGAGTATACCCGAAATTGTGGGGAGGTACCTGGGAAAAGGTGTAAAAAACTTTATGCGGGTTTTTGCCGTTGTTTTGTTGATTTTAGTTGGAGTTGTGTTTGTCAAAGGTCCGGCAACCATTCTTACCGAACTTTCAAATGTGAGTCAAGTTTATTGGATCGTCATGATATTCCTGTACTATATTTTGGCAACCATGATTCCGATTGATAAACTAATTGGAAGAATTTATCCGCTTTTTGGCTTATCGCTCTTAGTTATGGCTGGGGGAATTCTGGTCGCCCTTTTTTCCGGGAACTATGCCATCCCCAATCTCACACCAGAAACCTTTGGGAATATGCATGCTCAAGCAGACAAGTTTCCGGTCTTTCCTTTACTCTTCATCACCATTGCATGCGGCGCCATTTCCGGCTTTCATTCTACGCAATCGCCGCTAATGGCCCGTTGCCTTTCGAATGAAGCCGATGGTAAAAAGGTATTTTTTGGAGCTATGATCACAGAGGGCATCGTTGCCTTAATCTGGGCTGCAGCAGCCATGTCCTTCTTTGGTGGCGTTCGTGAACTAGGCGATACGATGGCTGCTCAAGGGCATAACGCGGCCTGGGTTGTGAATCAAATTTGCAATACGATGCTCGGGAAAGTGGGAGGATTATTAGCGATCATTGGCGTGGTCGCAGCACCCATTACATCGGGCGATACTGCTTTTCGAAGTGCTCGTTTGACGATTGCCGATTCGTTTCGTTTCAAGCAGGGCGCCCTTCAGCAACGTTTGGTGGTGACGATTCCGATTTTTGTCATTGCGTTTCTGCTTACAACCATCAACTTTGGCGTGATTTGGCGATACTTTGGATGGTCAAATCAAACGTTAGCAACTATTGTGTTGTGGGCTGCGGCAGTTTACATGCTCAAGCAGGGAGGCAATTATTGGATCGCACTCTTGCCTGCGGTTTTCATGACCGCGGTTGTTACAACTTACATTCTTGTTGCTCCTGAAGGACTACAGCTTTCTTACTATCTATCGTTAAACATTGGACTGGTCACTTCAATTGCGCTGGTTGGCTGGTTCTTCAATTTGAAATCGAAAACTATTATCGAAAAGCAAACTCAATATGAATAAGCCCATGAACAGCTTGTTTCTTTGTCAAAAGAAGAGTAAACACAATACTATTCATGGAATTCATGAAAAACATTAAGGTCATACAAAAGCTATGCTTGTCCTTTCTTTTGGTTGTTACCGGAGCAATTGTTTGTCATGCAGAAAGACAAGTTAAAGAATGCGAGGCGTATTTATCAAATGATACGCTGGTCATTCGCAATTCAAAAATTGAGCAAAAGTGGTTATGGTATTCCGGAGACATTCGTTTGTATTCAACTAAGGAATTGAATTCCGGAGATGTCATGAGTTGGAATCCTCACGCTCCTAGCTTTGCATTGGAAGGGAGCGATTTTATCAAAAACATCAAGCTTGAAATTAACCAGATGGATGAAACGGTTTTAATGCCGGAGCATCTTGAAGTGAGTATTGAAAACCAATACGGGCAGCTTTTTTGCAGGCGTGTTTTTCGAATTTTTCCTGGTATAGGAGCGTTCCCGTGTGATTTCTATTTAAAATACCATTCGCTTGCTTCAGAACAGCAAGTTCAGAATGGTAGGGGTGACGGCACCGAAAAAAGTACGCCTTCAATATCGCAAAATGGCAAATCATATTTGGCATACTTGGGGTTTTCTTCGAAACATGTAAGACTTAAGGTTATAAATTTTAAGGATGCTACAGACACACACGATAACCTTGTTTTTATGGAGGATATACTGCCATACCAACTAGCTCAGAGAAACACTGGCAATTTAATTTTAGGAGAAGACTTGATCAGTGAAAATCAGTTCTTCATTTTGAAAGAGGCTCCAAATTCAGCCAGTCAGATAAATTATCCGGGATATGATTTTGTGGTGTCACAACGGGGAATTGAGCTTGCTTTCGCGGGTTTCCCTGTCAATGGAAATCCGGATGAATGGATCAAGGGTTATACTTTCACCATGGGCTTTTCCGGTACGAACACGGATTGTTTATTTGCATTGCGTAAATATCTGAAGGGATCAATTAACTACGAGCCCCAACAGTATGAAATGGTGATGATGAATACTTGGGGAGATCGGGGACAGGATGGCAAGATCAGTGAACGTTTTATTCTGAAAGAATTGGAAAAGGCACAGGAGCTTGGAATCAGTCATTTTCAGATCGATGACGGGTGGCAGCAAGGGCTTTCTGCAAATTCGATACATCAATCGGGAAACTTATGGGACGCCTGGAGCCCGGAAAACTGGCAGCCTAACAAAGAGCGCTTTCCGAATGGGTTAACTGAGATTTTGGAATCAGCGGAAGCAAAGGGGATTCGGTTGGGATTGTGGTTTCATCCAAGTAACCAAAACAGCTATGCTACCTGGGAAATTGATGCTGATATTTTAGTCAATTTATACAGAGAAACCGGAATCGCCTATTTCAAAATTGATGGAGTAGAAATAGCTGATAAAGAGGCTGCAATCAACTTGGAAAAATTCTTTTCAAAAGTAAAGAAGGAAACCAATGGAGCTGCTTTTTTCAATTTAGACCTGACGGCTGGGGTTCGCGGTGGCTATTTCTCATACCGCCCATTTGGAAACCTGTTTTTAGAGAATAGGTATACTGATTGGGGAAATTATTATCCTTTTCGCACGCTTCGTAATGTTTGGAATTTGGCGCATTATTTCCCTCCTGAACTATTGCAGATTGAGTTTTTAAACAAATGGCGAAATGCTGATAAATATCCTGATAATGATTTGTTTGCTCCCTCAAATTATGATTTTGATTATCTATTCGCTATTGCGATGGTTGGGCAACCGTTGGCTTGGTTTGAAGCGACGGGTTTGACAGATGAAGCATCTGGTATTGCTGAAACAATTACAAAATACCGAACCATTCAGAATGACTTTCATTCGGGGTATATTTTTCCAATAGGAGATGAACCAACGGGTAGATCGTGGACCGGTTTTCAGTCAGTACATGAGAATAGAGGATATTTTCTTGTTTTCAGGGAACGCACAGAAGCTAGTAGTGCTCAAATTCAGGCTTATCTTTTGGAAGGAGAGCAAGTTAGTCTGCAGTTGGTTTTGGGAGATGCTTTGGAAGAGTCCCTGCAGCTTGTGGTTTCTGAAAATGGAACGTTAAAATTCAATTTGCCGAAAGCCAATTCCTATGTCTTATATCGATATACAGTTGAATAAACCTAAGCGGAAGGCTGTCTTGAAGGGAAATTCGCTTAATTTCTTCGCTTTAGGAGTTCCTATTGGTGCCTTGGGAATTTAATATCGCTTACCCTTTCTTTTTTTCGCTCTTATTTTCCTCTTTCTATCGTTCGGCAATTTTTGCCCGGAAACCTGCTCTTGTATCTGCCGGATTAATTCTTTCAAAACCAAAGACTTTAAAACCCTGGCTGGTATCGCCATCTTTTCAGAATGCTCCATTCTGGTTGCGCGTTCCTGTTTCTCAGATAAATAAAACCTTGGCCTCTCCTCAAAATCACTCATTCTCACCGGATGTCGGACCGGGTTCCCGTTCTCATCCGTCACAAAAACCAGATGACCCCTCCCAGCTTTTCTGATCTCTACCTGAAACAGCTCCAATGCCTGGTCATACAGTTCTTTGGAAGTGATAAACTCCATCCGGTTGAGCTGGCCAAATAAGCTTTCCAGGTTTTGTTTCAGGTTTTTGCTGGAGCCGGAAAACCGATAATTTAATTTTTCCTGAGGATCATCTTTGGTTAGCTGGTATTTCTGCTCCAGGTCTTTGATGAACCGCTGCGTCTTTTCCTTCTCATAGCTGTCTTTGATTTTCTTGCCGGTATCACAATCGATACGAGTGGAAACGATATGAAAATGCACCCGCTCCAAGTCAGCGTGTTTATAGACAAAGTAAGGCTGATTTCCATATTCCAGGTGGGTCATCAGGTTATCAATCTCAGTCCGAATACCGGCATCACCCAGCCGCACCAAATCGCCAACCGTCGGGTTTACGGATAGATGTAATCCGGGCTTTCGAACCCGGGTATTTCGCTCCTCAATCTCCTGAAAAATCCGGTACCGGTCGTTTTTATCTCCCATGAACGGATTGACAACCGGCATGTTTTGACTGTGGTAAAACGAGGCCTTATGTCGCTCAACCTTCCGCTCGTTGTAAAACAAAGCATTTTTTGTGCTGCAAGCCTGGTGGATTTTAATAACCATGGTTTCCCGGTTTATTGGTTGAGACAATAATTTATCGCAGATATTTTTGAAGCAAAATCAAACACTGTCGCATCATAGCAAAAGCCTGTTTCAAAAGCTGTCGGTCACTGTCACTGATTCGGTAACCGGCAAACGAATTCATACGCTTGGAGAGTTGGTTCAAGTTGACCCCGATCTTGTTGAGCTCATAGTCCAGGCTTTTAAGCTTGTTGCTTGCCTTGTCATCAAGTACAATCGTTTTCCTCCTGGATTCGTCAAATATTTTGAACCTTAGAAAATCACTCGCACACCCATATTTTCCCCGTTTGACCAATGAATCCAACCTGATCTTTTCTTCTTTGGTCATCAGAAAACGAACGACAATCGTACGTTTCTCTTTATCGGCTAATCTGGGGCGCATCGATTATGAACTTGTAACTTTTTGCTTTTTGAGAGGGGAATGCATGATGCCTTTGGGGAATGTCCTCCCGACGGAGTCGGGATCAAGATGAAAGGTTTTTATGGCCATAAAAACACATCTTGCATTCCCCTATTTAAACCAGCTATTCCTCATTGATTTTTTCTTATTCACTTTGGTCAAACGGGGTAAAAAGAAAGGGAAACCTGCTCTTCCGAATTTCCCCTTCTAATTGGAAACGAGACCTAAAAAACTAACTCACTCTTTTCCGGGACCCGGCTTTCTTTTCAGATTTTGCTTCCTGCTTTTGCTCCTCTGATTTCGCCATCTTCTCCTGTTTAAAATTGGAAAAACTGATGTTCCTGCCCGCGGCATCTACCTGGAGTGTGGCTCCAAACTTTTTGTCGTTTTTCCCCATCATCCCGTCCACGGTCACTTTCTGACCCGCTGCCAGCTTATCTTTTTGCTCGCTGGTCAGGTTTACACCTTTGATCTTGTCCGGGATCTGGATATACCTTGCTTTCAAGGCAATTAGCTCATTGGTTTTGCCGTCAATTCCCAGGTAGTAGGTGTCCTTTTGCCCGTTCTTGCTGGTCAGCTCCACGGTCTTGCCCAGGTTTTTGTCATTCAGCAGTGCCCCTTTTTCTTCTTTGGTGAACTTGTGTCCCAGGTATTCATCGGGGATATAAAGCCGCTGAATCGGGTGTACTTTCACATCTACTTTTCCATCCTGATCTTGTTGCAAGCGGATCTTGGCCGGGATTTTATAATCCTGGTCATTAATCCGGGCGTTGATTGTGTAGAGCTTTTCTGAGCGGAAGCCGTTCAAAAAATCGGTCAGTTCGCGTTTTTCCATCCGGTCCACAAAACTGCGGTTAATACCGGCTTTTTCCAGTTTGTCTAAGGGGATGTCTTCCACCTTCATGCGTGTGTTTTGTTCCATAATCTTACTTTTTAAATGTTAATCAACTTCGAAAACGTGTTTTTCCCTTCGGTTCTCTTCAACCAGATCGCGAAGGGTTTTATAAATCATTTTAGGATTGGCAATGGCTTCCATCTTAAAAACCGGTGTGGTTTTGTCGGAGGTGTAAATCGTCAGGTTGCCCAGACCAAATAATCGGTATATCAAGGGCCGGTCAATTTTGTAGTCTTTTAGCCGGTACAGCTCAATAAACTCGTGCTTTCTTCGGAGTATCCCGGAATAATACCTGAGTTCTTCGGAACTGATTTCATAGCGGATACAGTAAGTCTTCAGCATATG
The DNA here is from genome assembly GCF_001270965.1 of Sunxiuqinia dokdonensis. Taxonomy (GTDB): domain Bacteria; phylum Bacteroidota; class Bacteroidia; order Bacteroidales; family Prolixibacteraceae; genus Sunxiuqinia; species Sunxiuqinia dokdonensis. The sequence goes on along the minus strand of NZ_LGIA01000159.1, from coordinate 13,015 downwards.
ATATCCCAGGAAAACAGCGAACAATACCGCCAGATAAACCGGAAGGTTCAGGATATAAGGTTCAAACTGATCCGGGACAAAATCGGATGGCAGGTAACGTTTGATCAGCTTATTCAGCAGGAAAAGTCCCGGGATAAGCAGAACTCCATGCAGGAAAACCGGCAGGTTAACCAGTTGGGACGGCTTTAATTTGATTGTTCTCTCGTTGCTGTTTTTCATGGTGTTGCTCGTTATTTATTTTGTGTTTGAGACTGCTTTGCTTGATTCGCTTGACGGGCTTGGTTCGCTTGTGCGATCTCCGCTTTGGAAGCCGTCAGCGCCTCATTTTCCTTGTGGTCTGTGCCCGTTTGACTGGCAATGCTGCGGATATCGTTTCGAATCCGGATGCGGTTCCGTTCCAGCACCTCCGGGATTTGATCAAAGCGGTAAAAGTCCGGGATTGGCGTATAACGGGCCTCTTCCCGCTGCCAGGCTTTCACATCCACTTTGATGAGAGCGTTAAAATTCTTCTGCCCGACGGTCTCCCCAAAGTTGTCGGCCACCTGACCGACCAGGTAGCCCTGCGGCAGGGTAGCGATCTTGCCTTCAGGTACCAGGTAATCCATTTGGGTGGAGAAAGTCGATGACTGCGTATTACGGTTGATATTGACCGACTGCCGTTCCTGCAGGATCTTGCCCATCCGGTTTTGGATAAATTTGGCCGTTTCCCCGGCTGCCTGACCGGAGAACACATTACCGATGTTGCTGGTAATCGCATTGGCCTGCTCCTTGCCGTAATCGCGGATCAACTGGTCGATGGTCTGAACACCCAGCAAAGTCGAGATTCGGTTGCTTCGCGCGGTGGCAATCAGCGTGTCCAGCCCGCGGAAGTAAATGGTTGGCAACTCATCAAAGATCAGGGAGGCGGGCACCTGATGCTTTCGGTTGATCACTTTCAGCATCCGGGTGATAAAAAGCGACAGCACCGCCCCGTACATTTCCACCCTTAGCGGGTTGTTGGCCAGGCACAGAATTTTGGGAGCCTGCGGATGGTTGATATCCAGGGAGAAATCATTGCCGCTACAAATCCAATAAATCTCCGGGCTGATGATTTTGGCGATGGCAATTTTCAGGCTGCCGAGCTGCCCTTCCAGCTGCTCATGCGCACCCCGCTGGTGGGCATTGATAAAGGGGTTGATAATGCCAGCCACATCCTGCTCGGTGCCCAGCACTTCAAACAGATCGTCGTAATCCAGCTGTAGCAGTTCAATGGCATGAGGGAGCGTGCAGTATTTTCCGCCTTTGTAGCGTTTCAAAAACCAGATCACCGCGGCAAAAAAGGACACAGCTGATTCTGAGAAGAACTCGCCCTGTTTGCGGATCCATTCCCGGTTCAGGTTGTAAAGCACCGTCCGCGAAGACTCAAAGGCATCAATCGGGCTTTCCATCAATTCCGGTGCCAGCGGGTTACAGCGAAAGGATTTTTGGATATCCTCAAAATTGATTACGTAAAATTCTGCTGATTTCGGCAGACGGCCGCTTTTCTTTGCTTTCAGGAAGTGGTTGTAGGCCACCAACGAAAGATCGGGGTACTTAAAATCATAGACACACATGGAAAAACCCTTGGCCAAATGCTGACGAATAAAGGGCAGTACTACCGAAAACGACTTTCCGGAGCCAGGCGTTCCGATGACCATCGTCGCCCGAAAAGGATTCACAATGTTGATCCAGCCCTGGTGTTCTTTGCCTTGGTACAGGTAGGAGGAGCGCAGGTTGACCGAATACTCATTCTCGCGCAAAGCTTCTTCCTGCGGAAAACTTTCGTTCTCGATGTTAAAGCGGTCTTTCATCAGGTTGACGTTGATCAGCTTGGAGATGTTGTCAAAGCCGATGTTCAACAGCACAAAGCCGACAAAGCTTAGAAGCAGGTAAGCTAGAGGGTACGAGGTAAAAACCAACAGACTTCCCCAATACAGCACGAGCCCTGCTACCACCTGCCGGACAATTACCGGTACGGCCAGCTCGCGGTCCTTGTGCGCTTTGGTTCCCATGCAGGTGATGGCCAAAAACACCAGGCAGACCAGTTTGGACAGGTACACATCCGACAGGAATTGCAGGCGTTGGAGCTTCTCCAGCAAGGGGGTAAATTCCGGGATGACGATCCCGAGCCTTGCAAAATACCCGATGCCGGTGATGTATAAGGATAAAATCAACAACAGGTAACTGAAAAAGCGAAAGCCTTCGTGCAGTTTCACCAGTTCGTGTGGTTCATGATTCATGTTAGAGCCCCCCTTAATCCCCCCGTTGGGGGGAAACTTCGTTAGATATTTGGTAAATATTTATCTGATTGGCAATCCAAATTAAAGCTTGCGGGCTTTTAGGATGTCTTGGTTTTTGAGCTCAAACTTCAGTTTTCGTCCGGTGTTGCCCAGGGCTTTTTCATTGAGTTCAATTCGGAGGATGCGCTGCCCGGGAATGGTCATTTTTTCAAAGACAAACACTTCCCGGACCGTGGTGTAGCCCGGGACGCGGCTGATCTTGTTTCGCCTGTAATCAGGAAGCACCCGATATTCCTGCACATTGGTGGCTTTTGTCTGCCGTTTGTCAGTGATCCAAAAATGAACACTTTCCACATCGTAGGCCATCTGGGTCTGGTTTCGGATTTCCAGCTCAAAAAACAGGGCATCACCATGCAGGTGAACCGAGTTTAAGCGGATCCGAATCCCGTCTTTTTTGGCTTTTCGATTCCGGTAGTTCTTCCGGTGCTTATCCAGAACTTGATCGCACAGGTCCCGGAGTACACCATCCGGTAAGAGCTTGCCGCTAAAAGTCCGTGCATTCTCGGAGTCAAAGGATTCGAGCAGGTAAGTGATGGGTGCATCGTTTCCGTAGCCCAGCTCAAAGGAGTAAATCCGGCCGGCACAAACCACCGTCAGCGAAACTGGCGTGTCAAAGGGCCGGTTAGCTTTAATGCGCACCAGGTTGGACAGTTCCGGGACGACTTCGGCCTGTACCAGCGAATAATCACCAGCCTGCACATAGTCTACTTTTTCGGGACAAACCAGGTGGCTGGTTTTGGTATCGGAGATTTTTAAGGAATTGGACGTGCTTTGGGCGCTCACCGCCACTTGCAGTTGGGTACAAAGGATGACAATAACAAATGCTTTCATATTCGTATTTATTTGGATTGATTGATTAAATAAACCATGGTATTTTTCTTGATGGTGACCTTTTTAAGCCTCACCATGCGTAGCAGGGATTGGGCCGTCCGGTCGGCAGCCTGAACACCGGCGTAGGTCAGCGGATTGCCCGTCACCCCAAACATGGAGGAGGTGTTGGTTGAGCTGCCCACTTCCTTGGCTACTTTCCGCGCGGCATTGTCCGGGACATACAGGCCGGCCAGCCCGTCCAGGTCATAAATGCTGAGCTCAACCGGGATAAACGAATCACCGACAGGCAATTGCCGGACACTGATCCGCAGCCGTTCATTGGCGATTTCACAAATCCCATAGATAAAAGTACCGGCCGGTATCGTGGTTCCCCTGACTGAAGCTTCTTCCAGCAGCCGCAGCTTCACGCGGTTGCCGGTTAGTACGGTGGTCGTTTCATACACCTCGGCTTTCAGCAGGGAAGAGGATGGCTCAGCAGGCCGGAAAGCGGATGGCTGCCCTTTTTCAAGGGTAAATGAGCGGGAGCGCGCTGTTTCCAGTTTCTGGCGGAAAGCCCTGGCTTCCTCCATCTGTATTTTCAGGGAGTCATTCTGCCGGGCCAATTGCTGGTTCTGACGAAAAACACGGTCCAACTCTTCGATTCCGCTTACCGGAAATGACGGATCTTCGGACTCAGTCTTACCTGTGGCAATCTCCTTTGCAGCCGGTTTTGAATGGTGTTTCACCTCCCTTGCTTTTGCCGTCTGTCTTGATTTTTCCGTTTGGCCGGTTTCTAGCTCACTGCGGATTTGTTGTTCCCGCTGTTGGATATGCTTCAATAAATTTTCGGGATCACCGGAACTTGTTCCCGGTTCTGCATCGTTGGCTGACTCATTGCCATCCAAACTGCCGTGGGTTTCTTCATTCCCGGTAGGATCCGACAAGCCGTTTCCGCTTTCACCCGATCCGTTCGTGTCTCCCAGGATGTTGTAGTCCCGGCTTAGGGTGATTTCTCCAGCCTGCTGGCTGAGTTCTGTTTTATCCAGGATCTCCAGGCTGTGGTCTGCATCAGGAAGGTCATAATTGGCCCCTTTAACGGTGTCCTGTCGCGCTTGTCTCTGGTCTTTTCCTTTGGGACTTTCTCCTCCGCCAAGGATATAAAAGATCAGCACAATGAAGGGGATCAGCACCAATGGCAGGAAAAGCAAGGGCTTATTTTGTTTCAGGTATGTCTTCATGGATATGTTGTTTTAAAAGGTTTTCAAAAGAATCCACCGGCATCTCAAAGCCGGGGAAGGTAGCTTGCTCCGCTTGTCCGGCTTCTTTAGAATCAGCCGGAAAGAACTTCTCCCCGGAGCTAATCTTTTCATGCGAAAAGTCCGGGAAGGGAAGCAGGAAAGAGGCCAGGATAAGCAGGAACAGGATAGACAGAACAAGGATCCATTTGCCCTTTCGTCTTTTGGGATCAAGGCTCCGGTCCCGGCTATCCAGCTGGCTGACCATCCGGGTAAAGCGGCTCACATCCTGGAAGCGCGGAGTTTCCGGTTTTTGTGTTTTGTTTGACGGATTGAATGAATTCATCTTTTTCAGGGATTTAAGGATTAAAAGGATTTGCGTTTTTGGGTATCCAGGTCCCGGTTATCGGTGATCAGCCAGTTCTCGATCAAAAAGCCGTGCGGGTTATTGTCTGTGCGCGAGCTGTTGCGAAGCTGGCCGGTAGTTTCCAGCCTGCGCAGGGTAATGGTGGATTGGCGGACAATTCGCTGTTTTCCGAAGTAATGAAACTGATACGGATAAGCGGAAAAGTCGATTTGCACCGAATCGGTCAGCAGGGTCATGCTGATGTTTGAGGCGATGACCTGGTTATAGACATTGTTTTCCTTGTAGGACCGGTGTTGTTTCATGGCCGAACCATCGGCCAGGTGAAGGGCTTCGCGGGTATTGTTTTCGATGTACTGCTTGTCGGGTTCCATGGTGAAAAACAGCTCATGGAAGCGTTTCACATGATCCCGGGCCTCGGCCGGACGGTTCTCGGAAATATCCTCCCGAAGGGCCAGCAGCAGGGACTTGCCGTTATCCAGCACGTAGATCTTCTCGCGAGAACGTTCCACCAGCTTCAGCGAGCTGACAAAAACAAATGAGCTAAAACCGATTACCAGCAGGCTGATCGCCAGCAGGACATAAACGGTAAACCGAAACTTGCGTTGGATATCAAAGATTTTCTTCATTGCATATTGATATTTCTTGGATATTGATTATTGAATATTTTTACATTGGATATTTGTTTTCCTACTTCATAGCCCCTTTGGTAACGGCCATCACCGCTGCAGTGCGAATCAGCCGTCCACCACCGGTGTTGGTCCCGGAAGCGCTGATGATCCACGAGGCGATTTTGGGTACCATCATCAGCCCGATAATCCCACACAGCGGCACCACCAGGTTGGAGACGTAGTAAAGGGATGGCATATAGATCAGGGAGCTTTTGATTTGGGTGATTTCAGCTTCCAGCACAAAGATCAGCACCTCCTGCACCAGCGACAGGATGATCAGGGCGATGGGCAGGTACAGGTTCACATTGATAAAGCGGGCAATCCAGCCCAGATAATTCTCCTGAAACCCGTCAAAGATGGAGATGGCAAAGACCAGCGGGCCAAAGACCACCAGCAGCACACAAAAGACGGTTCGGAGAAAAGCCACCAGGTAGATCAGGGCTTCAAACAGGGCTTCCAGCAGCTGACGAATCCCGTCCATCAGGTAAAAATTGATCTGGTGCCGGAGCGCCCTTCCGGAAATGATATTGTAGGTCGTCAGTAGCATGTTGATACCTTTGTCCCAAAGCATGGCTTCCTTCTCCTCGTTCTCCTGGAAGGCCGGCAGGTCGGCATACAGGATCGCGTCCTGCTTTTCCTCCAGCCGCTCGGCCACGATGTGTTTTTTATCGGCATAGATCGCTTCCGATAGTTTGGTCAAGCCTTTGGTGGGCACCATCAGCAATTGGACAAACGGCCCCCAAAAGCTGATCACCAGCACCAGGGCAAAAGGCCTGAGCAGCGGCAAAATGGAAATGGGGTTGTCGGCAATCAGCTGCTCGTAAATCCGCTTGGAGATGTAAAGGAAGGCCGCAATCCCCCCGATGGCCCGGGCCATATTCACAAGCAGGCGCGCATTGTCCAGCCCGCCCCGGATCAGCACATCGGTAAAGGAAAAGAAGTCGTTGGTGGTAATTACCTGTAAGATCATTGTTTCAATTTTTAGCTGTTTTTTATTGGGCAAATTCTAATGGGTCAGAAAGGAATAGGATTGACTGACGTTGTTGGCATGGAACTGGTAATGGTGTACCTTCCGGTAGGTATAGTCCGCATCGCCGGTTTGACGGCTGAGTTCGCCGCGGATTTCCGAAAAGGCTTCCAGCTTTTGACCGTGATCGGTTTGCAGCAGGTTGACCGAGATAAAGCGGGACAACAGTCCGTCTGCCTCCTTTTCCAGGATCTGCTTCACCCGCTGGCGGTTCTCCAGCTTGTCCAGCCGGTTAATGCTTTCATACAGGCGGATAAAACCGCCGGCGATGTCATAAACATCGGGCAACTCATCCGAGCGGGAATCAAAGAGAAGTTTTTCAATCTCCTTTTGTTCCTGCGTATAAACTTTGATCTGGGCTGTTTCATCATGCCGGTCTTTCATCTGGCTTTTCTCTATCAGCCTGGAAACAATTTTCATCAGGTTGATCCGCAAAAGATCGGCGTATCCCTCAGCATCCGAAACCGGCAAAGCCCCGACTTCGACATAATAATGGGTGGGCCAGGTACGGACAAAAACATGCGGCACCGGGAACAACCAGCCTTTAAACGCGACAAAACTAAGTGGATAACTGCCGTTCATCTCCGGATAATACCCGTGCCATGGCTTGACATTCAGAAGCTGGGCATTGACCTTTGGTGGAAATACGGCAGTGGCAAGCATGACGCTCATGGTCATTCCAAGTAAGGGAAAAATAAGTTTCATAATGATCTGTTTTTAATGGTGATTTAAAATGCAAAAAATCCTATCCGGCAGGGGCCGGAGTAAACACTCCCAACTCGTAACTCTTACTGATACAGGCTGTAATACAAGGCAAAACTTTTCAGCTGGCCCGACTCAAAGCTTTTCTGATAGGAGGCGTACAAAAGCTTGTTGTACAGGTAGCAGATCGTTCCGTAGTGTTTGCGGACATCCTCATAAATGCCGTTGATCGTGTCATAGCGCTGTTTGTCGTCCATCAAAAACAGGTTGTCCTTCACGATGGCATTTAAAACCGTGGTGGTCAGCTGGCGGCTGTCATCCAAGATCAGGTCAAAGGATTGCACGATGGCCTCCGCCTGCCTCGGAGTGAAGTTTCCGTCCTTCACCAGCAGGGGAAGCTTTTCGGTATACACCTGGATGATCTTGTCCAGCATGTCCTTGGTTTCCTTTACCCGCTTGTAGTCCTTGATCAGTGAGGAGACTTTTTGCAGGCTTTCCAGCATCTGCTGGTCAATGCCCAGCAGTTCACCGGTCAGTCCTTTGATGTCTCCGTTCAGCACTTTGATCAGGATGTTGTACCAGTTGATTTCCGAGAGGATTCCCTTTTCCTGTTCCCATAGAGCCTCGCGCTGAATCCCGGCACCCACATCCGTTACCGGAGCCTGGGCGCGGGTGCTAAGAGGGAGGCAGGAGATCAGCATCATCGCTGCGAGTGCTAAAAGCATAAATTTTGTGTTGCTGTTGAAGTTCATGTCAAATGGATTTTAAGGTTTCTAAAAAGGATGTACAGGAGCCACCGGAAAGCGTTTTCAGGATCATTTCCTTTTCGCTTTGCTCGGAGGTGTAGCAGTAGTATTCCGGGCGGCCTACTTCCAGGGCATAAACCTGCGAGTAGCTGCCCAGCCCGATAAAGACTTCCTTGAGCTTGCGCCCCGCAGGCAGGTTCCGGTTAATGGACAAGATTTGCTCTTTCTGAAACTCCGACAGGCCCAGCGTTTCACTGATGCTGTCGAACTTGTTTCTAAATTTGCTCATGTCAAGCAGGATGCGCGTATCGGCATTGTTGATTACTGCATCGCGGATCACCGGGGAGGAAATCACATCATCCACTTCCTGTGTGACCACCATCGCCTCCCCGAAAAACTTCCGGATGGTTTTAAAGAAATATTTGATGTACAAAGCCATTTGCGGCGTGGCAATGGCCTTCCAGGCTTCCTCTATGCAAATGACCTTGCGTACGCCTTTCAGCCGCCTCATCTTTTGCATGAAAATATCGATGATAATCAGGGTGGCCACCGGGAAGATCACCGCATGGTCCTTGATGACATCGAGCTCGAAAACCAGGAATGGACAGCGGAAAAACTCATCGGTATTCATCTGCCGGTTCAGCAGGTAGTCGTATTCACCGCCCCGGTAGTATTTCGAGAGGATAAAGAAAAACTCGTTGGCATTGAATTGGATGGATTGCTCTTCCACCAGCTGCGGGATATAATCCCGGCAAAACGCATAGTAGCCGTTAAAGGAGCGTTCAACTATTTCTTCTGATTCAAAGAAGGCTGTGACCGAATGGGCAATCACATCTTTCTCCATTTCCGACAGGTTTTCCTTATAGATTGTGTAGATCACCGACAGGATGGTCTGTTTGCGCTCAAGATCCGGTTCGCCTTCCACCAGGAACGGGTTAAACGAGATCGGGGTTTCCGGGGTGAATTCCACCATCATGGCCCCGCCTTGAGCTTTGAGCCGTTCATCCAGGTAGCGGGTCAACAGCTCGTAGCTTCTTCCCACATCCAGCAAAACAATGTGGCAGTTTTCACTTTCGGCATATTGGCGCAGCAGGTGGTTGGTAAAAAACGACTTCCCGGAGCCTGATCCGCCAATGATGATCTTGTTACGGTTATGGATCAGGTGGCGCTGCATGGGCTCATCCGAGATATCGATTTGCACCGGGCAGCCTTCCAGCCGGTCGGACAGACGGATGGTAAAATCTGAAGTGCTGTTTTGGATTTCTCCTTCAAAGCCGGTCAGGCAGCAGGCCTGTGGCACCTGGGTGATGAACAGTTCCGTCTCGGGAAGCTGCGTGGAATACGGCACACAGGCAAAAAACAACATGGGCAAATCGTGGCTGTGCCGGTACGGAAAGCAGTTCATCAGGGAAAAGGCAGAAGCCGCTTCACTTTTATGCTGTTTCAGATCATTCAGCGACGCATCAAACAACATCACGTTAAAATGGGTTTTTACGATCTTTTCACCTGAAGCTTGTGCCTGGTCCAGGAACGATTCGATCAGCCCTGCATTGACCTTATTTTCCGAAGAGAACTTCGAGAGACTATAGATCTTTTTATAGCTGCTTTCCAGGGATGCTTTGATCTCCTGTTGCTCGGGCAGGTAGATAAACTGGTTGGTGATGTGCGAAAACGGCAGGTGAAAGCTCACCGGGTACACCATCGACACCGGCAGCCCGGTTTGCGGATGGTCGGTCCAGGGGCGAAGCTCTCCCGGGATGTGGGAATAATCGCTCAAACTCAGAATTTCCACAAACTGGTCCATCACCTTCAGCCGGTCGCGGAAATCAATGCCACCCAATACCGGGTGGTCATCGGTAAAGTTCAGGCTTAAAAAGCGCTCGATCAGCCCCAGGCTTTTTTCATCTCCGGTGGCTTCTGTACCGGTCAGTGGCTGACAACCAATCCCGTTTTGGGTAAAAACAGCCGTCAGGTTGCTTTTCAGTTCCGTGATCCTGTCAAAGCGCAGGTTTTCCAGCTTGCGCTCGCGGCGCGACAAGATCAGGGCCGACTCCAGGTAGTTTTTCAAAAGGCCCCGGTTCAGCAGGCTGACATACAGAAAACATTCGTGGCTCAGGGACTGGCGGCCTTCAAAGTGTTTCAGGTAGCTGGCATCCAAGCTCGCGGGATGTCCTTTTTCATTGGCGATGTACTGTTTTTTCCCGTCAAATTTCTGAACCAAAAACAAGTCCTGCTTGTGCACCAGACTCCCGGAGGGTAACAGGTTAATCACCCGCTGGAAAGTATCGTGCAGCATGTACAGCTTTTCGCGGCTACAAGACAGTACTTCGGGAAGCTTCAGCCGGAATCCGATGGTCAGGTCCAGGTTGTTGGATAGCTGGATGTCCCCGTTAAATCCCAGTATGGGCAGTGTATTCTCAAGCTTTCTGATTCTCATAGTTGTTCTGTTTTGGGAAATTGTCCCGAGTGATTGATCCGGCGTTTGCAACTGATAAACTGCGGGAGTTTGCGGGCCGTCCGTTTTTTGTCCCAGCCTTCCGGGCCGTATTTCCGTTGGATGGTATTCAGCCGATAGAGGTAGGCAAAGAATGCCGGCACGATCAGGATGATTGCCGGGAAAACCCCCAGGAAGATATACAGCCCGGAGAATCCGAAAAAGGCAGCCAGGATTCCGTAGAGCGCCCGGAAAACCAAAGGGCCCGAAAGCCCTTTGATATACAACCGGGTATCGACTTTTTTGACCGAATAGCTTTCCATCAGGCAAAAAAGGATTTGATGACAACGCCCACCAGGATCAGGAACAAACAGGCGCCAAACCAGCCCATGATGGCTTTCTGGGTGTCCTGGTCGCCACTCTGCCACTTGATATACACACGGACACCGCCAATCAGCCCAACCACGGCGCCAATGGCAATAATCAGGTTGGAGACCGGATCGACGTAAGAGCTGACTTCTGCGGTGGCCTGGTCAATCCCGGCAGATGATTGGGCCAAAGCATCGGAAGCCCAAAAGAGGGCGGCGGCAGCAATCGCGGCCGCTTTGGAGAAGAATCGTTGAATCGTTGTTTTCATGATCGCTAAAATTTAAAAGGGTTACTGTTGATACTGGACTTGTTCAAGAATTGCAGGAAGGTGGGGATCGTTCGGGCTGGCAAAGCGGTCGATTGCATAGCCCTCATCCAGCCCGGTTTCTTCATAAAAAGATACCGGCAGGGGGATAGCCGTTTCATGGGCAAACGGCATTAATTGTGACGGGAAATCCCATGAACAAACGGCAATCGGCTTGAAATCTTCCTTCGCAAAGCTGCTCGCTTGATCCTCTTCAAAAAGGGTATTTCGGCTAAGACCTGTCTGGTGGGCAATTGCCATCAGGATCACCCACAGGTACCATAGTCCAAGAAAAATCAGGATAAAAGTGCCAAACTGTCCCCAGCTGATTTGATCGATTCCAAACATTTTCTGTGTGTTTTATGGGTTACTACTCCGGTGATAATTGAAAGCGGCAGAAGCGCTTTTTCAAATCACCGGGACAAAGTTTGGAAAGTGGGAATTAAATTGTTGTACAGTCCTTGTCAGGTGGGGTGTTTTATATGGTTAAGCAAAGAATGGGGTGCGGTTCCGTTCCAGTACCTCCGGGATAGGATCAAAGCGGTAAAAGACGGGGATGGGCGCGCGTGACGGGAATTCGAAGGTTAAAAGCGAAACAGCCGAGAGAAAAATATAAAACAGAAAATAGATCATGTGTTCATCAGCAAAAATCTTTATCTTGGGGAGGGAAAAAGACCTTTGGTATGTTGGAAATTCGGATAGATCCAAGCAGTTTAATGAGAATTGAGCGGCAAACTCAAAACAGCGAACTCTTTGTTTCCGCTGCGCTTAAACGAAGGGGCGGGCGGGTACACAAATCATAAATGAAACAGTGTCAACGATGAAAATGACAGAAGCAGAATACGAGAATAAACTAACTGAGTACACAAATAGGGATAACTTCTGGACTGAGAGAACAATTAGCCAATTAGGCTATTCAATAAATCTTTTTACGACAGTAGGAATAGCTTTTTTGGCGTATTTGGGTACTAGTAAAGAAACATTCCCTAAGCTCGATATTTCATGCTATTCAGAATTTAGTTGGGCATTAGCGCTTTACATTATTTCAATAATTTTAATAGTTTTATCAGCAGGAAATGGTTTCAAATCTATTTTGTCCAGATTGTTTGATTATAGAATAACACGGCATCTAGCTCTTTCCAGAAAAAGATATCTTGTTCGAAATAAAAAAAATGTAATAGCCGAAGACAGATCAAAGGGGCTTATTGACAGTAAGATAATAGACATATCAGGGCTTAAACACTACCCCATCTTCAAAAATCATCTTTTGGGAAAAATAGACTTTATAATTGAAAGTGATTTTAATAGCGGTTTGGTTATCGAAAAATTTGAAAGACTAAGAAAAGAATCAAAAATATTGGGAGATACTACATGGAGATGCCATAGATGGCAAATTGTATCCTTTTTTCTTGCGATATTTATATATGGCTTAGCGATCTTGAGCTAAGTTTTGATTGAAAATGGATCGGGAGAGATGGAAAAAATAAAAGCAGAATTTATTATATTCGAGGACTAATATGTATGCATCTTGTTCTTGAATATGATAACGTTAAAGACATAAATTAAATTCAAATGGAAGGCATAATCGGTTTAATCTTAGTTATTGTTTTTGGACTTATCTTGTTTGGAGCTTTTCGTTTTCTTTCTGAGAAATATGCTGGAACTAGATACCACGGAAGATTTGATGCATCTGAAGCATTTCAAAGGAGCGACCAAGAAAAGCAAGAACTGGAATTATTTATCCAGGTCGATCCTGATGCTGTACGAAGAGCAATGGAACGCTGTAAGAAGAAGAAATACAGTTTGACACATGGTAATATTTTGGCAGAAATGCGAAAAGAAAGCGACCATTAGCATTGGACAATTTCTATCTTACCTCCACTCTTGATAATATGCAAAGGCCGATAACTACCAGATTGGATTTGAAAAATGCCCCAACATCCCCTGCGAATATCCTTATAAATCAGGAGCAACACGTGCATTTTAATAAAGACAATCTGATTACGAAATAGCCTACATATATGAAATTTGCACT
>NZ_LGIA01000158.1 GCF_001270965.1 Sunxiuqinia dokdonensis | reverse complement strand
AACTTTTTCAGGGACGACTATGTATGGCAACAACTGAAAGTCAGTGGGCAGTGGCGTGGAGCCGATGTAGCCGGACTAAATCTGCATTTTAGCATTTAACCCGCTAAAACAAGTACGAAAACTTTAGCCGGAATGCAAAGTTGCGCGGCAATCCCGGATAGTAGTAGCGGGGCGCACTTCCGCCAAACGAGCTGGCATTAATTAAAACCATCGAACTGTAATGCTCTCCGGTCAGATTGTTTAGCGCCAGCAGGGCTTTCATGTTGAGGTTTCCCCAGTTTTTCAGGTATTGAACGTTTGCATTCAACAAACCATAGGCATCCGTATAGATGGAGTTGTCATCACGCAATGGAATTTTCCCCACTTGCTGGTAATTCAATTGCAGGTTGAAGCGCTGTTTGATGCTTAAAGCATAGCTCAGGTTTGTTTGATAACGCGGTGTTCCGGTGAGCTCTTTGTCGGAGTAGTCGTTTTCGCCATCAACAAAATCAACGAAATAGAAAGGCGAAAAGCTGCCGTTAGCCGATAGCTGGTGCTTGTAGTTTTCTCCACCCGGCAGGGTGTATTGAAGATAGTATTCCAGCCCCGGATGAGCGGTTTTCCCGGCGTTGGTTCCCTGGTAGGCATCTTCGTCCACCCGCCGTGCAACCAGTAAATTCTCAATGCTCATATAAAATGCCGAGATGTCGTAGTACAATTCATCAAACAAATAGCCGCGGCTTCCTAATTCGTAGTTCCAGCCGGTTTCGGGCTGAATATCGGTATTTCGTCCGCCTTCCGGAAGCAAGGTTTCTTCCAGGCTTGGCGGTGAAAAACCGTGGCTCACCTGTGCGTACAGCTTGTTTTTATCAGTCAGCGAGTAGTTGATGGCCAGGCGGGGTGAAATAACGGTTTTAAAAGAATGGTCGCCGGACCGGTCGCCATCTGCGCCTAGCAGGTCGGTGTAGTCGTAATACGTTTTGTTGATGTTGGCTCCGGCGGAAATCCGGACACGGTTGGCCAGGTAATAATCAAGCTGCCCAAACCCATTGACGTAGTTTCGCTTTTCCTTGTTGTCCGAAAGAATTTCACCCGCACTTCCATCGTCTGTATTCTCAAAAGTTGCCCAATCGTATCTTTCAAAAAAACTCTCATTCCCCAGCATAAATTTCCAGCTTCCATTTTCAGTAAGAACTGTTTTCTCCAGGATAAAACGGCCGCCGAAATAATGACTTTCTTCTGTTAGAAAATTAAATGGCCGCAATTCATCTGAAGCACGGTTTTGTCCAAAAAAGCTGATGGTCGATTTCCAGTTTCGGTCCCAGTCAGAAATGACAGACGCGCCCAGCAAATTCTTTTGGTAATCTTCGTAACCACGGATGGCCGCCCAGTTTGCTGCTGCCAGTTCTGGGCTGTTGGTGAAGCTCTCGAAATCCACCGAGCTGGGAATATAGGCTTTCAAGTCCGTGTGGTTCACAATCAGGTTCAACTGGTGATTGGCGATATCAAACTGGCCGACATAATTCAGGTTTACCCGTTCCGTTTCATTGTTCTCGCGATAGCCGTCGGAGCTTAATCGTTCAATCGCCAAATGATTGTTGCTGTTATCGCCAGTCAGGTAGAGGTTGCCGTTAAACTCGTGGGTTTGATAGGAGCCAAATCCGTAATCAACCGAAAATTGGTTTTGATTTGGATGAACGGCATCAAGCAGCAAGGTGCCGCCCAATCCGGCGCCATAAAACCCAGAGGCTGGCCCTTTAATGACTTCAAAGCTTGACAAAACCGATTGGTTCAAATCTTCAATCGTGGTTTCGCCAACCCCGTTGGTCAGCGGAATGCCGGCATAATAGGCGCGGATTTTATTCGATGCGTAAGGCGTGCGGCTGCCAACTCCGCGAATGGTTAAGCGGTTGGTTGTCAGGCTGGCACTTTGCATGTACACGCCGGGCACCTGGTTCAGCACAAAATCAATGGGTTGTAGCGAATTTTGCTCCAACTGGTCGGCTGCCAAAATTGAAATGGCGGCTGGGGTTTCCAGTAATCGGCTTTCGTAGTGAAAAGCGTGCACCGTAACCGCATCAATGGCGAAAACTGAATCCTGTATCGATGATTCTTCATCGAAGGGTGCTGAGTCTTGAGCAGGTACACGATAAGATTGAAAAATGAAAAGAAGGGTGACTAAGGCAAGGGAGCAATTTTTCATCGCTATGAATTGATTTTCTTTGGTTTGCAGAGTTTGTTTTCTTTTTTCGCTTTCACGTTGCACTTTTTGCAGCAATATTTGGCGTCTTCAGGTTCCACGTAATCCTTCTTCTTACAAGCGCTTTTACCCATTTGTTTAATTGCTTTTGTTGTTTTTCAGAAGAACAACCGATTGGGGGAATTGTTTTTTCGGAGGATTGGGGTGGCGCTCTAGACTAACTGATGAGTAGCAATGCACGAATTAAAGAATCGCTGGATTGTTTGTTTCTTCGATTGATTTAAAAACGTTATTTTTGGATTATGAGAACATTACAAGAAATAAAAAGCATTTTAAGCAGTCACAAAGATCGATTGTTTCATGACTATCCAATAAGATCAATGGCAATTTTCGGTTCCTATGCGCGCAGAGAACAAGACGATTCCAGTGATTTGGATATTTTGGTAGAGTTCTCAGACAGAATTGGCGTAAGGTTCATTGACTTAGCTGAGGAACTAGAGAAAATTATCGGATTTAAAGTCGACTTGGTTTCCAAGAAAGGAATTAAGGAAAAATACTTAAAATCAATCGATTCAGATTTGATCTATGTCTAAGCGTGATACATTATTGTTACTGGATGATATGCTGCAATCGGCGCTGAAGATTAGACGATACATTCGAGGCCATGATTTTGAGTCTTTTTTATCGGATGATAAAACGATTGATGCAGTCGTCCGGAACTTTGAGATCATCGGAGAGGCAGCAAATAGAGTTCCCCAGGACTTTAGGAATCATAATCCGGAAATAGAATGGAAAAGGATTCGTGGATTTCGCAATCGAATAGTTCATAAATATTTTGGGGTTGACTATGAAATCGTTTGGGAGATTATTGAATCATATCTAGATGAACTAATTGATTGGTTGGAAGCTATATTGGGGACAATCAAATCATTCAGTCCAGCTGACTTAGAATATGTTATCGTGAGGTTCTCGAAGCTTACTTCCCTGCTCAATTTTGAAATATCAAGCTGCTATTCAAACCGCTTTCCCCACCAAGCTTTCAATCGCTCCATAATTTTGAGTTCCGTTGCATTGTTTTGAGGTTTGTACAAGCGTTCGTTTTTGATGTTCTCCGGAAGGAAATCCTGTTCGGCAAAGTTGCCTTTGTAAGCGTGCGCATATTTGTAGTCTTTGCCGTAGCCCAAGTCTTTCATGAGTTTGGACGGGGCATTGCGGATGTGCAGTGGCACCGGTAAATCGCCGGTGCGCCGAACCAATTCTTGCGCTGCATTGATAGCTTCGTAGGCTGAATTGCTTTTAGGCGAAGTCGCCAGATAGATGGTGCACTCTGACAAAATAATACGCGACTCGGGTGGCCCGATTTTGTGCACCGCATCGAAGGTGCTTTGGGCCAGCAGCAGCGCGTTGGGATTAGCGAGCCCCACATCTTCAGCAGCCAGAATGAGCAGCCTGCGGGCAATAAATTTGATGTCTTCGCCACCTTCGAGCATGCGCGCCAGCCAGTACACCGCCGCATCGGGATCACTGCCCCGGATGCTTTTGATGAAAGCTGAAATAATGTCGTAGTGCATTTCGCCATTCTTGTCGTAAATGGCCTGGCTGCTTTGAAGGCGGTCGGTGACTTTTTCGTTGGTGATGACAATTTTCGGACCTTCTTCGGCCAAAACAACCAGTTCGAGAATGTTCAGCAGTTTCCGGGCATCGCCACCCGAAAAGCGCAGCAAGGCTTCGTATTCCTGCACCACGATCTCCAACTTTTTGAGGTCGGTGTCTTTTTTGATCGCCAAGTCCAGAATTTTCAACAGGCCTTCTTTTTCCAGATGTTTCAGCACGTAAACCTGACAGCGCGAGAGTAGTGGAGAGATTACCTCAAAGGACGGGTTTTCTGTGGTGGCACCAATCAAGGTCACCACGCCCTGTTCAACCGCTCCCAGCAGCGAATCTTGCTGCGACTTGCTAAACCGATGGATCTCATCGATAAACAAAATGGGATTGGGATGATTGAAAAACTGGGTCTTCTTCGCCTTTTCAATTACTTCACGAACATCTTTCACACCCGAGTTGATGGCGCTTAAAATGTAGAATGGGCGGTCGAGCGTGTTGGCAATAATTTTCGCCAGGGTGGTTTTTCCAACGCCCGGCGGGCCCCACAAAATAATGGAGGAGATGTTGCCTGATTCAATCATTTTTCGCAAAACAGCTCCTTCACCAACCAAATGATCCTGGCCAATGTAGTCGTCCAGCTTTTTCGGACGAAGTCGTTCTGCAAGGGGAGATAAACTCATTTTTTGGTTTCTTTAGTTACAATACCTCTTAATGATATTGTATGCATCCTGAATGCCCAGCTCGCCGGCTTTACTCAGGTCGTTGGCGCCTCCGTCCATTTCATCCAGGTAAATTTTGGTCAACCCCCGGTTAAAGTAGGCTTCGGCAAAGTCCGGTTGCAGTTCAATGGCTTTGTCGAAGTTCCGGATGGCTTCCTGGTATCGGCCTAGTTTGCAAAGGATGTAGCCTTTGTTGTAATAGGCGAATGGAAAATCAGGGTTGATATAAATACAAACCTGGTAGTCATTCAGAATATCTTCATAATCTGAAATCATTTCCTGGGTATTCTCACTTGGCTCTGGCGTCGATCCCACCGGGATGGTCAGGTCTTCCGAAAAGTCGGGTAGCGATTCAAGCAGCTCCACCATCTGAACGCGACAGTTTGCCCGGCTGAAGTGTGCCAGCGTGTTTTTATTGTCCATGGCAATGGCCTGGTCAAAATCATCCATCGCTTCGCTGTATTCGTTCACCAAAAACTTAAAGATTCCCCGGCTCAGATGATTTTCAGCCACTTTATTTGCCTTGATTTTCTCATTGAAATAAAGGATTTGATTTCTGAAATGATCCTCGAAAGTCGTGGTTTTGATATTGCTGATGGTCATCATTGGCGTATAGTTGTTGAAGCGGTTCAACTCTTCCAACGCCAGATTATAATATTGCAAACGTTCGTAGTCAACGGCGTTGCGGCTGAACGATGAAATCACAAAAATGTCCTGTAGCTCAATGATGATGTTCCGGTTTTGTATGCGGCCATCATCCACATCTTCCTCTTCGTCGGTTGGCAGGTTACGGGTGTCGGCCAGCGAGAGTCGAAAGCGGCGGCGGTCTCGTTGTTCCTGTGTTTCCTCCTGTTTTTCGTCTTGTTTCTGCTGCGTATTTGGGCGTTGGGGAGTTTGCGCCGGAGGTTTTTGCTGGGTATTTTGCGCCTGTTGTTGGCCTGCTGCACCTGAGCTTTGCTGCTTGGTTTGTTGTTGCTGCTGTGCCAGGGCATCATCTTCCAGCATGCGTTGGCGGATGTTCAGGCGTGGATCCAGCTTGGCTGCAACTTCATAGTCGTTTTCGTATCCCGGAATTTTCAAAACTTCCTTGGCTATTCCCCGGTTAAAATAGGCGTTCGGCAAGGTCGGATTAATTTCGAGCGCCAAGTCGTAGTCCATGATAGCGCCCTGGTAGTCCTCCAGTCGTTGTTTCACAATTCCCCGGTTGTTGTAGGCGTAAGCATTTTGCGGATCCAGCTTGATGGTTTGATCAAAATCGCGCAGGGCAGCGGCGAAATCTTCCAGCTCAAAGCGGGCCAGGCCACGCAGCAGGTAAGCGCTGGCAAAGTGCGGCCGAATCATGATGGCCCGGTTTAAATCGCGAATAGCTTCGGGAATATCGCCCTTCAAAATATTGGCATTACTTCGGTTAATAAAACTGTTGATGAAGTTTGGGTTGATTTCCAGGGCTTTGTCGTAATCTGCAATGGCACCTTCAATATCTTTCAACGAAAGTTTGGCAATGCCCCGGTTGTTATAAATGGCCTCGTTGTCAGGATCCAGCTCCAGCGCCCGGTTGTAATCAGCAATCGCAGCATCATAGTCTTTCAGTTCCAGGTATGCCAGCCCGCGGTGCATGAACGCGTCGGGGTAGTATGGTTTTATGCCGATGGCTTTGTTGTAATCCTGAATGGCGCCACGGAAGTCTTCCAGCTGATGTTTGGCCACACCTCTAAAATAATAGGGTTCTGGCAGTTGTGGCTTAAATTTGATGACAATATTGAAGTTTTCGATTGCTCCAACGTAGTTGCCAATTTGAATGCGGGTTTGTCCAACACGGATATAGTGGCTAATGTTCAACTGGCTAAAAGCCAGGTTTGAGAGGAGCAAAAATATAAGGGATAGTTTGATTTTCATTTATTAGTCGTTTCAGCCAATCTTTTCATTATTTGTTACAAGCTTTAATGTTGTCCGATTTGCTCAAGTCCGTGTTCACTTCTGGCAAGTAGCCGAAATTTGTTGATTGATCACGATCTGTTTTTTCGTGTGGCGCAATTTACAAAGAGCAAGACGAATATTCTAAGCCGATTGATGATGTTTTTTGTATTTTTATTCAAATTTTGAATTTTTAACAAAAATCGATCCAATGAAACGAACATGAATTTTAATTCTTCTTGTTGTGAATATGAAGAATTAAAATTCATCGAGAGTTCCATCGAATACGAACGAAATAAACAATTTTAATGAGATGAAACGATGCGACTGGTGCCTGAAAAATGATTTGTACATTGATTACCATGATACCGAATGGGGTGTGCCTTTGCACGACGACCAGCTTTTATTTGAGTTTTTGTTGCTGGAAGGTGTGCAGGCCGGCTTAAGCTGGCTGACGGTTTTACGCAAGCGTGAGAATTACCGACTGGCCTACGATAATTTCGACCCGATCAAGGTGGCGGCCTACGATGATGCTAAAATGCAGGAGCTGTTGCAGAATGAAGGCATTATTCGTAATCGCTTGAAAGTGGCGGCCAGTGTGAACAATGCCAGGCGCTTTTTGGAAGTACAGCAAGAGTTCGGATCGTTTGACAAGTATATATGGGGTTTTGTCGATTTCAAGCCCATCGTTAACCACTTTGAAAAGCTGGAAGAGCTGCCGGCCCGAACGGAACTCTCAGACCAAATCAGTAAAGACATGAAAAAGCGGGGATTCAAGTTTGTCGGATCCACCATTGTTTATGCGCACATGCAGGCCACGGGTATGGTTAATGATCACTTGGTGAGCTGTTTTCGGCATGCCGAGCTGGATGGGGTGTTGTAGTCTGCAGGAATTGCAAACGTTCTCAAAAGGTGGTGGCTGGTTTTTCCGTTTTTTTGCGAAAAATGAAAGGCTGAACGTTTCCAGTTCAGCCTTTCTCCTAAGTTTTCTTGTGAATAGTTCGCTTTCTAAATCTGGTTTAATAGCAGGGTGAACTACTGGGGCCATCGTGTCGGCCGCCACCGTGCCTGCCACCGCCATGTCGTCCGCCGCCTTGTCCACCACCTTGTCGGCCACCGCCGCGACCATTGGCGTTGTTGGATTTAAATCCGTCACCAATTTTGTAGCCGTCATCCTGTCCGCCGCCTGCTGTGGCGTTGTTACTCAGCAGAATCATCATGGTGGCAGCTGATGCAGCAGCATAGCCGGTTTTTTTAATAGCTTCTTTTCGTGTCATCTTCTTCCCCAAAGAATCTTGAATTTTCGTCTCTACGTCAGTCTTTCGCTTTTCCATTTTAATGATTTTTTGTGTTAAATGTATGTTTGTGAAATTAAAATCGTGTTGACTTCAGAAATGAGCTTTTGCCCCAGCTTACAGTCAGTGAAATAGCCACTGGCTATGGTGGCGATCTTATTGAGGCAATTTATGTTGAGACGGTTAGGTGAACAATAGGTAAAATCCCGTAAAATCAATTTTGCGCAAGCTGAGTCTTAGTTTTATATTTATATTTAGCTCAACGTTTATCGACTTTTGAATTAATAAATAGTATCTAAATGGCTGATATTCCATACGTCAAGCGAAAGATAGGACCACGTTACCTGGTTTGGTTTCAGAATAGCAATTTGTATTTTCAACTAGAGGAGCCAGCTTGGTTTGCCTTTCAAAAGATTGCCCGAGGCCAGCAAGCTGAAGCCATCGCGCCCAAGTTGGAGCTACGCTATGGCTGGACCCCGGAGGAGAGTTTGACCTTTGTAAATGACATTGGACTTCGGGTTGAGGAAATGAACCGGCCTGTTGCTGGTGACGCTGATCCAAAGCCTGGTTTCGATGCAGCAGCACAACATGTTTTTACTTCCTACTCCAGCTATCATTACCGGCTGGGAAGCAGGGTCATCCGGTTTTTCTACGAGACTTCTTGGCTCGAACGCTACGTTCATCCCCTGATCAGTCACTTGGAGACAGACGGAAACGAAGGGGAGGACTTTCTTTTTGAGTTGTTTTCATTTCAAAACCAGGTTGTTTTCCGGTTCGAAAATCAGGTGAAAGGCATGTGGGGCAAGGATGAGAGCCATTTGGTAAAAGGGATGATCTTTCTGGAGCTGATCAATGTGCTGCATCACAAGAAGAAGGAAGACTGGCTGATGACCGTTCATGCCTCGGCGATTACCAATGGCCACAAGACGATCCTTTTTTCGGCAGCTCCCGGAAGTGGAAAAACAACCCTCGCGGCCTTGCTGCAAGCGCGGGGATATCATCTCATTTCCGACGATTTTGTGCCGTTTGATAAATACACGATGAATGCCTACCCGTTTCCAATCGCCATGTCGGTGAAGGAAGGGGCAATGGAAGTGCTGGCTTCGCACTATCCTGACTTGGCCGGGAAGCAGCTGCGACATGTTGCTCCAAATAAAAAAGTACGGTATTTACCTATTGAAAATGATTTGATGCAGCTGGTTTTCCCGGTTCAGGAAATCGTGTTTGTGAAATACAATCCGGCCATCGATTTTCAACTGGATAAACTCGATTTTTTTGAAGCGTTACGATTGCTTCTTGAACAGGTTTGGGTACCACCAACTCCCGCGAATGTGGAGATTTTGTTTGAACGGGTAGAGAACCTCAGGTTTTATCAGCTCAACTATTCCGACAACTCAAAAGCGTTGGAAGCGATCAAAGAGATGTTTGACCATGACTGACAGGGAAATGTATTATTTGATAGGAAAATGCCTTGCTTTGGACGAACATCCGGAGTTTAGGGACCAGCTTATTGCCCTCGCGAAATCTGAGCTGATAGACTGGCACCAGTTTGTTTCGTTGTGTAGCAATCACCTGGTTTTACCTGCCATTTTTTTAAAATTCAGGACACATAATCTTCTTGACCATTTGCCGGAAGATTTGACGAGCCATTTACACGAGGTTCACGCGCTGAATGTGGCCAGGAATACACGAATTCTGAAACAGCTTCACGAAATTGTGGACGTGCTGAAGCCGCACAAGATCTACCCGGTGTTTTTGAAAGGTGCCGCCAATTTGCTCGACGGGCTTTATGCTGATTTGGGCGAGCGAATCCTTGGCGATATCGACTTTTTGGTTTCCGACGATGAATACCTCGAAGCGGCCCGGCTGATGAAGGACGCAGGATATGCTGAAGCATACGAAACGCCCGACTACAAGGACATTGAAACCTTCAAACATTATCCGCGGCTCTTTCATCCTGAGCACGGGGCAACCATTGAAATTCACCGGATTCCGGTCGACGAAGTGTTCACCGGTTGGTTCAACAATGAGACGATCGCCCGTGAAAGGCAGCTGGTGGCGGAATTAGTCGGGTGTTATGTGCCGTCGGCCAGGCACAGGCTCATTCATAATTTTATTCATGGGCCACTTTCCAATCAGGACCACTTGTTTGGACGAATGTCGCTGCGTGGCGCCTACGATTTGTATCTACTCTCGAAAAAGTTTCCGCCGGAGCAAGCCTTAGCTGAAATTAAGCCAAAGCAAAAGGCGATTGCCTACTTTGCGCTGGTTCGGCGTGTACTGGGCTTAGACCTGGCCTTTTTCCCGAAAAGCAATCTGGCCTATCGCATCCTCTATATTAAACACACCCTCAACCTTTCCTCGACGCTGTTCAATCAGGCTCACCGTAACAGTCTGTTTCTTGGAGAGCGAATTTTCAAGGGCTATTTGGGGCAGATCATAGAGGCATTCTACTCCCGAGAGAAACGGAACTATTTAAGTCGGCGAATTATTAACCGGCAGTGGTACGGAGATCATTTTCGGCTTTATTCAAGATTCTTTGCAAAACACAAATAGCACCCAGACTGTGACAAATTTTAGTACTCATTTTTTACGATGGAACTGTAAAAAGCTGTTGAAAAAAAGCAGGTTAAACAATCCATGGTTTGAATGAAAGATTTAATTTTAAGATCGATATCAGCTAATAACTAAACTCAATACAAATGGAAACAACGAAGAAATCCACAAAACTATCTAAAGCCAGATTATTTTATGAAATTTACAAAGATCCCGAAAGGAAACCGCTCGCACAGATGTTGACAGAGATTGGCTATCTCACTTTTTTCAACAAAGCCGTTCCACGAGTTTACTTTTCCAGGTATCTTTTTAAAAAGGGAAAGGAGAATATCCTAAATTATATTCCGTCAGACCATTTGGATCGGGTTACAGCGTTTTTTAATGAGAAGGATACTTCTCTTACGTTGGAAAATAAATTGTACTTCGATTTATATTACCGGCAATTCAATATCCGTTTACCAAAGACGATTATGTACAATCTCAAGAAAGTTTTCTTTTTGGGAGACCATAGCTTTCAATTGAATAATGGGCAGGATTTTCAGTCGGTATTGATCGATATTTTCAATAATAATCCGGATTACAATTCGATTATTATTAAAAAAATGTACGGCAGCTATGGCGGATATGAGATTTATAAGCTGTCCAGACAAAAATGTGAGGAAGACCCACAATACATTGAAGCGCTTTATCAGGATGTTGTTCGTTCGGGTTTTTTGTTTCAGGAAACAATCATTCAACACGAGCAAGTAGACAAGCTAAATCCTTCATGTGTGAATACCATTCGAATTGACACGTTTATGGATGGTAACGGGAAGGTTGATGTCATCTCAGGTTATATTAGAATCAACGTTAGCGATTCGTATCTCGACAATATTACCCAAGGAGGATATGGAATTGGAATAAACTTGAATGATGGGACACTTAAGAAATATGGCTATTGCTACCCAAAATATGGCATCAAACCACTCACTGCGCATCCGGTAACAGGTACTGTTTTTGAAGGGTTTGAAATTCCATTCTTTGACCAGGTTAAAGAGTTGGTCATCAATGCGGCGAAAGTGTTGCCTGGTTTGCGCCTGGTCGGCTGGGATGTGGCTATCGAGAAGTCGGGCCCCGTACTTATTGAAGGGAACGCGAGTTATGGTGCCAATGGAAATGATTTTCATGATGGTGGGTACCGAGCCAACAAGGTATATCAGAATGTGATGAAGGAATTTCACCTGTTGTCAAAATCATAATTCAGGGAATTTTTTATAGATGATTAACAACTTGAGTGAGACAACTGTCCGCCTGATTCGTTTCAATAGCGGCCTCCACCAGCTTTTGGATTGAACAAAGATGCATCTGTACGGCTTTCTATTATAGAAGAAGTCTTAAAATCGGATGCAGAAAACAATTCTTTTTTGGTTGAAGTGGCTCATCGTTGGTGCGATGGGACTTGGCTTTTTGGCCGGTGGTTGTGCGGGCCGGACGGTGAAAGTGATGGAGGTCACTGCGACTGCTTACAACTCCATTGGCTCACAGACTCATCCCGACCACGAAAATATCACTGCCTGGGGCGATACCCTCGAGCCCGGTATGAAGTGCATAGCCGTGTCGCGCGACCTGATTCCCGCAGGCTTGGATTACGAGACCAAGGTGAAAATTGAGGGATTGCCCGGAACTTACCGGGTACTCGATAAGATGAACCGGCGCTGGACCCAGCGAATTGATATTTATATGGGAAACGACGTGGAAGCGGCGCTGGACTGGGGCGCGCAGCAAGTAACCATTTCGTGGAAGGAGGATAAGTAAGTTTTTTGCTGAAGTTCTTTTGTGCAGAAGCGATCAGCTTCCCTGTCATTTCGCTGGAAGTCAGCAGGCTCATTGTTGGGACGCCGTCTCGCACCCCGGATTTCATCATTTATGTCATGAATACGTCGTCCAGCATTCCGGATTCCACCATTTATGCCATGAATACGTTGTCCAGCATTCCGGATTCCATCATTCACGCCATGAATAGCCCGTCCAGCATTCCGGATTCCACCATTCACACCATGAATGCTCGTTCCCGCATCTGGGATTCCACCATTCACGCCATAAATGCACGCTCCCGCATCCAGAATTCCACCATTCACGCCATGAATGCACGCTCCCGCTTCCGGAATTTCATCATTCATGCCGTGGGCGAGCTTTCCCGCATCTGGGATTTGCCGCACATAGCATGGGCCATGTTTCCAGCCTCCAGAATTTGATGCTCATGCACATGAGTGCGGTCTAAAGCTTGCGGGATTTGGCGCTCATGCGCTGAATAACGGCTTTTGGATTTTTGATTTGAACAACAAGACGATGCCAGAAGCCCGCAATCCGGTTTAATCTGCTACTTTTGTGGACTGGCTTGCCTGCAATCAGATCGGAAGCGGACAAACAGAAAAATGAGTACCAATTTTCAATTCAAAAAAATAAAGCGATGCCTTTAACCAACAATGATATTCTGAAGAAGTTACGTGTGGCGCTGAAATTGCGCGATGACGATATTGTCGAGATTTTGAAATTGGTTGATTATCCGATTAGCAAGAGCGAGCTGGGGGCTTTTTTCCGAAGCATTGAACACCCGAACTATAAACCGCTGCAAGATCAAATTCTACGCAACTTTCTTAATGGATTGATTATTTATAAGCGGGGCCCGAAAGACAAAGGGCCCGGGCAAACTCCGGAAAAGAAAGCGGAATAGTCGCGCCAACGATTTAACTCGCTGCAAGCTTCTGTGTTTCTTATTTTCATTTCTGGTCGTGATGGTTGGAGTGTTCATGATGCTCACGGATCAGGTCGCGGCCAAAGTCACCATCAAAATCGCGCCAAACGGAATGGATGTGGTTGGCGCCATTTTGCGTGTTGTCCAGCTCAATCAGAAAGGTTTTGCCCTGCACCCGGTAGTAATGTGGCTCGCCGGGCTGTGTGCCACCGGCCCATCCAAAGCGGATCTGGTCAAACTCTTCGGTTTTTAACAGGTTCATGCGCAGGGTGGCCAGCTCGGGAGGCATCGAAGCCAGGTATTCATCAATCAGCTCAAGCAAGATGGCTTGGTGATCAGGCGCCAGGTCTTTCAGCCGGATACCCACGAGTTTCATCGGCTCCACTTGGCTGTCGTTTGAAGTGGTGATATCCCAAAAGGCGCGCTCCCGGAAGATGGCCTGCTGCCGTTGATTTTCTGGCAAGGCATGGAGCAGCTTAAACGCCAGGTCCTCTTCGCGTGCCAAGGTTTTCTCTCCTTTTCGTTTTCCTTCGGGAATGACGGCCGGATTGGCGCCCATAAATAGGGGAGCCATCGCCAGCTTGCCGTCGGCCATCGTAAAGTTCAGCGAAAGGTGATGTCCTTCGAAGGACCAGCTCCACAGGTTGTTTTTGTCTGGTTCGCCATAAAAGGCCACAAAATAATTGTCGGGATTGCGGTATGCCGGATTGTTTTCCAGCTCACCCAGAATTTCTTCGAGCTCTAGAATCTTTTGTGTTTTGTCGTAGCCGGTTTCACTCAGGTAACTTTTCAACAAACTGAAAAGCAGTTGGCGCTGCGTATTGTCAAGCTCGCCTAAACTAATTCCAGTCCGTGTCCAGCTCGAGGCAGGCAGGTAATGCCACCGGCTTCGCGATGAATCTTCAAACGGGAGTAGCACCCGGGCGCGCTGTGTATCATTGAGCGAGGCCAGAAATTGGCGGGCAGGATCCGGGTCTCCCTGGGAATAGACGGAACCAATGGCGGAAAGCAGAATCAGAATGACAGCCATTTTCTTCATTTGTCAGGGTTTTTGATTAAGAATCAGCCTGTCTGCACAGATCAGGCACCGTTATCTCTAACAACTGAACGACCGTTTTGCTTGCTTTTCGTTTTTCTCTCGCTTATTTCTGGCGATGTGTTACAGGAGAAGAAAAAACAGCGCGATCAAGCTGATGGTGAGCAAAGACACTCCAATCGGAAACCACACCGGTGCAACCCAGGGGCGGGGAATCAGGAACAGTACGTCGGTTGTGGTAAGTTTTGGCGGCCATCCAATGAGCAAATAAAGTGATATGTAGTAGAACAAGTCCCAAAAAGCGAAGGTCCACAGAAACACCATGGTTTTTTCGAGCCAGCCATAGCCAACCAGCCAGGCCAGTGTGGCGAGCATGACGATGGTCGCTGCTTCGCGTGTCATTTCAATGTGAATCAGGCGGCGGGGGACTTTTTCTAGCGCTTGCCGGTTATCCACCTCCGGATCGAGCAGGCCAATGGTTTTGCGCAGATACACCACCACGACACCTTCAACATGCGCCATCGCTATTCCAAACAAGGCCAGTAGTACGAATTTGAAAATCATCGGAGCTCTTTTTTGAGATCAAACGCAATCTTCAACCGGGATGGATGATCAAAGTTAAGTGGTTACTTCGGCAAATCAAATACCAGCGGTTTTAGTCATCCGATGAATCCACAATTAATCGATTTATGAGGTGGTGACATCCTGGTATTTTGCAAGATTATGCATCGGATGACCTATCGAACCTAACTCAGCTTATGGATCTTTGATCAATTCAACCAGATTATCAATTCAGATTTGCAGGCGGATAACCTCCGGTTTATTGTTTCGTACATGCAACTACAGAAAAAGTACAAAAACGTTCCGCCATGTCAAAGATTTTGTTTTCAGTATGTCTGGCAGGCTTTAGTCTTTTCGCCCTCAATGGCGAGGCGCAGCAAGATCCTTTTGAGGAAGCCCGGAAGCTGATGGTTCGCCAACAAATCGAAAGCCGTGACATTCGCTCCAAACCCGTGTTGGATGCCATGCGCGCGGTTCCACGTCATCGCTTTGTGCCTGCCGATTATCGAAAAGAAGCCTACCGCGACGGGCCGCTCCCAATTGGCTACGGGCAAACCATTTCTCAGCCTTACATTGTGGCCTACATGACCGAGCTGATTCGTCCCGAGCCCGGATTTAAAGTGCTGGAGATTGGCACCGGATCGGGCTACCAGGCGGCGGTGCTGGCCGAAATTGTTGATTCGGTCTATACCATTGAAATAGTTGAGGAACTTGGGCTGGCGGCTGTCCAGCGGTTGCAGGATTTGAGTTACGATAATGTTCATGTAAAAATTGCCGATGGTTATGATGGCTGGGAGAGTGTGGGCCCTTTTGATGCGATTGTGGTGACCGCTGCTGCCAATTTTGTCCCACCACCATTGATAAAACAGCTAAAGGATGGCGGCAGGATGATCATTCCTGTTGGTTCGCCTTTTCAGGTTCAACAATTGAAGCTGGTGGAAAAAAAGAACCAGCAAGTCAGAACCGAGAACCTGCTGCCGGTTCGGTTTGTACCTTTCACCCGCGACAATGACTAAGGCGCCTGTCATAACTGGCGGCCATGTTGGAATCGGAGTTGGACTGCTGTCGGCTGCCCTCATTGCTTTTCAGTTGGCCTTGATGCAGATCTTTTCCATTACCCAGTGGTATCATTTTGCTCATTTGATGATCTCACTGGCCCTGTTGGGGTTTGGAGCTTCGGGCACTTTTCTGGCATTTTGTAAAGAGCGGCTGGTGCGGCGTTTCGACCTGGTTTATCCAAGCTTACTTGTGCTCACTGCAGCGCCGATGGCCTTGGCGCCGGTTATTATTCAAACCGAATTTTTCCGTTTCGATACCTACCTGCTGTTTAGCGATCACCGTCATCTGTTTCGATTGGTTTTAACCTGCCTGTTTTTGCTATTGCCTTTTTTCTTTGGCGCACTGGCGATTGGGCTCAGTTTTGTGCGCTACGGAAAGCGCATTGGCCAATTGTATTTTGCCAACCTGCTGGGATCGGGTTTGGGCGGTTTGCTGGCGCTCGCCCTCATGTGGCGGATTGCTCCGGCGAGTTTGCCAGCTATTTTGGCCATTCTTCCATTGGTGGGCAGTTTCGTTGCCCGGGCACAAAAGCGAAATCGGCTGCTGTTTTGGTTGTGCCTGATCCTGCTGATATTTTTGAATGTTGATCAGCCCAAGCTGGTGCGATCAGAATACAAAAGCATAGAGAAAACCCTGTTGCTTCCTGAAGCAGAGGTGGTAAGCCGGTCTGTCAGTCCTTACGGACTGCTTGAAGTGGTGAGCACGCCGGCCCTGCGTTATGCGCCCGGCCTTAGCCTGGCTTATGAGGAAGGCATTCCTTCGCGCCTGGGCGTTTTCAACAACGGCGACGCACTGGGCGTGTTTCTACCAAAACCTGAAGCGGATGCGACATCCATTCTGCAATTCACCACCAATGCTTTGCCTTATGTGATTCGGCAGCCGAGGAAAGCTTTGATTTTGAGCAGTGGCACTGGCGAACTGTTAAGTTTGGCCGTGTCGCACCAGATCAATGAAATTGACGCCGTTGAAGCAAACCCGCTGTTGGTCGAACTTTTGCAGGAGGAGTTTGCCGACTCGACGAACCACTTGCTGGCCGATCCGGCCATTGACATGCACCAGTTGGAGTCGCGTACTTTTGTGCAAGGTAGTCAGGAGTTTTATGATTTGATTCAACTGCCGGTAATTGGTTCGTTCTTCGGTTCGTCGGGACTGAACGCTTTGGAGCAGCGTTACGACCTGACCCGCGAAGCTTTTGCTGAGTTGTGGCAAAGCCTGGCGCCCGACGGACTGATCAGCATTACCTGTTGGATGGATTATCCGGTGCGCAATCCTTTAAAAATTCTGGCCACTTTATCTGATTTGCTGGAAGGGCAAGTCGAGGATAAGAACAGGCACTTGGCGGCCATTCGAAGTTGGAGTACGGTTACCTTTGTGATTAAAAAAACGGCTTATACGGAGATTGAGGATTCAACCATTCGCGAATTTTGTGGACGAATGTTTTTTGATCCGTTGCTTCTGCCGGTTCAAAATGAATTTGACCGGGAGCATTTCAACCAGTTGGATGACCCTTGGTTTTTTGATGCCGTGGATCAACTGGTGGCCGATTCGGCCGATCCGTTAGACCACAATTACGCTTTTCGTATTCGTCCGGCTACCGATGACCAGCCATATTTTTTTCAATATCTTCGGTTGAAGAGTCTACGTCAATTGAATCAACTTTTTGGCGACCAAACGGTACCTTTCATGGAATTGGGTTATGTGGTCGTTTGGCTCACCTTGTTACTGGTGGTGCTGGCATCGTTGGTTTTTATTCTTTTGCCGCTGCTTCCTTCTTCTTTTCGTTTGAAAAGAAAACTCAGGACCTTCCTCTATTTTGGTGGCATTGGCTTGGGGTACTTGTTTGTTGAAATGGTCTTTATCCAGCAATTTACGCCTTTTCTTGGGCATCCTATTTATGCGGCTTCGGGTGTCATTAGCCTGATGTTATTGTCGTCGGGTGTAGGGAGCTTACTTTCCGGGCGTATTCGTATTTCGCCCAAAAACCTAACGGCGGTCAGCATCGTCATCGCAGCGGTGATTATTGTTTATGCTTTCAATCTTACGGCAGTTTTGCGCACATTCAATTCGTATTCCATGCCAATGAAGATTGGATTGATGATCCTGATAGTCGGCACTCCGGCTTTGCTTATGGGCTTACCTTTCCCGCTCGGCTTGACCGATGTGAGCAAGCGCCAGCCGTCAGCCGTTCCCTGGGCATGGGCGGTCAATGGCTGTGCGTCAGTGGTTAGTGCCAGCCTGGCGATCGTGATTTCGGTTGAAGCCGGCTTTTTCTGGGTGATGGTTGGTGCGGCAGCGGCATATGGCCTGGCTGCACTTGCCATCATTCCAATGAGTTATCGCACCATCTTCAGACTTTAACCCAGCTCTTGCTTGCTTGTTGCTTTTTTTCCGAACTTGAATGTTTTATACAGATAGCCCATGTAGGGAAAAACGACTAGCACACCCACAATTAAGGCTATGAGCAGTTGTAATTGCGTTGGTTTGGGAGCAATCGCACTTTGAACGGTAATGTCCACGCCATCGTTGATTTTGACCAGCACCGGGAACTGAATGGCAAACCATCCGAGTACAATCATCGTGGTTTGAAAGCCGGCAATTAACCGCAGCATTTGGCGGTTGTTCTGGTTCAGGTTAATCCACAGCAGCGGTAGGGCCAGCGTTGCCAGCACCACACTGATGATGCTTGGAATTGAGTGGTAAAACTCAAAGAAAAGCGGGTGACCTTCCAGCTCGGCTGTAGCAAAAACCAAGGCTCCTGCAATAACCAAAGATATAATGAGGTATTTGGCGATTCGGGTAAATCGTTCGACATGTGGTTTTTCTTTCGTTTCACCCAAGGTGTAAATGGTTGCCAAAAAGGCAAAAAGGACTACCAAAAAAATGCCAAGGGAAAACGAGAACCAGTTGAGCCAGGGATTTAGGTAAACTGCATAAAAGCCCTGGGTGTAATCCATGGTGATGTCACCCAGAATAATTCCACCGGTTGTCACCCCCAAGAAGAAGGTGGTAAACAAACTTGAATATCGGAATATGGAGGAGTAAATGGCCTTGGGCGTTTCTTCCTCAATGTCATAATGCCGGAAGGTAAAAGCCGAGCCACGCAGGATAATGCCAATCAAAACAAGTAAAACCGGAATGTGTAAGGCCGTTAAAACGGTGGAGTAAACCGTTGGAAATCCAACAAACAGGATCACCACCACCAGAATGAGCCACATGTGATTGGCTTCCCACACCGGGGCAATGGCCCGCGAAACAATACCCGACGCTTTTCCACGCGATAGCAATTCGAGGATTCCCCCTCCAAAATCAGCTCCACCAAGCAGGACGTAGAGCAACAACGAAATTCCGAGTATGATTAAGATTATTTCAGTCATGTTTCAGGTATTTGGTTTGAAGCATTTTGATTTGACGGCTCATCAGCCAGGCAACGATAAAGCTCAACAGCAGATAGACTGCTGAGATGGTGTAAAACGTGTATTGAATTCCCGGCATCGGGGTCAGCGCATCTTTGGTTTTCATGATGCCGTAAATAATCCAGGGTTGACGGCCCACTTCCGTGACGACCCATCCTGCCTGAATGGCAATGAAACCGAGCGGGGTAGCAAAAAC
>NZ_LGIA01000157.1 GCF_001270965.1 Sunxiuqinia dokdonensis | reverse complement strand
GGAGCAAGCGGTTGAAGCTTATTTCAAAAAGCCCATTTCGCAAATTAAAGCCGATCTGGAAGAAGTGATCCGGAATCAATCCATGACCAGCCAGATGCAGGGTAAAATTATTGATAAAGTGCAGGTTACACCTTCCGAAGTGCGCTACCACTTCCGTAACATGAAAAAAGAGGACATTCCATTGGTTGACCCCATGGTGGAATATGCCCAAATCACGGTAATCCCCCCAATTGAGCTGGAAGAGGAAAACCGGATCAAGGCGCGCTTGCGCGAGTTCAAAGAGCGAGTTGAGAACGGAGAAAACTTTGCGACCCTGGCGGTCTTGTATTCCGAAGGCCCGTCGGCCGTGAATGGCGGCGAACTTGGTTTCATGGGACGCGCTCAACTTGATGCCAACTATGCCACAGCCGCGTTTAACCTGAAAGGCGACCGGGTTTCAAACGTGGTGAAAAGTGAATTTGGCTACCACATCATTCAAGTTGTTGACCGTCGTGGCGATCAGATCAACACGCGGCACATTCTGTTGAAACCCAAAGCGAATATTGAAGCGATGGAAGAAGCCAAAAGCAGGCTCGACAGCCTGGCCAATTTTATTCGGAAGGAAGAAGTGACCTTTGCGGATGCGGCCATGCGCTATTCGTTTGACAAAAATTCAAGAAACAGCGGTGGCAAGGTCATCAACCCACAAACCATGTCGACCAAGTGGAGACAACAAGAATTGGATCCGGATGTGAGTAAAATTTTGGATGGATTGAAAGTCAATGAAATTTCAGAGCCTTTTAAGACAATTGATGACAAACAACGAACGGTATATAAAATCGTAAAATTGATTGACCGCACTGAACAACACCGGGCAAATCTTCAGGAAGACTATCAATTGCTAACCGAAATTTACTTACAGGAGAAGCAGGAAGAGGCAATGAATCAATGGATCTCAGAGCAGCAAGCCAAAACCTACATCAGTATTGACCGGACTTATGCGAATTGCAACTTCAAGTTTAAAGGCTGGCAAAAATAAAGACCACATGCAACCGATGAATTTCAAAAATGATGCGGAAGCTGTTGACGCTTTAAAAAACAAAGTCGATCAGCTTCAGGCTGAAATCCAAAAGCGAATTTACGGGCAGGATGAAATCATTAAGCAGGTGCTCATATCGCTCTTTAGCCGCGGCCACTGCTTACTGATTGGCGTTCCCGGACTGGCCAAAACACTTTTGGTAAACACCATTGCTGAAGTGTTGGGATTGAAGTACAGCCGGATCCAGTTTACGCCCGACTTAATGCCGTCCGATATCATAGGCACAGAAATTCTGGACAAAGACCGGGAATTTAAATTCATCCGTGGGCCGCTGTTCGCCAACATTATTTTGGCCGACGAAATTAACCGGACACCTCCAAAAACACAGGCGGCCTTGCTCGAAGCCATGCAGGAGCGTGCCGTTACCGCTGCCGGCGAACGCTTTTTACTCGACCGGCCATTCTTCGTGCTGGCCACCCAAAATCCCATTGAGCAGGAAGGAACCTATCCCCTGCCCGAAGCCCAGCTCGACCGGTTTATGTTTTCGGTTTGGTTGGATTACCCGGATTTTGAAGATGAACTGACCATTGTCCGCAACACCACTTCCGATTACTCAACCGAGTTGAAAGAAATTTTATCGGACGAAGAAATTAAGTTCTATCAGAAATTGGTGTTGAAAATCCCGGTCAACGATCATGTCCTGAACTATGCCGTGTCGCTCTCAGCCAAAACACGGCCCGGAACGAAAATGGCTGCTCCCATTTCGGACAAGTACCTCAAGTGGGGAGCTGGACCAAGAGCGTCCCAATACCTGGTTCTGGGGGCTAAAACACATGCCGTGCTGTCGGGGAAATATTCTCCCGATATTGAAGATGTGAAAGCGGTTGCCAAGTCGATTCTGCGCCACCGAATCATCAAAAATTATAAGGCTGAAGCAGAGAATATCTCTGTCGATCAAATCATACAGGAATTGCTGTAATTTCAATTGAATGAATCCAAAAATTCGCTATCATAAAATCATACTCTTGCTTTTGTTGCTTCCTGTTTTGTCGCTGGCACAAACAAAAAAACGGGTTGACATTGAACAGGCTGACTTTCTGGAATACAACGAAAGAATTATAGCCAACGCACAGCGCCTGATCGGCAATGTGATCATTACGCACGAAAACATCCGAATGTGGTGCGACAGCGCTTATTCCTACACCGACACGAATATGGTTGATGCATTTGGACATGTGCATATTTTGAAAGACGACACCCTGCACTTGTATTCCGACTTTTTGAATTATAATGGCGATGCCAAATGGGCTGTGGCCATTGGCAACGTCCGACTGGTAAACAAAACCACCACCCTGACCACCGACTCACTGGAGTTTGATATGGCTCGCAATGTTGGTTACTACGACGACTACGGCACGGTTGTCGATAGCGCAAGTACCCTTTACAGCAAGATTGGTGAATACTACGCCAATGAAAATAAGGCTTATTTCAAAACCGAAGTCGAAGTTTTGTCCGAAGATTACACACTCACTTCGGACACCCTGATTTACAACACGAAAACGCGTGTCATTTCCATTGTTGGGCCAACCAACATTCGGGATGAAGAAAACACCATTTACGCTGAAAGGGGATTCTACAGCAGCGATTCGGGAGACGTGGAATTATACCGGAATCCGGAAGTTCTGGGCAAAGAACAGAAAATCAATGCCGACTCCATTTTTTATAACAAGACAACAGGCGACGGACGGGCCATCGGAAATGCGCGAATCGAAGATTTTAAAAATCGGATGATTGTCAAAGGAAACCGGGTGGTTTACAACGACCAGAGTGAAATAGCGATGGCGACAGACTCTGCGCACTTCTTACTTTATTCTGAAAAAGATACGCTCTTCCTTCACGCCGATACGCTAAGATCAGTTCCCGACACCATTCCCGACGAGAAATTGGTCATGGCTTATTATCAAGTCAAATTTTTCAGGGAAGACATGCAGGGAAAATGCGATTCGATGGTTTATTGGTCAATGGATTCCACCATCCAGTTTTTTCATGATCCGGTCATTTGGTCGGACAATAACCAAATGACTGCCGATTACATTGAAATGATTACCCAGACCGATGCACCGGATTTGGTTCGAATGGAACAAAATGCCTTTATCGTGGCCATGGAAGACTCGGGCATGTACAACCAAATCAAAGGGCGGAATATGCTTGGTTATATCCTCGACAATGAACTTTATAAAATTGATGTGGACGGGAACGGACAATCGTTGTATTATGCCCGCGATGATGAAGGAATTATTGGCCTGAATAAAGCCCAAAGCAGCTCCATTGTTATTCACCTTGACAGCAGCCAAGTGAGCCGGATCGTTTTTGTAAAATCGCCTGACGGACAATTGCTGCCGCTAATTAATATCCCCGATGAAGATAAAGAGCTTCCTGGTTTTCAATGGTACGATGCCATTCGGCCCAAACGAATGGAGGATATTTTCAGAAAACAAAAATAGCAAGGACATCGCCTTGCTATCTGTATTTTTTTTGATCGCCTTAACAATTATTAATACTCATCTTCATTGAAGAAAAAGTCATCCTTGCTCGGATAATCTGGCCAAATATCTTCAATACTCTCGTAGATTTCCCCTTCGTCCTCAATTTCCTGTAAATTTTCAATCACTTCGAGCGGCGCTCCTGATCTAATTGCATAGTCAATCAACTCATCCTTGCTTGCAGGCCAAGGGGCATCTTCTAATTTTGAAGCTAATTCAAGTGTCCAGTACATATTATGAAGTAATTTTAGTTTTGATTCTGTTTTTTGATTTTGCGAATATATAAAAAATAACATCAAAACCTAGAAAAAAAATATCTTTGCTCAAACACCCGAATTCCATGGGGTTTCAGGCACCTGAGCGTCTAACGACAACTTTCTCCCAAGGACAAAAAGGTAGTCTGAAAGGCGATTGATGAATTTCATCAGGTTTTTATTGATTTCTGTTTTTTCAGAAAGTTCAATGATTCGACGTTCGGCCCGACGACAAACCGTACGTGCAACCTGCGCATGCGCTGCGGCCTGGCTTCCTCCGGGCAAAATAAACTGATTGAGCTTGGGCAGCACCTTAAACATCTCATCCATTTCCTGTTCCAGCATCTCAATCATTTCATCCTTACACGGAATTTGATTTTTGAAATCAGCTGCCGCGTCATCCGTGGCCAACTGGGCACCAATCGTAAACAAGACCGATTGAATTTTTTGCAAAATGGTTTGGGCGTGTTCATCAATATTCATTGAAATAATCAGGCCCAGGTAACTATTGAGCTCATCGACCGTGCCGTACGCTTCGAGCCGAATATCATATTTCTTAACCCGCGCGCCACCGATCAGGCCGGTTGTGCCATCATCGCCGGTTTTTGTGTATATCTGCACTTCCTTCGTCATCAAATCACAGGATTAGGATTAATCTCATCCGATTCAACCTGTCCGTCTTTCAACCGGATCACCCGGTGGGCGTGCAACGCAATATCCTCTTCGTGGGTAACCACAATCAAGGTATTGCCCTTTCGGTGAATTTCAGCAAAAAGGTGCATGATTTCTTCCGAAATCTTCGAGTCCAGGTTTCCGGTTGGCTCATCGGCCAGCAAAATGGCAGGCTTGTTAATCAACGCTCGTGCGACTGCCACACGCTGCCGTTGCCCCCCCGACAGCTCGTTGGGCTTGTGGTCCATTCGCTCGGCCAGTCCCACATCCGTTAAAATTTTGGTTCCACGCTCCAGGCGCTCTTGCTTTTTCACACCCGAGTAAATCAGGGGCAACATCACATTGTCGAGCGCAGTGCTTCGCGGAAGCAAATTAAACGTTTGAAAAATAAAGCCGATCTCACGATTGCGGATGACCGCCAATTCATCATCGGTTAAATCACTTACATTGTGACCATTTAAAATGTACGTGCCACTTGTCGGCGTATCTAAACAGCCAATCACATTCATCAGGGTTGATTTACCCGAACCCGACGCGCCCATAATGGCCACATACTCGCCTTCGTTAATATGAAGGCTAACCGAGCGAAGAGCCCGTACGACCTGGGTTCCAACCTTGTAGTTTTTTACGATATCAGTCAGGTCGATTACTTTTTTCTTTGTTTCAGACATATCCAGTACTTGATTGTATAATGGGGCTTCCATTGTTATTTTTTTGGTTCGTAAATATAGGGATATCGGTTCAATTTACCAGTCAATAAAAGTATTTCTCGCTTTCAAAACCGAGTTTGTCAGCCTACAAAAACCATGCAATTGCCTGCATTTACAAACAAAAAAATCTTAATAACTCATTTTCCATCGGGGTCGACCGCTCCCCATTGTTTTTTATCTTTGCTTTATGCCGGAGTATTTAGATCAAGACATTAAGTTTTTGGTGGGAGTTGGTCCCAAACGAGCCGAGCTGCTCAACAAGGAGTTGGGTATCTACACGTTTCGCGATCTGCTTTACTACTTTCCTTATAAATATATTGACCGGACCCGGTTTCATAACATTTCCGAAGTCCGGCCCGACCAGGCATACATCCAGGTTAAAGGCAAAATCCGCTCTTTCGAATTACTGGGCGAAGGACGTAAGCAACGGTTGAGCGCTGTTTTTTTTGATGAAACGGGGAGCATGGACCTGGTGTGGTTTCAGGGCATTAAATACATCCGCGAAAACCTGCTTCCCGGAAAAACCTACGTTGTGTTCGGCAAACCGTCAGTTTTTAGCGGACGCGTCAATATTATTCATCCGGAAGTGGAAGACAAAACCAGCGAACAGTTTAAAACTGGAGTTCTACAGGCCTTTTACAATACCACTGAAAAGTTGAAAAAGCGCTTTCTGAATACCAGCGCGCTAAATAAGATTCAATATAACCTTGCCCTGCAGATCCAGGGAAAGATTTACGAAACGCTACCTCCAAAAGTCAAAGATCCGCTCAAATTAATGGATCTAAAAAATGCCCTGCGCCAGATTCATTTTCCTGAAAGTACCCATTTACTGCAAAAGGCAACCTTCAGGTTGAAGTTTGAAGAGCTGTTTTACATTCAACTGAAGATTTTAAGCCTAAAGCACAAGCGCTACGAAGCGTTTAAAGGATTTGTCTTTTCCAGCGTGGGCTACAATTTCAATCATTTCTACGCCAACAATCTGCCATTTGAACTCACCGGCGCTCAGAAAAAGGTGATCAAAGAAATCCGCAAAGACTTAGGTTCGGGCAAGCAAATGAACCGGCTTTTACAGGGTGATGTGGGAAGTGGAAAAACCCTGGTGGCTTTAATGATCGCGTTGCTGGCTTTCGACAACGGCTTTCAGGCCAGCCTGATGGCACCGACCGAAATCCTGGCCATTCAGCATTACAACACCATTCGAAAAATGCTGCAAGGTTTGGGGGTGAACATGGCCCTACTCACCGGATCAACAAAAAAAAGCCAGCGTAAAATCATTCATGAACAGCTCGAATCAGGTGAGTTGCAGCTGTTAATTGGCACGCACGCGTTGATTGAAGATGTGGTCAGTTTCCACAAGCTGGGTTTGGTGATCATTGATGAACAACACCGGTTTGGTGTTGCTCAGCGAGCTAAACTGTGGAAAAAAAACAGCGGCATTCCTCCCCATATTTTGGTGATGACTGCCACTCCCATTCCACGAACCCTGGCCATGACCTTGTATGGCGATTTGGAAGTGTCGGTGATTGATGAACTTCCACCAGGACGGAAACCGATTTCAACCCGACATTATTATGAGAATCGCAGAAAGGAGGTTTACCAGTTCATCCGATCGCAAATTGAGGGCGGACGACAGGCCTATATTGTTTATCCGCTGATCAGCGAATCGGAAAAAATGGACTATAAAAATCTGGAGGACGGCTATGAGCTGATGAAACAGGTTTTTCCACGTTTCAAAATCAGCATGGTGCATGGCCGCATGAAACCAGCCGAAAAAGATGCCGAAATGCAGCTTTTCAAGGACGGCAAAACACAAATCATGGTGGCAACCACCGTGATCGAAGTGGGCGTTGATGTGCCCAATGCGTCGGTCATGGTCATTGAAAGTGCTGAACGTTTCGGGCTTTCTCAGCTGCATCAGCTGCGCGGACGTGTGGGCCGCGGCGCCGAGCAATCGTATTGTCTGCTGATGTCTTCCTACAAAATCAGTAACGAAAGCCGCAAACGCCTGGAAACCATGGTACGGACCAACGATGGCTTCGAAATAGCAGAAGTTGATCTGCAACTGCGTGGGCCGGGTGATATTGAGGGGACACAGCAAAGCGGACTGGGCTTGAATCTGAACATTGCCAACCTGGGAAAAGATGGCGAAATCCTGCGTATTGCCCGAAACTTGGCCAGCGATATTCTGGACGATGACCCTCGTTTGGAAAAAGAAGAGCATAAACTACTCCGCTATCATTACCTGAAAATGAAAAATACGGAATTCAATTGGAGTGTCATTAGCTAACGTCAGTTGACAACTTTTCCTGAATTTTGCTTATTCAAGCGAATAAAATTGCTTCAATATTGCAAAACAGACATTAATCAATCATTAAATTACTGCAATCCACAGATAGCAAAATCGACACAAAATCAATGATTTTTATCATGCTCAATTGTAATTCACTTATTTTGAAACAATTACAATAAGTGTTAAAAAATCGATTATTTAAAACAAATATAAATAACTGAAGATGTTTTAAAAATGGCCTTAAGTAGGATTCCAGTTATCCAAACATCTTTAGTTTTGCAGTCATAAATTTGTAAGGAAGTGGAAATGATGTCGGGAGAGATTTCACACAAAGGAATTATTAAATCGCTTACGGATCACCAGATCGTCGTCAGCATTGTTAACGAGTCAGCCTGCTCTTCTTGTCATGCAAAAGGAGCTTGCACAGCTGCCGACATGCAAGACAAGGAAGTCGACATCCGAAGTTTCTCCGGCGACTTCAGGGTTGGACAAGCGGTGCAGGTCATTGGCAAAACTTCCCAGGGATTTAAAGCCTTGTTTTACGGCTATGTTCTTCCATTCCTATTAATCATGCTGGTTTTAATTACGCTAACCAGTTTGCAGTTCAGTGAAGGAATCAGTGGTTTGATTTCGTTATCCATCCTGGTTCCCTACTATCTAATATTATACCTCACCAGAAATAAAATTCGCAAAAGCTTTGAATTTGAAATTAAGCCTTTACTATGAGTGAAACGATTATTTATACGATGATTGCTTTGAGCGCCATTGGCATTTTGGCTGCTGTCATTTTGTACTTTGTAGCTCAAAAGTTTAAAGTATATGAAGATCCACGGATCGATGAAGTAGAAACGGCGCTTCCGGGTGCCAATTGTGGTGGTTGTGGTTTTGCTGGTTGCCGGGCATTTGCCGAAGCCTGTGTGAAGGAAAACGACCTGGCCGATCTTTTTTGCCCCGTCGGTGGAAACGATTGCATGGCTGATGTTGCTGCCGTATTGGGGCTCGAAGCCGTAAAGCAGGATCCCCGGGTGGCGGTTTTACGCTGCAACGGATCGTGCGATCACCGCCCAAAAACCAACCAGTACGACGGAGCACTGTCCTGCGCGGCTGCAGCAGCACTGTACAGTGGCGATACGGGTTGCCAGTATGGTTGCTTAAGCCATGGCGATTGTGCGGTGTCTTGCGACTTTGACGCGCTTCATATGAATCCGGAAACCGGCTTGCCGGAAGTGGTCGATGACAAATGTGTGGCCTGCGGCGCTTGTGTTGAAGCCTGCCCAAAATCACTGTTCGAGTTGCGCAAGCGAGGACCTAAAGACCGGAAAATTTACGTAGCATGCCGAAATGAAGATAAAGGCGGGGTAGCTAAAAAATCATGCGAAGTGGCTTGTATAGGCTGTTCCAAATGCTTCAAGGTTTGTCCGTTCGATGCCATTGTCATGAATAACAACCTGGCATTTATCGATTCGGACAAATGTAAGTTGTGCCGGAAATGTGTGGTCGAATGTCCGACCAATGCCATCATTGAACTTGGTTTTCCACCACGGAAAATTAAAACCGACCTGCCCCCCAAGCCGGCAGTAAAAAAGGAAGCTCCTGCGAAGCCAGAAGTTCAAGCTTCCGAAGAAACTAAAACCGATAATTCAGACCAAAAATAGGAGGCCATCGTGTTAAAAACATTCAAACTAGGAGGGGTACATCCGGCTGAAAACAAACTTTCGGCCAGCAAAGCCATCGAAAAACTGGCTTTGCCCAAAAGTGTTTTTATCCCTGTAGCCCAGCATATTGGAGCACCAGCACAAGCCCTGGTAAAAAAAGGCGATCAGGTAAAAGTAGGTCAACTCATTGCCAAATCAGGCGGCTTTGTTTCGGCCAACATCCACTCATCCGTTTCAGGAACCGTAAAAAAGGTTGATTTGGCGATGGACAGTTCGGGCTATCCCAAGCAAGGCATTTTTATTGATGTTGAAGGCGATGAATGGGAAGAAGGAATTGATACCTCTTTAACCCTCATTGAAAAATTTGAAGCCGACAGCAAAAAAATCATCGACAAAATTAATGCAGCCGGCATTGTTGGTCTGGGCGGAGCAACTTTCCCCACCCACGTCAAGCTGATGCCGCCGCAAGGCATGAAAGCCGAAATGCTGCTGATCAATGGTGTGGAGTGTGAACCTTATCTCACTTCGGATCACCGGGTGATGCTTGAAAAAGCGCCCGAGCTGCTGGTTGGCATTCGAATACTGATGTGTGCCCTGGAAGTTGAAAAAGCCTACATCGGCATTGAAAATAATAAGCCGGATGCAATCGCTCATCTGAATGAGCTGACCAAACCGGATCAATCCATCCAGGTTGTGCCACTGAAAGTGAAATATCCACAGGGAGGTGAAAAACAGCTCATTAAAGCGGTTACTGGCCGCGAGGTTCCTTCGGGTGCACTGCCCATTGCCGTTGGCGCGGTCGTCAACAATGTAGGGACAGCGTTGGCTGTTTACGAAGCTGTTCAGAAAAATAAGCCCCTGGTTGAGCGCGTCGTGACCATCACCGGAAAGTCTGTTGCCAATCCTTCGAACTTCCTTGTACGGGTGGGAACACCAATTCAGGAACTAATCAATGCCGCGGGCGGACTACCCGAAGATGCCGGAAAAATTATTAGTGGCGGCCCCATGATGGGAAAAGCCGTGGCCAATACCGACATTCCGGTTACCAAAGGAACATCCGGAATTCTGATTATGCAGGACAAGGAAGCTAAACGTGAAAAGGTGAAAACCTGCATTCGCTGTACGCGCTGTGTTACGGTTTGTCCCATGGGATTGGAACCATACTATCTGATGACCGTTTCGGAGAAGCAAATTTGGGAAAAGGCCGAAGAACATCACATCATGGATTGCATTGAGTGTGGTTCATGCAGCTACACCTGTCCGGCCGACCGTCCGTTGCTCGACTACATTCGCTTAGGAAAAGCAAAGGTGGGAAACATCATCCGGTCACGAAAACAATAAAGATATCAAGCATCGAGTATCAAGCATCAAGTATAATCCTATGAGTAAACTGCTAACCATATCCCCTTCGCCGCATGTACACACCAGCGATTCGGTGAATAAAATCATGTACCGGGTAATTCTGGCTTTAGTACCGGCATTGGCCTGGTCGGTTTTCATGTTTGGCTTCGAGGCCATCCGTGTAACCCTGCTGGCTGTAGCCGCATGCATGGCTTTCGAATTCCTGATTCAGAAGTATATCATGAAAGAAGTGCCGCAAATCACCGACGGTTCTGCTGCGCTGACAGGCATCCTGCTCGCCTTTAACGTACCGGCAAGTCTTCCAGGCTGGATGATCGTTGTGGGTGCGCTCGTAGCCATTGGCGTTGGAAAACTTTCTTTCGGAGGTTTGGGCAACAATCCGTTCAACCCCGCTTTGGTTGGGCGTGTGTTCCTGCTCATTTCCTTTCCGGTGCACATGACAAGCTGGCCCGTTACCCAGCATGCAACGGTTGACGCGCTGACCACGGCTACCCCACTGGCCCTTTTAAAAGAAGGCGTCAACGCCGGCAAACCCGTAAGCGAAGTCCTGCTCAACCTACCTTCAAACCTGGAGATGCTCTACGGAAATATGTCCGGCTCTCTCGGTGAAGTTTCAGCACTGCTGCTTTTGTTGGGATTTGCCTACATGCTGTGGAAAAAAGTCATTACCTGGCACATTCCTACTTTTGTGCTCGGAACCATCTTTGTCTTCCAGGGCGCCCTTTGGATGCTAAACCCGGAAAATTTTGTTGAACCTGTTTTCCACTTGCTTTCCGGAGGAGCCATGCTTGGCGCCATTTACATGGCCACTGATATGGTGACTTCACCCATGACCGTAAAGGGACAACTTATTTTTGGCGTTGGAATCGGCGTACTGACCGTGCTGATCCGGAACTTTGGGGCCTATCCCGAAGGAATTTCATTCGCCATCCTGATTATGAATGGCTTTGTTCCACTCATCAACGCATACATTAAACCAAAACGATTTGGAGGGCAGAAGTAATGGCAAAAAGAGAATCGACATTTCTAAACATGACCTTGACCCTTTTTGTGGTGACCTTTGTTGCTGCAACCGTGCTGGGTTTTGTGCATGATTTAACCAAGGCAGATATCGCGCTGGCCAAACAACAGGCCCAGCAAAAAGCAATAGAAAGTGTTTTACCAGCCTTCGACACGCTGGGCGATTCATACAAAATGTTACCTGAAGACAGCTCCGACAGCCTGGAGTTTTTCCCGGCCTACGACGCCAGTCAGCAACTGGTTGGTGTGGCTGTGAAAACCTACACGAAAAACGGATTCAGCGGATTGATCAGCATTATGGCCGGTTTTTCACCCGAAGGTACAATCACCGGGTTTGAAGTACTGGAACACAAGGAAACACCGGGATTGGGCTCAAAAATGAATGCCTGGTTTAAGGACGAAAGCAAGCCCAGCC
This sequence comes from Sunxiuqinia dokdonensis, assembly GCF_001270965.1. Lineage (GTDB taxonomy): Bacteria > Bacteroidota > Bacteroidia > Bacteroidales > Prolixibacteraceae > Sunxiuqinia > Sunxiuqinia dokdonensis. The sequence goes on along the minus strand of NZ_LGIA01000157.1, from coordinate 183 downwards.
AAAACATCATCGGTAAGAGTCCGGCCACTTCAAAGTTTGAAGTGAAAAAAGATGGAGGCGATGTCGATGCCATCACCGCTTCAACCATTACCAGCCGTGCCTTTTTGGAAGCGGTTGTGCGTGCATACAAAACCTACCAAAATGCACAGGAACAACCCGCAATCAGTAACCATGCGACAAACG
>NZ_LGIA01000156.1 GCF_001270965.1 Sunxiuqinia dokdonensis | reverse complement strand
TCGAGAATCATTGAACTCGAAGGATACGAAGTGCTACAGAGCGACAACGGAGCAAAGGGCCTGAAAATTCTGGAAAAGAATCCGGATATCCTTTTAGTGGTGTGCGATGTTCGTTTGCCCGACAGCAATGGACTGGAGCTTCTGACGGTCATGAAACAGCAACATCCCCCCGTAGAAGTGATTTTGCTAACGGCTTATGGCACCATTCACGATGGGGTTTTGGCCATGAAACGCGGGGCTTTCGACTACATTACTAAAGGCGATGGCGATGAACAAATTATTGTAACCGTTGAAAAAGCAGTAGAAAAAGGCAAGCTGAAGCGCCGGATTTTTGAGCTGGAAAACAAGCTGGAAAGCCGTTACCGTTTCGACCGGATTATTGGCGCTTCCAAAAGCATCAGGCAAACCATTGAGTTGGCCCGACGGGTGGCACCAACTGATTCGACCGTGTTGCTTGAGGGAGGAACCGGCACCGGAAAGGAGCTTTTCGCCCAGTCCATTCACACGGAAAGCCTTCGAAAAAATAAGCCTTTTGTGGCTGTCAATTGCAGTGCTTTCCCAAAAGATTTGCTTGAATCGGAAATCTTCGGACACAAAAAAGGCGCCTTTACCGGGGCAATGTTCGATAAAAAAGGTTTGTTTGAAGAAGCCAACGAGGGTACCCTTTTCCTGGATGAAGTTGGTGAGATGCACCCCGACCTGCAGGCTAAACTTTTGCGGGTGCTCGAAGACCAGACCTTTACAAAAATAGGCGATACCAAAATGACGCGGGTCAATGTGCGGATTATCGCCGCGACCAACCGGGACCTGATGAGTGAAGTTGCCCGTGAAAACTTTCGTCACGACCTGTATTACCGGCTGTCGGTCTTTAAGATCCCAATTCCCGCACTGCGCGACAGAAAAGATGATATCCCCAAACTCGTCGCGCATTTTATCCAGATGTATGCCACCAAAACCAAGAAGAAGATTGCCGGAGCATCGCCCGAGTTTCTGGATAAACTGAAAGCATTTGATTGGCCGGGAAACACCCGCGAGTTGAAAAATGTGATTGAACGGGCGGTGATCCTGGCCGATAAGCCAACACTCAGCCCTGATCTGCTGCCCTACGAGATTCAACACCCTGACCTAAAGCAATCCGGCTACGATCCGCTGGGTACTTTGGAAGACATGGAGCGCATCCATATTCTGAAGATGCTTCAACATACCGGTGGAAATAAAACCAAGGCAGCCGAAAAATTAGGTATTTCGCCCCCAACACTCTACCGAAAGCTGGAGCAATACGGCATTGCAATCCCCTAAAATAACGTTAGAGCGACCCTTTCAAATTGTTATAGTACATTCGCAACCTCATTTTTCGCTTGCATGATTTATGGCCAGGTCAACGAGCTGATTAATAAATGATCCGGACTGATTGCTGCTGTGGACTTGCCGAAATGGCATGGATTTAGCCTGCTGCGTTATGCGGAACTAAAGGGACATCAGAATTAATTTCATACCATCATGATACGTGTTAGTTTGAAAAACAGGCTTTCGATTGGATTTGGATTGTTGCTGTTGCTGGTTCTCCTGTTGTGGTTGACAGGAGCCTACTTCATTTATAATCTATCCAACCGTTCTTCGGCCATGCTGAAGGAAAATTATCAAACCGTGGAATCGACCAAGTTTTTGATTCAGGCTCTGGATGATATTGAAAACAAACACTCCTACGAGTTGTTTGGCGAAGGCTATCACCTCAACGACAGTTTGTACCAGTTCAACCTGGCGGTGTTTACCGATAACCTTGAGGCAGTAAAAAATAACATTACCGAAGCGGGCGAAGCCGACCTGATCAGGGAGCTGGACGCGAGCTTTCAGTCGTACATGGGCGTTTATGATTCGCTGGAGAAAAAGGACACAGTTACAACAGCCGGCTTTCATCAACTTGTAGCCGCGTACATGCTCACCCGCAACAATATTGTGGCGCTTTGGGATTTGAACATGCAGGCCATCAGCCATAAAAACAGCCAGGTAAAAAATACCGCTCATCAGGCTTTTTTGATGATGTCGCTGATTGGCACTATTTGCTTCATCATTGCCGCCCTGTTCTTTTTTCAGTATCCACGCTACATTTCCAAACCCATCATACAGCTGACCAAGGGCATTCAGGAAATTGCCAACCGAAACTACGAGCAGCGGCTTCAGTTTAAGTCGCACGACGAGTTGGGTGAGCTGGCCCAGGCCTTTAACCTCATGGCTGCCCGGCTGCACGAGTACGAACACAGCAACCTGTCGCAATTGCTTTTCGAGAAAAAGCGGATCGATACCATCATCAATAATATGAAGGATGGCATCATTGGTCTGGACAATGCCAACCAAATCATTTTTTCGAATACGATTGCCTGTGAAATCCTCCGAACGGATGCCTCGCAACTGATCGGTCAACAAGCTACTGAGCTTGAACGAAAGAACGATCTTTTTAGCCTGATATTTAAGAGTGCCTGTGAAGATGTGACGCCAGCGGAAAAGGAATTTCATCCGATTAAACTTCAGCCCGATGGGAAGCCGGTATACTATAACCAAGAGATTATTGACGTGGTACTCACCAAAACCGGAGAGGAATTGCCAGTCAATGTTGGGCGCGTCATTATCATGAAAAATATCACCCACTTTCTGGAGCAGGACGAAGCAAAAACCAATTTTATCGCCACCATTTCACACGAACTGAAAACACCCATTTCATCGCTTCGGCTGAACCTGAAGTTGCTGGATGATTCACGGATTGGATCGCTGAATGAAGAGCAGAAAGAGCTGATTCAGGCCTTGAAGGAGGAAACGCATAAAATATCAAGTATCACCTCCGAATTACTGGATTTGGCGCAGGTGGAGACGGGCAATATTTCGCTGGATTTTAAAGCCGTTCCTCCGTCCGAAATTATCCGTTATGTGACCAAGCCGGCAACCAATCATGCCAAGGACAAGCACGCTCAAATCAGGTTTAAACTGGCCGAGCCACTGCCCGAAATGTACTGCGACTCGGAAAAAACAGCCTGGGTATTGCTGAACCTGATCAACAATGCGATTCAGTACTCGCCCGAGCAATCGCAAGTACACATTGAAGTCAAGCAGGTGAACAACTCGGTGCAGTTTATGGTGCGTGATTTTGGACCTGGCATTGAAGAAAAATACCAGCAGCAGATCTTCGAAAAATTCTTCCGCGTGCCGGGCTCAGGTCAAAAAGGTACCGGACTGGGACTAGCCATATCAAAAGAATTCATCACCAAACAGTTTGGCGATATATGGGTAGAAAGCTCAGCCGGCGAGGGAAGCAGCTTCTTTTTTCACTTGCCATTATACAAAAGGCGAATCGGGAGTCAGTATCAAGTCTAGCTGCAGGCAATTGCAACGACTGAAAAAATAAATCGTTAACTGATGGATCTTCGACCTGTCCTCCATATTTTAATGCGGATACTTGTAATTTCCGGTACGGCACTTCTAACTTGTATTCCGGTGGCGCTCGTTTACGACGAACCTGTTTTGCCATTTGTGTATACGGCAACGATTGTCTTTGTCATGGCTGCCAGTGTTTATGGGTTGAGGGGAAGCGCGGAATTAAGCAGTTTCCATCGTCGCGAAGCGTACCTCTCTGTAACCCTTTCGTGGTTGGTGGTTTCGCTGGTTGGCTCGCTGCCTTATCTTTTTAGCGGAGCCTTTCCCTCTTTTGTCAATGCGTTCTTCGAATCGGTTTCTGGCTTTACAACGACTGGGTCATCCATCTTAACCGATATTGAAAGCTTGCCAAAATCGGTTCTGTTTTGGCGAAGCATGACCCATTGGATTGGTGGGTTGGGAATTATTGTTTTGGTCATCATCATCATGCCTTCTCTCAATATTGGAGGCTACAACCTGTTTACCCTCGAATCGTCTTTTCAGGAGAAAATTCATCCGAAGATCAAATCAGTTGGCCGGCGCCTGCTGTACATTTATTTATCGCTCACCCTGGCCGAAATCATCTTCCTGCTCATCGGCGACATGAACCTGTATGAAAGCGTTTGCCACGCCTTTGGCACCGTTGCCACGGGCGGATTCTCCCCTAAAAACACAAGCATTGGCGGCTATTCGCCCTACATTCAATATGTCGTTACCGTTTTCATGGTGCTCTCCGGGGTCAATTTTGTTATTCATTACTACGCCGTTAAACGGCAATTCCACAAGATCAGGCAAAATGAAGAGCTGAAGTTCTACCTGTTTGTCATTCTTTTTTCCGGCTTCCTGATTACCGGTATTTTGTACTTTCAAACCGACCGCTCGTTCGAACTGGCCTTTCGCGAATCCTTTTTCCAGGTGGCTTCCATCATCACCTGCACCGGCTTTGCCACAGCCGATTATTTGCTGTGGCCGGCTGTAGGCTGGTACATCATTTTCTTTCTGATGTTTTTTGGAGGGAGCACCGGATCAACGGCGGGTGGCATAAAAATGGCCCGTCACCTGGTGGCGCTGAAAAATGTGAGGCACACCTTCCGGATGATGAATGCGCCCAACGGCGTCATTCCCCTGCGAATCAATCATCGTCCGATCAGTTACCAGGAAAACAATGGAATCCTGACCTTTATTCTTTGGTACTTGATGTTGTTTCTGGCTGGCGGCCTGTTGATGGTATTTTTGGGCTCTGATGTGGCCACCGCTTTCAGTTCGGTAGCCACCGCCATGGGTGGCATTGGCCCGGGTTTGGGCACCATTGGCCCGGCCAGCAATTTTGCACACCTGTCCGAAGCCTCCAAAATAGCCCTCTCCGCCCTGATGGTCCTGGGGCGGCTGGAAATTTATACCGTCGTCATGCTCATTACCCCTTGGTTTTGGAAGAATTGATCGCCTCCGGCAAGTTATGAATACAACGCAAAGTTGATCATCTCCCTGCCTCTTATGGCGCACACCGCCTCACCAACAACCAACCAGCACCCGCCCCGCGAACAGTTCCGGATTGGGCCCGGGGTTCCCCGTGTGAGTCACAAACTCCTGCAGATGACACCCAAACTCTGGCGGATGACACCCAAGCTCTTGCAAACGATTCAGAAGCTCCTGCAGATGACTCCCAAGCTCCTGCAAATGATTCAGGAACTCTTGCAAACGATTCAGGAACTCATGCAAACGATTCAGGAACTCTTACAGGTGACACCCAAACTCCTGCGGATGATTCAGAAGCTCCTGCAGATGATTCAGAACTTTTTGCAAACGACTTCCAAGCTCCTGCAGACGAGGTATTCATTCGATCAAAAAGTTCGCAAGCAGCATACGTGTGGTTCCAGTTTAACCTTATCCCCGACAAAAAAATAATGCGCGAGATGCAGGGGTCGAAGCTTAAGTTCTAAAAATCAAAATAAAAAGTTGCATTTTTTTATTTTCTTTTTTAGATTTGATTATCAAAAAAAAACCTATCTATTAATCAATGAATACCAATCATGGAAAATGACAAAAGACCAAAGTGGGAAACCGGCGTAGCCATTATCAAAGGCAAACAGTCGGTTTCGTTGTTGGAAACCTACCAAGTCGAGCTTCAACCCAGATTACAACCCGACGAAGCGGCACAGCACAAAGCCAATGTAACCGAATTGGAAGCGCGCCATTCGGGCCAATCGGAAACGCTCACCGAACAGAAATCAAAAACACGGGGGCAAAACGAAGCCATGGTCGATTTACACGAAACCGTAGTTAATATTCGGAGTATTGTAAAAAGCAGCGGTGCCTCGGGCGAAATTTCCAAAGCCTACGGTGTTGGCGAAAAAATTACTGACACCGTGTCCAGTGTCACCGCCGCCGCCAACATGGTCATTACTGCCTATGGCACTTATGGCGAATGGAGCACCGGTACCGGTATCCTCGAGTCGGACATCACCGAAATTGAAACCCTGAAGCAAGAACTGGAACAGGCCAACGACATTCAGGAAAGCTCGAAATTTACCCGTAAAGCGGGCACCATGTCAAAAAATGTTTTACAACGGACCGTTGAAGATGAAATTACCAAGATATCGGCGCTGGGCAACTTTGTTTTTGCCAAATCGAATCCGGCAGTCGCCGTCCTTTTCAAGGAATTAATTCCCGGATAGAAGTTTGTTGAAATTTTAGTTTTAAAGGGCCTTGCTGCAAAGTAAGGTCCTTTTTTATTGATGCGCTGTAATCCGGGTAATCAGGAGTCCACTTCATGTTGTATTGACCGGTCCTTCGGTATTCAATATCAAAAAAGGAGTCTCGGATCGAAGCCGCTGAGCGGTCATCTGCGATATCCAGAGGGTGATCGCAATTTTGCACCGCACCGCGGCCGAAAACATTACCATCGCCTTGCATGTTAAGGACAAATACATTCAAACAAATACACAAATGAAATCATTCCTGTTTTTTATGACCGTTTTTACGCTTTTTGCCCTGGCTTCCTGTGGCCCGGCAAAACAAGATTCGCAACAAACACAGCAAGTACCAGTTGTGCCACCAGCGCAGCAACCGGCAACGCCGGCAAGTGCCGAACCTGCTCAAGCTGCCGAGGAAGAAACAACCGTGCCGGCTTCAACGGAACAAGATACGGCCGAAGTGATGCTGAATCCACCGCACGGACAACCCTTTCACCGATGTGATATTCCGGTAGGCGCACCGCTAAATTCGACTGCGACAAGTAATATCCCGCAAACGACAAATAATCAGATTCAGCTTGCAGCACCTCAAGCTTCTGCTTCAGCACCCAGTGTCGAAAACAATCCAACAGCTCCGACCATTGAAAATGCGATGCGGATCAGTCCGTCACAAACACAAAACACAACATCGGCCAATACAGGGACCAAACCCCGGCTGAATCCGGCCCACGGACAGCCTTATCACCGCTGCGACATTCCTGTGGGCAGCGTGCTTCCCTAACTTGCAGTTTGTGCGGTAGTTCCCGGGTGACGATTGTTAAACCAGCGCCGTTGCGTAAAATCGACGACACATGATAACAAAGGTCTAAGTCTTAATTCTTCAAAGAAAAATTCATCACAAGAAAAAAATCTCCGGAGCGAATCTTCGGAGATTTTTTTATACGAAGTTAAAGCTTCGTATCCAATGGGTTAAAAAACGGCTGCTCCTTCATTCGTTTGGGAATCGTATCCAAAATAACCTCCATCAAGGCACGAACCAGTTTCTTTAAGCCGCTACTTTTCAAATAAACAAAACTGATTTCGCGGGTCGGAACGGGATCTTCAAAAGGCTTGATCAGGTCTTCAAATTCGGATGGCACATTCAAGGTAGCCAACTCCGGGATAAACGTCATGCCTCCCTGGCTTTCAACAATGCGCTTCAAGGATTCGATTGAGCTGGACACGTAGCGGAAGTTACTGTTGACCGATTCGAAGGAAGGAATGGCGCAAACGGAATTGATCTGATTTTGAAAACAGTTGCCCTCTGTCAAGTACCACAACTCGTCGGTTGGAATCTCATTCGGGCTGATCCTGGATTGCTGATACAGCGGATGACTCTCTGCCACATACAGGAAAAACTGCTCATAAAATAAGGGTGTAAAACCAAAACCCGCCGCTTTAACCGGAGTTGAAATAATTCCTGCATCAAGCTCATTAAATTTGAGCTTGGTCAGAATTGTCTCGGTGACCAGCTCCACAATTTCAATTTTAAGATCGGGAAAGCGTTGTTTGACCGGGGTAAGGAATAATGGCGTTAAATAAGGCGACAAGGTGGGAATGACGCCGACTCGAATCTGCCCCTTAATTTCCTCATCCAGTTCGAAGCTAAGCTGTTCAAATTCATTCATCAATTGAATGATCTGGACCGCCTTCTCGAAAAAGCGCTCGCCTTCGACCGTAATTCCCAAAGGTTTTGTGCTGCGCTCAACCACCACAAAACCAAATTCTTCTTCCAGTTTCTGAATCTGCAAACTTAAAGCCGGCTGACTAATTGATAGATTTTCGGCAGCTTTCGAAAAATTTCGCACCCGATACAACTCCACAAAATACTTTAGCTGATTGATATTCATATCGTATAACTATTTCAAATACGGATATAAATTTAATAAATAACATTAATAGTATCTTTGAAATAGAAAATAAATCAAAAAAGAAAATAAACTTTAAAACGTAATCATCATGAAAACATTAGAAAAAACACAAACAACAAACGACACCCTGGTGAATGGTATGAATACATTTTTGGCCGACATGCAGATTTTTTATCAAAACCTGAGAGGTTTTCACTGGAACGTCACCGGCAGCCTGTTTTTTGTGCTGCACACCAAGTTTGAAGAATATTACAACCACACCTCGGAGGTCGTTGACGAAGTTGCCGAACGCATTTTAATGCTTGGCGGACAACCAGTACATTCGTTCAGCCAGTACATTCAAATGGCCGATATCCAAGAGGTAACCAATGTTCACGATGGAAAAGAAGCCGTTGGGCATGTCATCAACCAGTCGGAGCACCTGCTCGATAAGATGAATCAGCTAAAAGAAGTGGCGGGTGAGCAGAACGATGAAGCGACTGTAACCTTATTCAGCGACCTGATTGGTGACACCGAAAAGCGGATTTGGATGCTGAAAACATTCCTCAAATAGGGAACAAAACCAAAAATCAACATCAAAAAAAAAGGGACTAATGCAGTCCCTTTTTTTCGTGTATAATATCGATAAGCACCCCTTCTTCGGATAATTGCGATTCCGAAACATTAATCGCTGTTTCAATCAGGGCCAGGTGCGAGTAGGCTTGCGGAAAATTCCCCAGCATGCGTTTGGTTTCAAAATCAAGATCCTCGCTGAATAAGCCCAAATGGTTGGAATAGCTTAGCAGCATATGAAATTTCCGAAGGGCCTCTTCTTTCCGTCCGATTTTAAAAAGAGCATTGGTGAGCCAAAACGAACAAATAGTGAAGGCGGATTTGGGTTTTCCAAAATCGTCCTGGTTTCGGTAGCGGAACATCAGTCCGTCCTGCTCCAAGTCTTCCTGAATGGCCAAAACAGTGCTGACGTATTTATGATCGGTGGCATGAATAAAGCCGTACGACTCCATCAGCAAAACCGAGGCGTCCAGGTCTTCAGACCCATATGCCTGGGTAAAGGCCTGCCGCTTTTCCGACCAGGCATGTTTATGAATGTCGGTGTGTATTTTATCCCGAAGCTTCGCCCATTTATCGACATACATGCTTCGCTGTAAAAGCGTCGCTATTTTTACGGCCCGGTCAACCGCGGTCCAGCACAACACCTTGCTAAAGGTGAAGTGCTTGTTCTCACTCCGAATTTCCCAGATTCCGCGGTCAGGCTTTTTCCAGTTGTTCCCCACCACTTTAATAATGTTCCTGACAATCGTCCACAGCTCCTCGCTGTACTCCAGGCTGATATCGTAAATTTCGAGTTGCTGGTAAATCACATCCAGCAAAATGCCGTAAATGTCGTTTTGCTTCTGTTTATAGGCTGCATTTCCAACCCGAACCGGAACAGAACCTTCGTAGCCCGACAAATGAGACAATTCCATCTCGCTTAATTTTTTCTCCCCGTTGATGCCATACATAATCTGCATCTTCTCGTCCTTGTCGGGCAAAATATCGATGATGAAGCTCAAATAACGTTTGGCTAGTTTATAATGCCCAAGCGAAGTCATAATCTTGACCACCATCGACGCATCGCGAATCCAGCAAAAGCGGTAATCCCAGTTGCGTTCTTCGCCAATGGTTTCGGGCAACGAGGTCGTAACAGCGGCCAAAATAGCGCCACTTTTGTCGTAACTCAGCATTTTCAAGGTCAACGCACTACGAACAATCTCCTCATTATAAAATTTATACGAAGTGGTTCGTTCGGCCCAGTTTAGCCAGTACACTTTTGTTCGTTCCAATTTGAGTTTGGCCCGGCGCGTATCCTGTGGCAGGAGCTTCTGGTTGTAGCTCAGCAGGCAAAATTCATCCTTTGTCAAAATAATTGGACTGCTTTCCAAAATATCCTGATAATCAAAACTCGAATAGAGGTATAGTGAGTCGTAGGCTCCGTTTCTGGTGTTTGATTTCAGATAACAACCCTGCTCATTTTGGGTGTAACACCCCTGCTCCAAAAAGCTTCGTGTATCGTGTTTTGCATACTCCAGCTTCGGATTATAACTGATTGTCAACTCCGGCTGGCCGTCAATCCACTTAAAATAGCGAATGACATCAGGCGGAATATAATAACCGCCATTATCCGGATTTAGGTAACGCGGCATAAAATCCTGCACTTCAAATGCTCCATCTTCACACTGGAAATGCGTTTTCAATATATTGGTCCTCGGGATGTAACTTTGGGTGATTTTTTTTAATCGCTTCGGAATAATTTTAAAGCTCCCTCCTTTTTCCTCATCCATCAAACTTGCAAACACCGACGACGAGTCAAACTTTGGCAAACACAACCAATCAATTGAACCCGTTTCTGAAACCAAAGCGGCACTTTTACAATTTCCAATTATCCCGTAATTCAAATTCTTCATACACGAATGTTAAACATCATTTAAAAACTGGTCCTTCTTTCAGTTTAATTTGATACCTTGAGAAAATTAATCCATTTTTATAGGCAGAGCAAAAAAACAAATAATAAAATGGAAACTCCCAAAAAAGCCAAAAAATTAACGCAGGCTTTTCAAATACGAAACAAAGCTGCTTCAGGGACGAGTTTCCATAACTTCTTTAACAACAATTCGTTTAAGAATGTGTTGAAAATGATAACACCCATTTTATAAAGAATTTAAAATTGACTGATAAAAAGCCACACTATGAGTAAAATTCACATTGTCTCGAACCGATTACCACTAAGTATAAATAAGGAAAATGATACGTTTAATTTGTCGCCAAGCGTTGGGGGCCTGGCTACCGGCATGCGCTCCGTTTACAAAGAATACGGAGGCAAGTGGGTTGGATGGCCCGGATTGGCTGAAGATGATTTAACAGGAGCTGAGCGCGATGAGATTGATGACAAACTGGTTGAAGAGGATTGCCTGGCAGTTCATTTAACCAAGGAAGAAATCAGCCTGTACTACGAGGGTTTTAGCAACAACGTCATTTGGCCGATGTTCCACTACTTTGCCCAATTTATCGACTACAACCCGAATTATTGGGAAGCCTACAAAAAAGTCAACCAAAAGTTTGCTGAAAAAGCCCTTGAAATTGTTGACGATGGCGATATTGTCTGGATTCACGATTACCAGTTGTTGCTGGTTCCTGAAATGATAAAATCGGTCAAACCCAATGTAACGATCGGGTTTTTCCTCCACATTCCTTTCCCTTCATTCGAGGTTTTCCGCATTCTCCCCTGGCGCAACGAACTGATCAGAGGCATGCTGGGTGCCGACCTGATTGGATTTCACACCTACGATTATGAACGTCACTTTTTCAGTTCTGTCAGGCGTCTGCTGGGCTACGAAATCTCTTTTAATGAAATTCACCTCGAAGACCGCATCATCTTAGCCGATGCCTTCCCCATGGGAATTGATTATGAGAAGTTCGAAAATCTGGCCAAGGACATCGCCCACAAGCCATTACAGGAGCGCTCAGAACTGCATCGGGAGTTGGAAAAATATTTCCTCGTTTCGCCTGAGCGCAAGCTCATTCTTTCCATCGACCGGCTCGACTACACCAAAGGAATCCCAAACAGGCTGCACGCTTTCGAAAAATTTCTGAATAAATATCCCGAATTTAAAAACCAGGTTTCACTCATCATGCTGGTGGTGCCCTCGCGCAATGAAGTGGAGCAATACAAATTGCTAAAAAGTGAAGTCGATGAACTGGTTGGCCGAATTAACGGACAATACGGCGATGTGAATTACACGCCGGTTTGGTATTTCTACCGTTCGCTGCCTTTCGAAAACCTGATCGAACTGTACAGCAGCTCCGATGTCGCCCTCATTACCCCCGTTCGCGATGGCATGAACCTGGTAGCCAAAGAGTACATCGCCTCGCGTGTCAATCAAAGCGGCGTAATCATTATCAGCGAAATGGCCGGAGCAGTCAAAGAGCTGGGCGAAGCCATTATCATCAACCCTAACAACGAAGATGAAATTGCCGACAGCATTCAACAGGCTTTAACCATGCCCATAGAGGAACAGCGCCGCCGCATGCGTTACCTTCAGGACCGGATTCGCCGCTATGATGTATTTAAATGGTCAGGCGAATTTATCAAAGGCATGAAGAAAGTTGAAGGCATTCAACGAAACTTCTTGGCCAAAAAAATAACGCCTCAGGTGGGCAAAGAACTGACTGACGCTTTTGCAAAAGCCAGCAAAAGAGCGATCTTTCTTGACTACGATGGCACGCTGGTCAACTTTAAAAACGATCCGCAGGCAGCAAGCCCCGACGAAGAATTACACAACCTGATTACCAAACTCGAAGAAGACGAGAAAAATATGGTAACCGTCATCAGCGGGCGTGACCGCGACACCCTGGAAAAGTGGTTGGGAAACCATCGAGTCAACCTGATTGTTGAACACGGTGTTTGGTTGAAAAAGATTGGTGGCGACTGGCAAATGCTGGATAACATCAACGCCTCGTGGAAACCCGTCATCCGGCCAATTCTCGAAAATTTTGTTGACCGGACACCCGGAACTTTCATTGAGGAAAAAAATTATTCGCTGGTGTGGCACTACCGAAATTCGGTGCCCGAACAAGGCGAACTACGCGCCAACGAGCTAAAAGATGAGTTGCGCAACATGATCGCCAACCACAACCTCGAAATCATGGAAGGCAACAAAGTGATTGAGCTAAAAGCCGGCGGAATCAATAAAGGCGTTGCCGCCTTGCGGTTTTTGCGCGAAAATGAATACGACTACATCATAGCCATTGGCGATGACTGGACCGACGAATACATGTTCCGCGAATTGCCCGAAACGGCTGTCACCATTAAAGTTGGGCTGAAAAGCACAGCGGCTTCTTATAAACTGGAATCGGTGAAATCGGTTCGAAGCTTTTTGAAAAACCTCGGTAAAAAATAGCATGGCATGCCCCATCCTTTGGTTGAGGAAAAAACTCTAGCTTTGGGGCATAACTTCTAAAATATGATTCGAATCTTATCAACCATACTTCTGGGCTTGATCCTATACATGGGTCAAGCCCAGAATGCCATTAATCGGCTCGATTCAAACGGACAAAAACAAGGTTTCTGGCAAAAAAAACAAACCAATGGCAATTTGGCCTACGAAGGAACTTTTTTAAATGACCAGCCCCTTGGAGAGTTTAAACGCTACCACGCCAACGGATTGCTAAAAGCTCGTTTATTTTATCCTGAAGATTCAGACACCATTTCAGCTGAATTATTTGACATCCGGGGAAAGCTCATGGCAAAAGGAAACTATGTGGGCGAAAAAAAACAAGGCCTTTGGCAATATTTTCAGAATGGGCAGTTGATTTCGGAAGAGGTTTTTGAGAACAATCAGAAACACGGAACCTCAAAAACCTATTACCCGACCGGTGAGCTGTTCGAAAAAACCGATTGGAAGAATGACCTGCAAACTGGCATTTATCGTGCCTACTTCAAAAACGGAAAACCTTATCTCGAATGTCGAATGGAGGGTGGGAAACGGGATGGAGCCTGCCAGGTTTACTATGAGAATGGCCAGCTTGAGCTGGATGCAATGTATGTTCAGGGACTCCGCAACGGTGACTGGAACTACTACCATCCGGACGGCACCTTTTCGCACACGCTAACTTATGATCTGGGACTGCTGCTCAACCCACAGGTTTTAGACAGCATTCAGCAAATTCAATTTAATGAGTTGGAGAAAAACCGGAGTAAATTGATCGATCCCGAGAAATTCATGGATGACCCAGGAAGGTATATGATGGAAAATCGCATTCCGGCACGTTAACGAAACCGATGTAAATTGGCAAGAATTGTCACATATGGTCTCAATTTTGGACTGAAGAACATGCTACAACGAAGCTGTCTGTTTTTCGTGCTTCTGCTCGCCGGATCAGCGTGTGCACAAGCCCAGCCAGCGAATTACTACTGGATTCAGTTTGCCGACAAAAATGGCAGCAGCTACAGCATCCACCAACCTGAAAAATACCTGTCGCAGCGTGCGATTGAACGGCGCCGAAAACAAAACATTGCAATCAATGCATCCGACCTGCCCGTTTCTCAGGTTTATCTTGAAGCATTATCGGCGAAAGGTGCTGAAATCATTCATACGTCAAAATGGATGAACGGCGTCACCATCAAGGCCAGTGATGCGGTTTATGCTGACATCATTCAGTCACTTGACTTCATCGCTTTTTCGGAGATGACCAAACCCGGACTTGCCTTAAAATCAACCACCAACAAGTTCAGGATTGAAAACCAGGGGGCCGAAATTGAGGAAGCCGCCTACGGCGCTTCCATCGATCAGCTGAAATTATTCAACGGACAAGGGCTTCACCACCGCGGGTTTTTGGGTCAAGGCATGCACATCGCCGTGTTGGACGCCGGCTTTTACAAAACCGATGAACTACCTGCTTTCGAGCGCTTGCAAGCCGAAGGCCGGATTTTGGGCACCCGCGATTTTGTTAATCCTGGCGGAAACGTCTATCTGGAGCATTCGCACGGAACCAATGTGCTGTCAACCATGGGTGGCGAGTTTAGCGGACAGTTGATAGGCACAGCCCCCAGGGCATCCTATTTTTTACTTCGTACAGAAGACGATGCAACCGAATATTTAATTGAGGAGGACAACTGGGTGGCTGCCGCCGAATTTGCTGACAGTGCCGGCTGCGACATCATCAACTCATCGTTGGGTTACACCACCTTTGACGACGAAAACATGAACCACAGCTATGCCGACCTGGATGGCAAAACGACCCGCGTGACCCAAGCGGCCAACATGGCCGTGGAAAAAGGCATGTTGGTATTTGCAAGCGCCGGAAATGAAGCAAACGCATCGTGGAAATATTTGGTGGCCCCTTCGGACGGAGACCTGGTCATTGGGGTAGGTGCGGTGCGCAAGGACAGCATTTGGGCGCCTTTCAGCTCGCTGGGACCGGCAGCCGGCGGCGCCACCAAACCCAACCTGGTGGCCGTGGGCTGGGGAACCATTCTTCAAAAAACCGACGGCAGCATTGGCCCATCCAACGGAACATCTTTTTCATCGCCGGTACTGGCTGGCATGGCGGCCTGCCTGTGGCAAGCCCACCCCACAGCAAGCAGTCAACAAATAAAGAATGCACTCGAAAAAAGCGCCTCGCAATACCTCCAGCCCAATGACACGCTAGGCTTCGGAATCCCCGATTTTGAACAAGCTGACCAGCTCCTGTCGGAACATGATCGGACTGAAATTACTCAAAACTGGCTGGCTGTTCCCAATCCTTTTCTCGACCAGGTTTTTCTTTACCAACAATCACCCAAAGTCTCTGAATCGGTTACCATCAGCCTGTTTTCCACAAATGGGAGCTTATTGCAAAAGCAAGTTTTCCACCAGCAACAGTCCTTTTTTCTATCGAATTTGGCTAACTTGCCTGCCGGATTGATTCTGGCAAAAATAGCATCCGACACCGAAGTTTCGGTCATCACACTGGTGAAAATCAATCCGTAAACAAACGAGCTATGGCAACGGCACAACTTTCACTTTCTGAACTCAACAACCAAATAAAATCGAAGCTGGATGATGCTTTTCCGGCCTTGTTGTGGGTTAAAGCGGAAATCAGTGAGCTGAACAACAACCGCACCGGCCACTGTTATCTGGAGCTTGTTGAAGCGAATGAGCATACTAAGGAAGTGATGGCCCGGTGCCGCGCCATGATTTGGTCGTACACCTTTCGCATGTTAAAACCCTATTTTGAAACAACCACTGGCCAGATTTTTTCAGAAGGATTAAAAGTGTTAATCCAAGCCAAAGTGGAATTTCACCCGGTGTACGGACTGAGCCTCAACATTCGGGATATTGACCCCAGCTACACAATGGGCGACATGGCCCGCAAACGACGCGAAATTATTCTTCAACTCGAAGAAGACGGGGTGCTCGACATGAACAAAGAGCTGGAACTGCCTGTAGTTCCGCAGCGGATCGCCATCGTTTCGTCGCCCACGGCTGCCGGGCTTCAGGACTTTCAAAACCAACTGGCCAACAACGCCTACCACATTCATTTTTACACCAAGTTGTTTCCGGCCATCATGCAAGGAAAAGATGCTGCCGCTTCGATCATGATCGCACTGGAGCAAATTTTTCAATACGAAGATTTCTTCGATGTAGTCGTGATTATTCGCGGGGGAGGCGCCCAAATCGACCTGGCCAGTTTTGACGATTACGAACTGGCTTATCACATCACGCAGCTTCCGATTCCGGTCATTACCGGCATTGGTCATGATAAAGATGAAACAGCGGTTGACCTGGTCGCACATACCAAATTGAAAACGCCAACTGCGGTGGCGGAATTTTTGATCACTGGTGCGGCTGCCTTTGAGCAGACGCTGGATGAAACAAAAGAACGCTTTGTAGCAGAAATTGAAGAACGACTTGAAACTGAAAAACAGTTTCTCCAGCAAAGCCTGCAAACAATAAAACAGGGTGTCCGGCAAATCGTTAGCCAGGAGAACAACCGCTTTAAAATGACCAGCCTGAAACTGGAGCGATCCGTTCCTTCTTTTTTGAAAAGTAAAATTCAGCAACTTCAGCAACACAAATACCTGATTGAAAAACTGGGAACCGGACAGCTGGGCGAAGAAAAACACCAGCTCGCCCGTAAACTGGACAACCTGCACTTTTTTATCCAGCGGCAGTTTCGAATCAAACGAAACAAGCTGCAGCAGTCCAGGCAAGAATTAATCATCAGGGGGAAAAACAATCTGAAAGTACAGCGCAACAAGCTGTTGCATTTTGAAGGACAGGTTCGGCTGGTCGATCCGCAAAACGTTTTAAAACGAGGATACAGCCTGACCTACAAAGACAATCAGCTGGTGAAGTCAGTTGGCCAACTGACGATCGGCGATGAACTGGTCACCCGTTTGGCTGATGGAAAAGTAACAAGTAAACTCACAAAAAAATAAGCACCATGGCAACAAAAAAACCGAGCTACCAGGAAGCCGTCAATGAGATTGATGAAATCCTCGCGAAAATTGAAAATGAAGAATTGGATGTCGATGAATTATCGACCCAGGTAAAGCGGGTTTCCAGCCTGATTAAGCTTTGTAAAGATAAACTGCACAAAACAGAAGAGGAAGTTGAAAATATTCTGAAGGAAATGGAAGAATAAAAAACGGGGAACCAGCCATTGACTCCCCGTTATCACATCCTGTATTTATGCCTTGGCAATGTAGTCGGCAATCCAGTCGCCCACTTCCGAGGTTTTATAGGCTTTTCCTTCTGCAATGTCTTCGGTCACCACTTGTTCTTTCATGGAGGCGGCCACGGCATCGCGAATCAGCTTCCCTTCATCCATCAAACTAAACGCATACTCAAACAACATGGCAGCTGATAAGATGGTGGCAATCGGATTGGCAATGTTTTTTCCGGTGGCTTGCGGATAGGAGCCGTGGATCGGCTCAAAAACCGAAGTATGAATCCCGATCGAAGCTGATGGCAACAATCCGAGCGACCCGGTAATCACGCTGGCTTCATCAGTCAAAATATCGCCAAACATGTTTTCGGTCACCATCACATCGAAGTTTTTCGGCCACTGGATGATTTGCATGGCAGCATTGTCCACAAACATGTATTCCGTTTTTACATCGGGATAATTGGGGGCCATTTCCTGCGCAACTTCGCGCCACAAGCGCGAGCTTTCCAACACATTGGCCTTATCGACCACCGTTAGTTTCTTGTTGCGCTTTAGCGCGAATTCGTACCCCAGTTTCAGAATGCGCTCCACCTCATCGCGGGTGTAGGTACAAGTATCGAAAGCTGTGTTGCCATTATCCTTGCGCCCCTTTTCGCCAAAATAAATGCCACCGGTCAACTCACGGATGGCAACAAAGTCAGCTCCTTCAACCAGCTCGCGGCGCAAAGGCGATTTGTGCAACAAGGATTCGAAAGTTTCTACGGGGCGGATATTGGCATACAAACCCAGTTTTTTGCGCATCAGCAACAAGCCCTGTTCCGGGCGCACTTTGGCTTTTGGATCGTTGTCGTACTTCGGGTCGCCAATGGCTCCGAACAGCACGGCATCGGCCTGCATGCAGAGCTCGTGTGTCTCTTCGGGGTAAGGCTCGCCAAGCTTATCGATAGCCACCGCGCCGGTCAAACCGAAGTTATATTCCAATTCATGATTAAACTTCAAGGCCACGGCTTTCACCGCTTTCATCGCCTGATCAATAATTTCAGGTCCTATTCCGTCTCCGGGGAGAACCGCTAATTTTAGTTTCATATTGTTCTACTTATTCTAATGTTTTGACTTCAATTTTGATTTTGCGCCAACACCAACACGATAATTCCAAGTCTTCATGGGTCGGCCAGCGCCTTTCGCTTTTACGCCTTTTCGAATTCCGCGCGGTGTTCCAACAGATTCAGCATGCGCACCGTTGCTTTGATGGCTGCCGCTGTCTGGTCCGGATCGAGTCCGCGGGTTTTAAACTCCCGGTCCAGCTCCCAAATGATCACACTTTCAACCAGCGCATCGGTTTTTCCCCCGGGAGGAATCGTCACGCTGTAGTCAAGCAACTTCGGAAAAGGCTTTTTTAGTCGTTTGTAAATATTCTTCAGCGCATTCATAAATGCGTCATATTGTCCGTCGCCCGAAGCACTGGCCTCGTAATTTTTTCCTGAAATATCGATGCTTACCGTTGCCGAAGGTTTTAGCCCCATGGCATGCGACAACGCATAATTGTTGATGTGAATTTTTTGCTCCAGGCTTTCCTGCAACACATCAGCCACAATGTAAGGCAAATCTTCTGCAGTTACCGTTTCCTTTTTATCGCCCAGGTCGATGATTCGGTTGGTCACCTTTTTCAAAGCTTCGGGATCAAGATCAATGCCCATCTCTTCAAGATTCGCTTTAATATTGGCTTTCCCTGAAGTTTTACCGAGGGCATAACTTCGGACCCGGCCAAAACGTTCGGGCAGCAGATCGTTGAAATACAGGTTGTTCTTATTGTCACCATCGGCGTGAATCCCGCTGCACTGCGTGAATACAAACTCTCCAATCAAGGGCTTGTTTGTCGGAATGCGGATTCCTGAAAAGCTTTCAACCAACTTCGAAATCCGGTTCAACATGCTTTCATTCACCCTGGTTTGCATATGCAGGTGGTCTTTAATCGTGGCAATCACGCTCGAAAGCGGCGCATTACCAGCCCGTTCACCCAGCCCGTTGACGGTGGTGTGCACGCAACGCATTCCGGCCTTGATGGCATGAAACACATTGGCAATCGCCAAATCATAATCATTGTGCGCATGAAAATCGAACTTAACGTCCGGGAAACTTTCGATCATCTCCTTGCAAAAGTCATAGGTCTCATCCGGATCTAAAATACCCAAGGTATCGGGCAGCATGATTCGCTGAATATTCATTTCCTTCAGGCGCGAAATCATAAAATGGACATAGTCTCTTGAACTGCGCATGCCATTCGACCAATCTTCCAGGTAAACGTTTACAGCTATTCCCAGTTCCTCGGCATAATCAATCGACTTTTGAATATCGGCGATGTGTTCTTCAGGTGTTTTCCGAAGTTGCTGGGTGACGTGTTTGTAGGACCCTTTACAAAGCAGGTTTATCACTTTTCCACCTGCACGGTTGATCCAGTCGAGTGAGATTTTTCCGTCCACAAAGCCGAGTATTTCTACCCGCCCAAGGTGTCCACGTTCGGCAGCCCAAGCCATAATTCTGCGGGCGGCTTCAAATTCGCCCTCGGAAACGCGGGCCGAAGCGATTTCGATACGATCAACGCCAACACTTTCGAGCAAGACTTTTGCTACGCTCAACTTCTCTGTATCGGTAAACGATACGCCCGAGGTTTGTTCTCCATCTCTCAGGGTGGTATCCATAATACTGAGCACCTCGTTTTGAACTTCAACCACTTTTCCCGTCATTGTATTTCCTTTACTTTTCAAATGCTTCAATCTCTTCTTTCATACCCACCAGAAAGTCGATGTCATCCAAACCGTTTTGCAAACAGTGCTTTTTATAAGGATTAATTTCAAATTCTTCCGACTCGCCGGTAGCCAGCAGCGTGAATTTCTGGTTTTCCAAATCCACTTCAAACTGTGTTGATGGATCGTTTTCGATGGCCTGGAATATTTTTTCGAGGAAAGCGGGTGAAACAATCACTGGTAACAGACCATTGTTCAGTGCATTTCCTTTAAAAATATCAGCAAAAAAGCTGGACACCACGACCCGGAAACCATAATCGTAAATCGCCCAAATGGCGTGTTCTCGACTTGATCCACTTCCAAAGTTTTTACCGCCAACCAAAATTTTTCCTTCATACCGATCATCGTTCAGTGGAAAGTCTTCAATGGGTTGATTGGCTTTGTTGTAGCGCCAATCGCGAAACAGGTTATCGCCAAAACCTTTCCGTTCCACCGCTTTCAAAAAGCGGGCAGGAATAATCTGGTCGGTATCTACGTTTTCAACAGGCAGCGGTACCGCCCTCGATGTTAATGTTTTAAATTTATCGTATGCCATTTTTATTTATTGTTAGAAGCCCCTCCTTCCCCACTTTCCGGCAATTTCCGGAGAGAAGAAAAGGGGGGCACAATTCGATATTCATTTAACTGCACTCATTAAGCTGATTCCTTTCGAAAACTTTACATCAGCTCGCGTGGGTCGGTAATCACGCCGGTTACTGCCACAGCTGCTGCGGTAAGCGGACTGGCCAGCATGGTGCGGGCTCCGGGCCCCTGGCGACCTTCAAAGTTCCGGTTCGAGGTTGAAACCGCGTATTTACCTTCCGGTATTTTATCATCGTTCATGGCCAAACAGGCAGAGCACCCCGGCTGACGAAGTGCCATGCCGGCTTCTTCAAAAATCTTGTCCAGCCCTTCAGCAACAATCTGCTTTTCAACCGCTTTCGATCCGGGTACCAGCCACACATTCACGTCGGCAGCTTTTTTCCGTCCCTTCACAAATTGGGCAAAGGCCCGGAAGTCTTCAATCCGTCCGTTGGTACAGCTTCCGAGGAAAACGTAATCAACTTTCTTGCCCTTCATGGCTTCGCCCGGATGATAATCCATGTATTTCAGCGATTTCAAAAAGGTTGATTTATCAGTTCCCTGCAAGTCTTCACCCAGGGGAATGTGGTGCGTTACACCAATGCCCATGCCCGGATTTGTTCCGTAGGTAATCATCGGCTCAATGTCGGCTGCATCAAAATGATACTCGGTATCAAACTGCGCATCCGCATCCGATTTCAAGGACTGCCAATACTCCACCGCTTTGCCCCAATCGGCTCCTTTTGGAGCAAACTGACGCCCTTTGATGTAGTTGATGGTTGTTTCATCGGGTGCAATCATGCCACCTCGCGCGCCACTTTCAATACTTAAGTTGCAAAGTGTCATTCGGGCTTCCATACTCAGACTGGTAATGGCCGACCCGGCATACTCAATAAAATGGCCCGTGCCGCCGCTGGTCGCAATTTGCGAAATGATGTACAGGGCGATGTCTTTTGATGTAACCCCTTTGCCCAACTCGCCATCAACGGTGATGCGCATTTTTTTTGGTTTTGGCTGCATAATACATTGGCTGGCCAGCACCATTTCCACTTCGCTGGTTCCAATTCCAAAGGCAATGGCGCCAAAAGCGCCGTGCGTTGACGTATGGCTGTCACCACAGACGATAGTCATACCAGGCTGCGTCAAACCCATTTCAGGGCCAATGATGTGAACCACCCCATGTCCTTCGCTTCCCAAACCATGGTAGGTAATGCCGTGCTCGTCGCAATTGCGTTTCAGCATTTCCACCTGGTGGCGCGAAAGCTCATCCTTGATGCTTAATTCCTGATCGATGGTTGGCACGTTGTGGTCGGGTGTGGCCGTTGTTTGATCGGGACGGAAAACTTTGAGTCCACGGTTCTTCAATCCTAAAAAGGCAACCGGGCTGGTCACTTCATGAATAAAATGACGATCGATATACAATACACTTGGGCCTGCCTCCACTTTCTTCACCACGTGGGCATCCCAAATTTTGTCGAATAATGTTTTTGCTTCCAATTTATTTTCTTTTTAAAAGTTACACTTCTTTATTTAACCGGAATCTTGTTCACCGCGTCCAGAAATGCTTCTACCGAAGCGGTAATAATGTCAGTGTGTGCGCCAAACCCAAAGAATTTCACGCCTTCAAAGTCCAGTTCCATATGCACTTTACCCACATCATCACTTCCTTTGGTGATGGCCTGAATCAGAAACTCCTCTAAAGTAACCTGCCGGCGAATGATTTGTTTAACGGCATTGATTGCCGCATCCACGGGCCCGTTGCCTGAAGCTGTCGCATCAAACTTCTCTCCCGCAATGTCAATGCGTACCGAAGCCATCGGTTGCAACGATTTTCCGCTGATCACCTGCAGGAAGTCCAGTTTTATGCGACGTTCTTTTTGCTCGGCATCGCCAACCAACAGGGCGACATCGTCATCGCGAATGTCTTTCTTCTTGTCGGCCAGATCCAGGAATTTTTCATAGACCTCATCCAGCTGCTCCTTATTCAGCTCAAAACCCATAATCTCCAGACGATGTTTCAAAGCGGCACGTCCGCTGCGGGCGGTCAACACAATGGATGATTCATTGATACCAACATCGGTCGGGTCGATAATCTCGTAATTTTCCCGATTCTTCAGCACGCCATCCTGGTGAATTCCGGAGGAATGTGCAAAAGCGTTTCGGCCCACAATGGCTTTGTTGGGCTGCACGGGCATGTTCATCAAGTTCGAAACCAGGCGGCTTGTTTTATAAATATTTTTCGTGTTGATGTTGGTATCGATGTTCAACACCTGGTAGCGACTTTTTAAGGTCATCACCACTTCTTCAAGCGAGGTATTTCCGGCACGTTCTCCAATTCCGTTGATGGTAACCTCGGCTTGGCGGGCACCATTCATAATTCCGGCAATGGTATTGGCTGTTGCCATGCCCAGGTCGTTGTGGCAGTGTGTTGCAATGACTGCCTTTTCAATACCACGAACGTTATCCACCAGGTACTTAATTTTTTCGCCAAACTCATAAGGCAAGGTGTAGCCAGTTGTATCGGGAATATTCACGACCGTAGCTCCAGCTTTAATCACCGCTTCAACCACCCGTGCCAAGTATTCATTGTCAGAGCGGCCAGCATCTTCGGCATAAAATTCCACATCCTCCACATACTTCTTCGCATATTTTACAGCAGCAACAGCACGCTCGAGAATTTTTTCAGGAGTTGAATTGAGTTTGTTGTAGATATGATAGGGTGATGTGCCAATTCCGGTATGAATCCGGCCCTTCTTTGCATATTTTAGGGCTTCGGCGGCAGCATCAATGTCTTTCTCAACGGCGCGGGTTAGGGCACAAATGGTTGGCCAGGTCACCGCTTTTGAAATTTCAACTACTGAATTGAAGTCACCCGGGCTTGAAACAGGAAATCCAGCTTCGATGATATCGACGCCCAATTCCTCCAACGCTCTGGCCACTTCAATTTTCTCAACCGTGTTTAACTGACACCCGGGAACCTGCTCCCCGTCTCGCAAAGTGGTGTCAAAAATGTACAATCTGTCGCTCATGATGGAATAATTTATAATTGTTCTTTTTCAATATTTCACTCAAAGAAAAAAGCCACTCTCGTTTGAGAATGGCTTTATGTCTGTGTTTTATAAGTTTCGTTACTCCATACCATTCTCATTACCGCATCCAAAGTAGAATACCGAGTAGAATACCGAGAATAGAAATGGAATAAATTCGTGTCATTTTTTCAATGATTTCCTGCAAATATCACAATTTAATTTTAAACTGAAAACAGAATAGCCTTTTATTTTACGATTCTTAATAAAAAGATTTTGTGGTCTTATTCTCAGAGGATCAAAACCGTCTCCCTTTTTTTTGCCTAAAGTGCTTGACAGCTGTTTACAATTCCTAACTTTGTCTGTTGTAGCAATACAACATTTGACAATGATTAAAGCTGCCGGCAATGGAGACGCACCAAAGCCGGCGGCTTTTACTCTTGACTCGGGATCTGAGTTTAATTCCGGGCGCGACTCAAAGTCGCACTCGGAATAAAAAATGTTTGAAGTCGCACCCAGAATAAAAAAATAAACGATTGTTTTTTTCGTATGCAATTCGAACCTCATCATATCTACCACATCTATAACCAAGGGAATAACCGGCAAAAGATCTTTTTTGACCGGGAAAATTATCTCTTTTTCCTCCGTAAGATCCGAAAGCATATACTTCCTTTTACCGATATTTTGGCTTGGTGCTTAATGCCCAACCACTTTCATTTGATGGTGTACGTAAATCATACTGAAATTGATGAACGAATGGTGATAAACAATTCCAGGCACGACTCAAAGTCGCACCCGAAAAGTCGCGCCCGTAATGCAAGCCAGAAGCAGATGACGCTCAATACTTCCATTGGGATCATGCTTGCCTCCTATACCCGGGCAATTAATAAGCAGCGTAATTGGAGCGGATCTCTTTTCCGTTCCGAAACCAAAGCTGCCTGTTTGACTGAAGTCAAAGGAATTACGCCCGCCTGGATTACCAGTATGGGGATTACCCAAATCACAATCCACGACCCGGATTTGGACTACCCGAATATCTGTTTTAATTACATCCTTGATAATCCTGTAAAAGATAAATTGGTTTCGAGGCAAGAGGAATGGGAATTCTCGTCTTCAGTCGATTTCCTTGGAATCCGAAATGGGGGATTGATAAACAGAAGCCGGATTAATGAATTTGGGCTTCGCCTGCTTTAACGGTTAAAGTCCTTTTAATCCGGGCGCGACTCGGAGTCGCACCCGGATTTTCGAATGATTTCATATCCTGACGGGTAAATCGTATCGGACTTAGATTGCAGTGTTTGTTATTGATTGGTCAAATTGATTTTTTCTATCAAAGTATCGTATCTATCACGCATTTGCAATCGGTAGTAAACGTTCTTTAGGGCCTCAAGCAGTGAGTTGTTGCGTCCATTAATTTCATAAGCTTTCTCAAAATATGGCAAGGCTTTCTTAAATTCCAAATCAGCCTTATTTCTTTCTAATTCATATTTATCGGTCTGATTCCCTGGCACTGCATTTGCAACATCAACTTGTTTCACCCCGCGGTTATAATAAACAAGTCCCAAATTAAAAAGAGCATCAAAACTATTGAATTTCAATTCTATTGCTTTCTGATAAGACTTTATTGCTCCTTCAATGTTGTTCATTCGTTCAAATAAAAAGCCTTGATAGAGATAGAAAGACTCATTGTCTGGTTCATTTGAAATGGCTAAATCCATGTATTTTATCGCCTCTTCTACCTTATTTGTTTTTTCATATATATTGATGAGTTTGGTAAGTATCAAACTATTTGCTGGATATTCTTCCAGTCCTTCATGCATTATCTCAATAGCACCAGTAGTATCTTTTATACCAAGGTAGCTTTCTGAAAGCTTTTCGTAAGTGGCTGCACCATTGTATTTGTATGCAGCTACCTTTTTAAATAAAGCAATTGCTTTAACGAATTTTTTGGCGCTATAGGCAGATAAAGCAGCGTTATAAATGATAGCTGTGTCTACCGTCGCGGGGGATTCTTCCAAAAAAACAGGCGTATTTTCAATCTCCAAAACCTTTTCAAAAGAACCTAATGCTTTTTCATAATTCTGGCTATTAAATGAGGCTTCAGCCTGATTTATAAAGTCTCCAATTAAAAGTGTAAGCTTGATTCTAATGCTTTTTGAAAACCGATCTTTGTCGTCCAACTCGATTGCCTTTTGATATGATCTGAATGCTTCAGCAAGTGGATCGACGTGGAGTTTCCTGTAGTTTTCGTCTTTCGATTGAAAGATTGCCTGAAATATTTCTCCTCGCACTTCCCAGGTTCGTGGCCATTCGATTGAGCTTTTTGCTTTGGCATTATTGCCGTCAATAGCTCCTTCGATAACGGCTAATGCTTCATCAAGTCTCCCTGCTTCTTTAAAACCCAATGCGCTGGTTACTTTTCCTTTCTGCGCAAACATACTTGTGAAAGCAAAAAGGAAAAGGAATAGAAGTATGTTGATTTTCATTCTTTTAAATTATTGAATGGAAAAAGTAGTTGATAGCCTGATTTTTTTAGACAAATTCAATTTTGATCTTCTTCGTAGAAAAAATCAATGTCAGTCGTATAAGCTACATTTACCGTACTCCCATGATGAATCCCAGGACTCCATTTGGGCATTGAATAAATGACCTTTATAGCTTCCTGATCAAGAGCCGGATGTACCGATTTGACAACTTTGGCGTACCAAACGTTCCCTTCTCTGTTAATTACGAAATTGACAACAACCTGCCCATGTGCTTTATCTTCTCTTGCAATTTTCGGATATTTAGTTTGTTTGGCAATAAATTTTTTCAACGCGGGTATCCCACCCGGAAATTCTGGCATTTGGTCAACAATCGTATAAGTCTTTGTATTTTTACTATCATCATAATCGGTTAATCCATCAGAAGATGTACTTTTAACATCTGTCGAGGTTCTTTTCGTAGTGTGGATACCGACGGAAACCCCCAAGTCTGAAAAAATAGGCTCCATCTTTACTATCGTTGATTCCTCAAAATCAGGTGGAGTTCTTACAGTCCTTCGAAGGCCGTCATGTGAAAACCACAGAGGTAAATCTTCCAACATCTCAAGTTCAAAATTCCCATTGGCGTCAGTTGTGGTTTTGATGGCTTTCGAAGCAACAACAGATACACCTTCGATCGCATTTCCATACTCATCAACAACTTTACCTTTTATTACTTTTTGCGGTTCTCGCTTTACTTCACTCATGACTGTCTCTTCATTCTTTTGATCAATCAGAATGGGATTTAATTCAGAAGGAACCCCATCATCTATGGTTTGGCTATCTTCATTTAAATCAGGCAGTAGAATATTGACAGTTTCATTTTGTATCTCTTTTTCGATAAGTTCTTCGCCCGATTTGCCGAAAGCCATCAGCAACAGGGCAAGCAGGGGAAGAAAGGTCGCCACCTTCCAACGCCATGCTTTGCTGGATTTTTGTTTGTTCATCATAACAA
Source organism: Sunxiuqinia dokdonensis (assembly GCF_001270965.1). Taxonomy (GTDB): domain Bacteria; phylum Bacteroidota; class Bacteroidia; order Bacteroidales; family Prolixibacteraceae; genus Sunxiuqinia; species Sunxiuqinia dokdonensis. The sequence continues at coordinate 2,217 of NZ_LGIA01000156.1, read as the reverse complement.
TACGATTTTTAATTTGACAATGATTAAAACTGTTTGCAAGTGCGAACTTTTGATGTCCAACACATTTTTGAATGATTAGTAATTGATATTGGGTTGCATCGATGCCTGAATTGAGGGTGTGGTGGTCGGCCTGAAATTCGTGAATTTCTTTCAGGTCACGAACCATGCGGTAAACCAAGGGATTAAACCAGAAGATGATTTTTGCCGCCTCCATCAGCATGAGGTCGTAAAAATGCCCCATGCGAATATGCGACCGCTCATGTATAATAATTGCTTCGGAGTTCATGTCGTAATCGTGCTGAGAAATCAGGATGTATCGGCCAAACGAAAAAGCAGGAATGTCGTCAGCAATAATCATCAAGCGAATTCCGTCCAGAAAAACTTTTCTGGCTTTTCGAAACAGCAGCAAAACTGAAATAATGCTGTAAAACAATATCAAGAACGATATAAAAACACCCGAAAGATAGATGGATAAAAAAATATTTTTGAACGAAACCGCATTAGTTTGGATTGTTTTGGATGCAGCCATTGAAGGTTGAATTGCTTCCGCAGAAACAGCGGCTGGAATAGTTTCTTCCGAAACAGGGTGGCTCTGAAAAATGGGATCCAATTTTATGGTTGCCGCAGGCTGAAGCAATTGGGGCGAATTTAAGAATGGAATGGCTACTGAAATCACCATCAAAAACAACAACACCAGCCGACTGAGCTTGAAGAAAGTTTCTTTCCTTAACAACAGCCTATAAGCCAAGTAAAGCAAACTCAAACTCAAGGTCGATTTTACTAAAAATAAAAGTAAACTACTCATTTTCGGTGTTTTTACGCGATTCAACCTGACGGATCAACTCCTGGATTTCTTCGGTTGTAATTTTCTGTTCTTCAACAAACATGGACACCACCGAAGCGTAAGAGGTATTAAAATACTTGCTCACCAAATTCTTAATCGAATTTTTACTGAATTCCTCGCGCGATATTTTAGCAAAATACCGGTGAGTATTTCCAAACTGTTCATGATCGACAAAACCTTTTTCTTCGAGCCCCCGCACAATCGTTGAAATGGTATTGTAATGAGGTTTTGGACCTGCCAACAGTTCAATAATCTCTTTAACATACAAGGAACCTTTTTCCCAAAAAAGTTCCATAATTTCTTCTTCTCTATTCGTCAGATGTTTCATGATTTTATAGCTTTCATCAAATGTAACTATATTTTTTAGTTTTCAAACTAAATTGAATAGTTTTATTACTGATTATTTTAGTTGGCGGACTGCAGATCCTGGTTCGATAATCTTCCCATCAGAAAAAATTTACTCAGGAACCAATCCTTTTCTGTAACATTTCTTATTAGCTTGCATCAAAGAGGCAAAACTTAAAAATTGAAACAATGGAAGATTTGATGTTAGCATTGATTTGGCTGGGATTTTTTGCCAGTGTCTTTTTGGGATGGTACTATTTTCTGCAAGCCAGAAATAAAGAACGCATGGCACTCATTGAGCGCGACAAGGATGTTTCGGAGATTTATGCCAAACGCGAAGTCAGTTTTCGATTTCCCTGGCTGAAACTGGGCATGTTAATAACTGGTATCGGCGTAGGACTCTCGCTCGCCATGGTCCTGACCCTAAACCCCATGTGGGACGCCTTGAACAAAAAAACCGACGGTGCATCTATTTTTGCATTTATCCTGCTTTTTGGTGGCATCGCGATGGTCATCGCCCATTTCATTGACAAGCCGAAAAGCAAATAATGTCAATGGACGACCTTTACATCCAGAAAGTCTTAAACGGCGACACCGAGGGATTCAGGTATTTTATAAGCCAATATAAAGACCTGGCCTTTTCGGTGGCTATTGCTGTTGTTAAAGATGAATTTTGGGCCGAAGAGGTTGTCCAGGAATCGTTTATCAAAGTGTTTCAGAAATTGAAAACTTTCAAGGGACATTCGAGCTTTAAAACCTGGTTTTACCGGATTGTCATCAACGAAGCGTTCCAGCGAATGCGGGAAGAAAAGAAGCAGCACACCTACCAAAATGAACTTCGGGAAACGGAGCTCGATTCGGTGGAAGGCAATCTGAACGGCCTCACACCGGAGGAGCAAAGCGTGTTGGTGCAGGAAGCGCTAAAACTGATTCCACCGAAGGAAAGTTTGGTACTGCGCTTATTTTATTTGGAAGAACAAAAGGGGATTGCCCTGTTTATGGAACCAACGCCTGATTTTTATAGTGAG
>NZ_LGIA01000155.1 GCF_001270965.1 Sunxiuqinia dokdonensis | reverse complement strand
AGCATTTATTACCAGTCGGGTAACAACAATCCGAACCCCAACGCTTACGAGTCGAATATTCACAATACCGGATTCTATGTTTCCAACGAGTTTTTTCTTTTCCCAAAACTCAAAACGATTTTAGGCTTGAGGGCCGAAAACTTTGTGCAACGACATACGGGGCGGGATCAAAGTTATGCTTCGGGCGACACCCAAAACGGGAGCAATCTGGACAATGACATTGTGCTGGAATCATTGGATTTATTCCCCTCGGCCAACCTGATTTTTGGACTGACCAACAGCCAAAATCTTCGGGTGTCCTACTCGCGAACCATCGCACGGCCTTCGTTTAAAGAGTTGTCCTTTGCACAAATTCTTGACCCCATCTCAAACCGGATTTTTAATGGCAGCTTGTTTACCTACTCCGATTGGGACGGCAAGCTGACCGAAACACGGATTGATAACCTGGACCTGCGCTGGGAATTGTTCCTGCAACGCGGACAGATCTTTTCAGTGAGCGCCTTCTACAAGAAATTTGACGACCCCATTGAATTGGTTCGTATTCCGGAGCAACAAACAAGTACCGAATACCAGACCCGGAATGTGGGCGACGGCCAACTGTTTGGTGTTGAAGTGGAATTCAGAAAAGACCTGGACTTTATTGCACCGGCGTGGAGCAATTTCAACCTGAGCGGTAACCTGACCGTGGTGGATTCTCAAATCGACATGACCAGCGCCGAGTTCAACTCGCGCAAATCGTACGAGAAAAATGGAGAAACCATCGAAAATACCCGCGAAATGGCGGGGCAGTCTCCTTACGTGATCAATGGCGGACTGACCTACAGCAGCCGGGAAGCTAACGTGGATGCCGGATTGTTTTACAATGTAAAAGGGTCCACGCTTTCCATTGTTGGCGCCGGGCTTTTTCCCGACATCTACATCAAGCCGTTTCACAGTCTGAACTTCAGCCTAAATAAAAAGATCGGAAAAGATGGCAACACCGCGATCGAACTGAAGGTGTCGAATATACTGGACAGCACGATGGAAACCTACTACCAGTCATTCCAGGCCGAAGACCAGCCCAATACCGGCATCAGCCCCGGACGAACCTTTGGGATCGGCGTGAGCCACCAGTTTTGATGGGATAAAAAGATGCAAGTGGCAAGAGGGGCATTCACCGCCAGGGGCTGAACGTCCGGTGCACAGAGTAGCAAAGTTCGAAATTTGGCCAGAGGGCTTGCATACTGCGTTCTTTGCAGCAGGGCTTTAGCCGCATTTCTTGATGTGGCTAAAGCCAAATGGCAATTGCACCATTCTTCTAAATTAAGTCCTGGCGGGATGGAGCGGCCCCAATGGCCAGTTATCCAATGCTGATGCCCAATATGCCGAATTCGTTTGGCAGCATGCCCATACGCTGTTGGATTTTTGGTAACTTTGCCGGAAATTGAATTCACATGGAATCAACACGTCAACAAAAAATAAGCCGGCTGCTGCAAAAAGAACTGGCCGATATTTTTCAGAAAGAAAGCCGGACCCTGTTTATGGGGAAGATGGTTAGTGTAACCATCGTACGGGTCACACCCGATCTGGCTTTGGCAAAAGCGTACATCAGTATTTTTCCAACAGAAGACCGCAAGGAAGTGCTGAAACAAATCCGGATTGCCAATCCGAAGATTCGGGGATTGCTCGGACGGCGGGTCGGCAAGCAATTGCGGGTCATTCCCGAGTTGGAATTTTATATCGACGACAGCCTGGATTACATCGATAATATTGACCGCCTCTTAAACCAGTAAGCATGCAATACGACCCGATTAAGCGTTCGCTGGGCAAGGTGTTTAACCGGCATCCGTTTCTGAGAAAGATTTTTTACCGCCTGCTCGATTGGCTGCTGCTGCGTTCGTGGCATATCCGCAAGGAGTTACGCAAGTTGAAAACACAGGGTTTGCTTCAACCGGTTATTTTAGATGCCGGTTCTGGTTTTGGCCAATACACCTACCGCATGTCGCGGCTTTTTCCGCAATCGAACATTGTGGCAGCCGATATTAAGCCGGAGCAGATTGCCGACTGCAACCAATTTTTTCAGCAATTGGGAAAGGCCGACCAGGTGAGCTTTCAATATGCCGATCTCACCCAGTACACCAGCCCGGAAACCTATGATTTGGTGCTTTCTATCGATGTGATGGAACACATTGAAGAAGACACCAAGGTGTTTGAGAACTTCTACCAATCGATGAAAAAAGGAGGCGTATTGCTCATTTCCACGCCCTCCGATCAGGGTGGCTCTGATGCGCACGACCACGATCATGAGTCGGATGGCGTTCATGGATTTATTGATGAGCATGTGCGCGATGGTTACAACATTGGCGACATTGAAATGAAGCTGAAGAATGCTGGTTTTAGCCGTGTGGAAGCGCGCTACTCCTACGGTACGCCGGGAAAGATTTCCTGGCGATTATCCATGAAGTATCCCATTTTAATGCTTGGGGCCAGCAAGCTGTTTTTTGTCTTGCTGCCGTTTTATTATTTACTGGTATTTCCCTTTTGTGCGCTGTTGAATTATCTGGATGTCAGCAACTCGCACACCACCGGAACCGGATTGATCGTTAAAGCCTATAAATAGTTGAAACTTGCCTTTTACATAGCACGCCGTTACCTCGTCTCGCGGAAGTCAGCCAACATTGTCAATCTGATTTCGGCCATCTCTGTGGTTGGTGTGGCTATCGGAACCATGGCGCTGGTTGTGGTCCTGTCGGCCTTTAACGGCATTGACGCGTTTATTGAAGGCATGCTTTCCAACTTCGATCCTGATCTAAAAATTACGGTTGCCCAGGGCAAAAGCTTCTCGTTGGATGATGCCGATTTTGAGTCGGTCAAACAGTTGGATGGGGTGGTGAGCTATGCCGAGGTGGTGGAAGAAAATGCGCTGTTGAGTTACGAGGGACGCCTGAAATATGCGGTTGTGAAAGGCGTGGCAACGGATTATGCCAGTTTTTCGGGCCTGGATTCGGTAATGATTGACGGTGAATTTTTTCTGAAAAAAGGATCACAAAACTATACGGTCATTGGCGAAGGGGTGCGGTATGAATTGTCTGTTGGCTTGTCGTTTGTGAGCCCAATCTACGTGAACGTTCCCCGGCGGGATTTTAAGAACCGGATGAACCTTGACCAGTCGTTGAACCGCGGGCATGTTTTTCCGGCCGGTTCCTTTTCTGTTGAGCAGGAAATCGACAGCAAATATATTCTGGTACCGCTTGATTTTGCCCGCGCACTTTTTGAGATGGAAGGGCGATTGACTTCGTTGGAACTAAAAATTGATGAGCAGGCTGAGGTGTCGCAGGTCAAAGCCCGTGTTCAGCAGCTATTGGGCGGACAGTTTGTTGTTCAGGACCGTTATGAACAGCATGAATTTTTGTACCGGGTGATGCGTTCGGAAAAATGGTCGAGTTTCCTGATTTTGAGCTTTATTTTGGTGATTGCCTCCTTCAACCTGTTGGGCTCGCTTACCATGATTATTATTGATAAGAAGGATGACATTCAAATACTCCGCAGCCTGGGCGCCAATAAAAAGCTGATCCGGCAAATCTTTCTTTTTCAAGGTTGGCTGGTTTCCTTTTCCGGAGCAATTGGCGGCTTAGTTTTGGGGGTCGCGCTGGTGTGGGCCCAAACCCGATTCGAGCTGCTGAAACTGCCCGGCGACGGCTCATTTGCCCTGTCGGCCTATCCGGTCGAATTGCAATTCATTGACGTGTCAGCAACCTTTCTGATTGTCCTTTTAATTGGCTTTTTCGCTGCCTGGTATCCGGTTCGCAGTATTGCTTCCGATCTGACTTAGCGTTTCATAATGCCGTAGCAGAGAATCTTTAGAATATTGTCCACGCCTTTTTCGAGGTTGACGGCCCCGTAGTTTCCGGCCGACATGGGCATTTCCAATCCTTTAATGGCAGTAGTTATTCCAATGGCAGCCAGGGTGAAATCGTAAATTTCAAATTCATTTTTCCTGACGCCTTCAATCAAAATCCGCTTGATCATCCGGATTTCTTCCTGGTCATACTTGTCTTTAATGTTGTCGATAAACTCAATGGCAGTCACATCGTTTTCAAGCGCGTGGTAGAAGTTGGCCAAGCCACGGTAAGTGGTGAGTTTGGTCAGAATATATTCGCGCAGTTTTTCAACCGGATCGGTATTCCGAAGGACGACTTTTTCCAATTCGCGGCGCAACACATCCACTTCTTTCATGATCACAGCCTGAAAAAGATCTTCTTTGCTGTCGAAATAGTAATACAATGAACTTTTTCCTTTACGAACAGCGTTGGCGATATCGTCGAGCGTTGTTTTTTTGTAACCGTATTTGCTGAAGATGTCTTGAGCAATCTTCAAAATATTTTCGCGGTTGGCATCTCGCTTATTCGCGCCATTCTGAATATTCATCACCATTTTGCTTCAATTTTTTTGACAGGGCTAAAGATATTCAATTTTTCGAATAGTTGGGGCTTGTTTTTTGATTGAAAGAAAATCTAATTCTCAATTAATTTAAAATCAAGCTGTTTGCGTTCGAGGTTGGCTCGGGTAATTTCGACTTTAACTTCTTCGCCAAGCTGGTACTTTTTGTTGCTGTGTTTTCCTACCAGGCAGTAGTTCTTTTCGTCGAAGATGTAAAAATCGTCGCCCAATTCGCGGATGGGAACCATGCCTTCGCATTTGTTTTCAAGCTCCACGTAAATTCCCCAGTCGGTGATTCCAGAGATGACACCAGGGAAGATCTCGCCAATTTTGTCTTTCATAAATTCCACCTGCTTGTATTTGATGGACGAGCGCTCGGCATTGGATGCCCGCGATTCCATCTCGGACGAATGCTGGCACATGTCTTCGTATTTTTGCGCATTGGCCGATCGTCCGTTGTTGAGGTAGCGGTCGAGCAGGCGGTGAACCATGATGTCGGGATACCGCCGGATGGGCGAGGTGAAGTGCGAGTAAAACTGAAAGCCGAGCCCGTAGTGCCCGATGTTGCGGGTGGAATACACCGCTTTGGCCATCGACCGGATGGCCAGGGTTTCAATCACGTTTTGTTCATTTTTGCCTTTCACGTTGTCCATCAGTTTGTTCATCGATTTGGAGATGGCACTGGCACTGGTTGTTTGAATGCCATAACCAAACTTCTGGATGAAGTGGTTGAAGTTCTCCAATTTCTCCGGGTCGGGCTTGTCGTGAATCCGGTACACAAAGGTTTTGGCGTTCCGCTTGTCTTTTGTTTTTCCAATAAATTCGGCCACTTTTTTGTTGGCCAGCAACATAAATTCCTCGACCAGCTGATTGCTTTCCTTGGCTTCCTTAAAATAGACCGATAAGGGTTTGCCTGTTTTTTCTTCAATTTCAAATTTCACTTCAACGCGGTCAAAAGCCAGCGATCCTTCCTTGAAACGTTTTTTCCGAAGTTTGACGGCCAGGTGTTGCAAAGTCAGCACTTCTTCTTTCAAATCGCCTTCGCCGGTTTCAATAATTTCCTGCGCTTCTTCGTAGGTAAATCGCCGGTTCGAGTTGATAATCGTTCGGCCAAACCATTGCTGGCTGATGTCGGCATTCTCATCGAGATGGAAAATGGCCGAGTAACAAAGTTTGTCTTCGTTGGGGCGAAGCGAGCAAACGCCGTTGGACAGGTGTTCCGGAAGCATGGGAACCACGCGGTCGACCAGGTAAACGGAGGTGGCGCGTGCGTAGGCTTCATCATCCAGCGTGGTGTTGGGCCGGATGTAATGGCTCACATCGGCAATGTGAATACCCACCTCCCACAGGCCATTGTCGAGTTTGCGGAGAGAAAGGGCATCATCAAAATCTTTGGCATCGTGCGGGTCGATGGTGAATGTTGTGGTATCGCGCAGGTCGCGACGGCTTTTGATTTCTTCTTCGGAAATCTCCAGTGGAATTTTTTCGGCCGCTTTTAGCACGTTTTCAGGAAAACGAAGGGGCAGGTCGTATTCGGCAAGGATGGCGTGCATTTCCGTTTCGTGTTGGCCGGCATCGCCAAGTACTTCAACGATTTCGCCAAAAGGATTTTTTGCTCTTTGCGGCCACTCCGTAATTTTTCCAATGGCTTTTTGTCCGTCTTTGGCACCGTTCAGTTTTTCATTCGGAATAAACATGTCGAAGCCCACTTTGCCCACCGGAATCAGGAAAGCAAAGTTTTTTGATCGCTCGATTGTTCCGACAAAGATCGATTTGGCCCGTTCGATGATTTCAGACACCTCGCCTTCCAGTTGGTGCTTTTTACGCCGGGCATAAAGGTAAACCCGCACTTTGTCGCCTTCCATGGCGTGGTTCAGGTTGCGTTGCGAAACCAACACGGGCTGGTCAACTTCTTCCGACTGGATGTAGGCGAAACCTTGCGGTTGTAGCTCCACACGTCCGCAAACATAACCACCGCGCGATTTCAGCTTGAACTTGCCGCGCTGAATCTGCTCAAGGTTTTCGTTTTCGGCCAGCTCATCCAGCACCACATTGATCAGCTTTTTTGTTTCCGGGTCTTTTACACCCAAAAGACTGCCCAATTGCTTGTAGTTGAATGTTTTTTGCTGGTCGCTGTAAAAGATATCCAGGATTGCTTTTTTGAGTTGGGGTTTATTGAAGTTGGAAAGATTTTTCGATTTTTTCTTCCAGTTTTTCTTTCTAGCCATTGTTTTAAATTTTTTCTTGAAGTTAGCGGATTCAATAGGAATAAAAAAGGGGAACGCATGAATTTGCATCCCCCTGTCGTATTTATTGTCTTCAGCTGTTAATCATTGTTGTACATCGATTTGAGGGGGTAAATGTTCAGCGTTTTCACCAGCAGCTCCCCTCCGGTATTGTATAAAACAAGTTCTTTGGCGTCTGGTTCAGCCGTAAAACAGGAGCTTAGTACTGCTTTGCCTCCGTTTCCATAAATTTCGATGGATGTGCGGTCAAGCAGAATTTCGAGTTGGATTTTCCCATCTTCGGGGGCGAGAACAACGCCTTGGCCAAGGCAGGACAAAATTTGTTTGGTGGCATCGTAGCGGATTTCAATTCCGGCGGCTTTTTTTGAGTTCCGAACCATAAAGCCAAAGCTGTTGACGGTTTTCAAATCAAAAATACCTTGGATGTGCAGACAGTCGCCTTTCACCTTTTTGGTCAGGTTTTTATCCAATCCCGGAATCAGGTTTTCTTCTTCCCAGCTTTGGCCTTTCTCGTGGAGCAGCTCAATTTCTTTTACCGGTGTGCGAATCAGCCGGATGCCTTCGAGGTACGTTTTTAGCGACAGTTCGGCGGGGAATGTCATTTGTCCGTTGAAGGGCATGCCCGGATATTCGCCACCACGCATCCAGGCCAGCTGAATGACCCGCCCGTCTTCATCAGGAATATGGTTGAAAGTTTGCGTGGCATAGAAATTCTTGCCAAAGTCGCCTTGTGTTTTTGGTGTTTCCGGGCTGAATTGTTTGCCGTCAAAGTTTCCGATAATATAGGATCCATCCCCATCAAAAACGACCCAGCGGGTATCGTCCGACCTGCGGTTCACTTGCAGTTCCACCAAATCAGGACATTCATAAAAGCCAGCCAGGTGGCTTTCGAAATACCAGTCGGTTAAGTTTTCAGATGTATAGATGGAAAAGCCTTGCTTGCTCTTTTCACCCTCGGGCATTCGCCACAATACCAAAACATACTTTTGGCTTTCGGGGTGCCAAAAGACTTTCGGATCGCGGGCATCGTCCTGTTCATCAAACGGAATAACCGGATTGCCTGCAAACTTGGTCCAGCTTCTGCCTTTGTCGGTGCTGTAGGCAATTCGCTGGCCATTGTCCTTGCTGGTGTAAAAAGCCAACATGGTTTTGGTGTCCCCTTCTTGAAGGCCCAGCAAGTTGTTTTCATCAATGATGGCAGAGCCTGAATAGGCCGTAGCAAAATCCTTGTCTTGTGAATCATTATCGGGGTAAATGGCGATGGGCAAATGTTCCCAATGAACCAGGTCGGTGCTGACCGCATGTCCCCAGTGCATAAAACCCCATTCGGTGCCAAATGGATTGTGCTGATAAAACAGGTGGTATTCACCCTCGAAAAAAATCAACCCATTGGGATCATTCATCCAGTTTTCGGCCGGGGTAAAATGAAACTGCGGACGGTAAGCCTCATCGAAGGCGTGTTTTTGAGCTTTCGCTGCACTTACTAAAATGAATAAGCAGAATAAAATGAGGAGCTTATGCGAACTTTTCATGCTTGGTTTGTTAAGACAATAAACGAGATGTACAAATTAACAAAAATAAGACAAGATTTCTGTTAATTTTGAATTCGAAAATTGAAGATTAAATCATGAAGCGGATATTACTGGCAGCGTTGGTGACTGTGCTGGCTTTTTCAGCTTTTGCACAGCAGAAGTGGCGGAAAGAGGGGGTGACGTTTCCAGCAGCGATCTGTTATGGATCGGATCAGAATCATCAAAGTTTTATCGATGCACCGGATGAATTTCTGAAACGACTGAAATCCACGCAGCAGAAAAAGTCATCCATCATGGTGACTTATATTGGTTTTGAAGCGGCTCCAAAAGTCGCTTTTCAATATGCCGTGGAAATATGGGAACATCTAATCGCATCGCCAATTCCCATTTACATGACAGCCCGCTGGACAGCATTGGAAGAAGGTGTGCTGGGAAGTTGCGGGCCAACATCTTTTTTTGAGAATTTCGAGGCAGCACCCTTGAAGGATCGTTACTATCCGGTGGCTTTGGTTGAAAAGCTTCAAGGCGAAGAAATTACAGATGCTTCGTATCCGGACATGATCGCGCAGTTCAACAGTGATAATGATAACTGGTATTTTGGAGTGGATGGCCAAACCCCTGTGGGGAAATATGATTTTGTTTCGGTTGTTTTGCACGAAATAGCCCATGGGCTCGGATTTACCGGTTTTTTTTATGAGCAGGGTGGACTGGGAACTTATGGCGATATTTTGCCGTACCCTGGCGTATTTGACGAGTATGTGATCACCGGATCGGGAAGCCAACTAGTTGATACCGCTATATTTTCAAATCCATCAGCTTCTCTTTTACAACAATTCAAGTCCAATAACCTCTATTTTCGAAGTGAATCAGCCAAAGCGATCAGCGATAATTATCCCCGCTTATATGCTCCCAATACTTTTGATGAGGGCTCCAGTATCTATCACTTGCACGAATCCACTTACGATGTTGGCGACACCAATTCGCTGATGACTCCGTTCTTTGACCGGGCCGAGGCAGTGCATGACCCTGGTCCGCTGACCCTGGCCATGTTTGCCGATATGGGTTGGGTGTTCACCAGCATTCTTCATGATCCGGTGGGCGATAGGGAACTTGCGATTCCAATAGTGATTGAGGCAGAAATACAAACAGATTCTGAAATTGACAGTGCATCGGTCATGCTGATTTATTCCGACGATGGTTTTGTGAGTTCGGATACACTGTCGCTGATTCATGATCCGGAGCGGGGCCTGTTTGTGGCTTTGCTGGATGGACTGACGGAAGGCACTTATGAATATTATCTCCGTGTGCTTGATGCGACCGACCGGACCTTCTTCCTGCCTGGAGCAGTTCCGGACGAGTATTTTGCGTTTACAATTGGAGCAGACTTGATTCCACCGCTGGTTTCGCATCATCCTGTGAAAGTTATGCTCGAAACTGACCTGTCTGCCGAGATTGTGGTGGAAGCGACTGACAATATCGGCATTTTGGGAGTCGGAATGGAATTCCTGGTGAATGACGGACCGTCGCAGGCGTTGATTTTGGAAGATCAGGGTGAAGGTATTTATCAGGCAATTTTGGAGCTGCAAGGCTTGGTCGATGGCGATTCTGTTCGATACCGGATTATTGCTGTTGATAGCTCTTCGAATGCCAACCAAACCATTTTGCCCGAAGATGACTATTATACCATTTTCATCGATGGTTTGTATGACGCTGTAAAAACCTATACGACCGATTTTGATTCGGAGGCCCGGGACTTTATTTTATCCGATTTTACCATTGGGCTTGAAGATTTTTTTGACGATGGGGCTTTGCATAGTCCACACCCATATCCCAGCCCCGATGAGGATGATGTGACCTACGATTTCACCTCCATGCTAAAATATCCCATTGTCATTGACGACCGGGCGATGATGTCGTTTCGCGAAGTGGTGTTGGTGGAGCCCGGAGAACCCGGCAGCCAGTTTGGCGATGAGGACTTTTGGGATTACGTCATTGTAGAAGGTTCGAAAACCGGCACAGATGGGTGGCTGCCATTGATCGATGGCTACGACTCCAGAGCCAAAACAAGCTGGAAAACAATCTATGAGCGGGGGATTCAGGGAAATAATTCTACCGAACCTGGCAAAGCAAGCTATTACGTCAGCCGGGAGTTGAGCCTGGTTGAGAATGGAAATTTTCAAGAGGGCGACACGATTTTTATCCGATTTCGCTTGTTTTCTGATCCATATGCCCACGGCTGGGGCTGGGCAATTGATGATTTAAAAATCCAGGATCCGCCCACAGCGTTTGATAATATGGAATATTCGCCCGGCGAAATCCTGGTTTTCCCAAATCCGGTTCGTGATCATTTGTTTGTTCAGGGAAGCTTCAAATCCAAGCCGGGACCAATTGCCGTAGCTGTATATAATGGTCATGGACAGCAGCTTAGCAGGGAGGTGCTTGTGCTCGGATCAAATCAACTTCGGCACACAGTGGATGTTGAATCACTTCCTCCAGGTTTGTATTTGATTTCGTTTGGCTTTGAAAACGGACAACTGATCACGCATAAGTTTGTGAAACAATAAATGGCTCAATAAAAATAAGGTGCTAAAAAAAATGATCCAATGTTTTGTCTGTTAGTCTATTAGTGTTGTTTTTATTGCGTGTTTTTAAATAATCGCGCAAGTGCAGGTTTTGATTTTAAAAGAAATACCTATATTTGCTGTCAAATTCGAAGAAAATGAAGCTTATTTTTAGCAATACATTTTATTACTGGTATTATTATTTCGGTTCACAAAATGGGGTCGAGCAGTAGTGTATTGTTAAAATTGAAAAGATATATTACGTGAAAGGTCCCGAAAAATCGGGACCTTTTTTTTATACTTAAAAACGATGAATGTAACTGTAATAGGCTTGGGGTTAATTGGCGGATCAATGGCCAAAGATCTGCGGAAGAGCGGTTTCGCCACCGCTGTGACGGGAGTGGATTCGAACCGCGCGCATGGCGAGAAAGCGGAAAAGCTTGGTTTGGTTGATCAGGTTTTGCCACTTGATGCCGCCGTAGAAAAAGCGGATCTGGTGATTATGGCCATTCCGGTGGATAAAATTAAATCGCTTTTGCCACAGGTGCTCGACCTGGTGTCGGACCGCACAACCGTCACCGATATGGGCTCCACCAAAAAGGAACTCTGTGACGGCGTGGAGAATCACCCTAAGCGAAGAAACTACGTTCCGGCGCACCCCATGTCGGGAACCGAAAACTCTGGCCCCGAAGCGGCTTTGGAGGGACTTTTCACCAACAAGATTGCGATTATTTGCGATCATGAGAAAAGCGGGCCCCAGCACTTGGCACTGATCGAGAAAATGTTTCAGTCGATGGGAATGGATATTGCCTACATGTCGGCGGATGAGCAGGACCATAGCACCGCATTTATTTCGCACTTGCCGCATGCTGCCGCCTATGCGCTTGCCAACGCGGTGCAGGACAAGGAAGACCGCTCCATTATTTTTGATCTGGCCAGCGGTGGTTTTCGCTCCACCGTTCGGTTGGCCAAAAGTGCACCTTCGATGTGGGGGCCAATTTTTCAGCAAAACAAAGGTTACGTGGTGGAATCGCTGGAAGTCTATATTAAACACCTGGTTGATTTTAAGGAGAGCATTCAACACGACGAAAAAAGAATGTATGAACTGATGAACAAAGCGAATAATATTCGGTCTATACTTGGTGGAGAAAATCCATCGCTTATAAAAAACGAAGAGAAGATTGTTAAATTTTACACAAAATAAGATGGGAATAGAATTAGACATCAGACCAATGAAAGATTGGTTGCCACAGCTGGATAACCCGCTGTTGATTTCGGGTCCATGCAGCCTGGAGTCTGAAGAACAAACATTGGATACGGCTCAACAGCTGGCCAAAGACAAACGGGTTTTCGTTTTTCGGGGGGGCGTTTGGAAGCCCCGGACACGTCCCGGTAGTTTTGAAGGAGTGGGGTCGGTTGGATTGAAGTGGCTTCAACAGGTGAAAAAGGAAACGGGCCTGCCGGTAGGAACCGAAGTGGCCAATGCACAACACACCGAAGAAGCGCTGAACGCCGGACTGGATGTACTGTGGATTGGTGCGCGGTCAACAGCAAGCCCGTTTGTGGTGCAGGAAATTGCCGATGTTGTGAAAGGAACCGATGCAGTGATCATGGTGAAGAACCCGGTTAATCCCGATGTTCAGCTGTGGATGGGCGCGCTGGAACGGCTGAACCAGGCCGGCATCAAAAACCTGGTCGGAATTCATCGCGGCTTTACTTCGTTTGGCGATTCGAAGTACCGCAACTATCCCAACTGGAAAACATTTATTGAGCTGCGGCGGCTGCTGCCCAACCTACCTGTGATTTGCGATCCGAGCCACATTGCCGGCAAGCGCGAGTTACTGTTTGAAGTGTCGCAAAAAGCCTTCGATTTGGGCATGGACGGGCTGATGATCGAATCGCATCGTGATCCGTCGTGTGCAATGAGCGATGCCGAGCAACAGGTCACACCGGCCGATTTGGCAAAGATTCTGGATAAATTGATTATCCGCCAAGCCACTTCAACAAACAAGCAGTTTGAAAACCAACTGGAACTTTTGCGTAATCGCATTGACACCTTGGACACCGAACTGATGGAAGTGCTTTCGTCGCGGATGGAGATTGCCCGTGAAATAGGTCGGTATAAGAAGGAGAATAACGTCACTGCTCTGCAGATTAGTCGGTGGACTGAACTGATGAACAATCGGATTGCAACAGGCGAAAAGCTTAATCTCAACAGGACTTTTGTGCAGATTTTGTTTCAGCTGATTCACGAAGATTCGGTGCGGATGCAGACCGAAATTATGGACGAAGATTAGTGTATCAAATAATAGATTTTGGAAAAGGGGTTGTCGGTGGCAATCCCTTTTTTAGTCGATCAATTCCACCAGTTTCTTCAGAGCTTTTTGCATGCCTTTTTCAATCGATTGGTAATCTTTCTTCTCTTTACAGGTGTAAATAAACATAACTGCCAATTGCCGGCCTTCGGGAATGGACGCGTAAAAAGCAGGTTTGTTCAGTCGGTAGGCTTCGCGCATGCGCCGTTTCAGCAGATTGCGCGTTACCGCCAGTTTGAAATTTCGTTTCGAAACCGAAAAGCTGACCTCGGCCGGGCAGGGACTGTGAAGGGAAGTCTGCAAATAAACAACTTTCAAAGGAAAGCTGTATAATGAAGTGCCGTGCTCAAACAGTTTTCCAATCATTTTGGTACTGCTGAGTCGCTCTTTTTTGGTAAGCTTGAAGGTGTGCATGCTGTTGGCGAAAATACAATAAAAAAAGGGGAATAAACTTCCCCTTTCTCGTCGAATATCAGTTGGAATAATCTTTTAGCTCGATTTGTTGTGCTTTTTAATGTATTGCTCCAAAGCCATCGTCATGGAAGGTGCCTGGGCAGTTGGTGCCTGAATATCCAGTCGGAGGCCGGCATCAATCACTGCTTTGGCTGTGGTTGGTCCAAACGAAGCAATTTTGGTGCTGTTTTGTTCAAAGCCCGGAAAGTTCTGAACCAGCGATTTAATCCCCGATGGGCTGAAGAAAACGAGAATGTCGTAGTTCACGTCCTTCAAATCAGATAGGTCACTGCTAATTGTTTTGTAAAGAATTGCTTTTGTGTAGTTAAATCCTGCTTTATCAAGTAGTTGAGGAATTTCCTGTTTGTGAATGTGCGACAAGGGAACTAAAAACTTCTCGCTTTTGTGTTTCTTCATCACTTCTACCAGGTCTTCAAAACGGCCGGCTCCAAAGAAGATCTTCCTTTTTCTGTAGACAATGTACTTCTGCAAATAGTAAGCGGTGGCTTCCGAAATGCACAAGTATTTCATCGTGTCGGGAACGGTGACCCGGGTTTCCTGACAGATCCTGAAAAAATGATCAATGGCGGTGCGGCTTGTAAAAACCACGGCCGTATGATCAAGAATCTGGATTCTTGTTTGTCTGAATTCTTTCCCGGAAACACCTTCTACCTGAATGAATGGCCTGAAATCGACCTGTACGTTCGTCTTTTCAGCCAAGTCAAAATAAGGTGATTTTGCCGATTCAGGTTTTGGCTGCGAAACTAATATTTTCTTGATTTTCAAGTTGTAGAACTTTTAAATTATTTAATCCCGTTTTTAACCAATACCATATTGTAGATAAAAATCAACGGTAAAATTTCAAGGGTACAAAGGTACAAAATCAAATAAAATATCGAAAAATGTTTTTTCAATAATATTTTAGCACCACGAATTAACAATAACAAATAGAAGCCACCACAAATAAAAAGCCCGCTATAGAAGACCAGACGCGGATTTGGCAAGCTTGTAAATGCGATGACTAAGGTCACAGGAATTAAAAATAATCCTAAAACCCGATTGTGAAGATGCATATTGTATAGAAACTCAGTGGTTTCTGAAGTGCTTTCGGCAACGATTCCTGTAAACGAATAGGCCAATCTTTTTAAGATGTAGTAGCTGACGACCATCCCCAAAATGATGAGATAGGTGAGGAAACCCGCTTTGAATATCGAACGGCTAAATTCGCCAGAAAACTGGAAAATGAAGATGCTGAAGGTAAAGTAGAAAATTAAATCCAGCCGGAAAGAGGCGTGGGTAATACTTACCGACCGATCGCGAAACAGCCGGCTCGAAGTCGCCGAATTGACAATTGCATGGAAAAGCTGGTTCAGGTATTTATTGAAAAATAAGCGAACGGTAGCCAGTAAAATCAGTACCAGGATGAAAATGCCGATAAACCAATCGGGCTTGTCACGCGAGATTGTCTTTTCTGGCAGGCCAATGCCAGGCTTGGCGTCTTTCTCAGTGAATGATTCCACCTGGCGGGCATCAATTGGCTTGATATAGCCAGGAAGCGCAGCTGGTGCCTGCTGGCTGCGACTAACTACTGGTGCTGGTTTTGGTGGCGTTTGCATCTGTTGGTCGATGCTGTCGAGCTGGCGTAAGGATTGGCGTTGAACTTCTGCAGGCGACAAATTGATGATACCGGATGACTCGGGTTCAACAGTCTGATTGAGCTGTTTGAGGATGGTATCATTTTGTAATGCTTGCTGTAACATGCCAATCTTGTGTAAATTCGGTACAAAAATAAGGATTTCCAAGGTTAATCATACGGGCTTGCTACCTTTGTGAAAAAAATAGTTATTAACCAGACGATGTTATCAGACCACCGGTTTTATTTGGCTCCACTGCAAGGGTTCACCGACTTTGTTTATCGACGATGTCACCACGAGTTTTTTGGAATTGTTGATGAGTATTACATTCCCTACATCGCTCTTGGCCCCGGACAAAAGATCAGAAACAGTCAGCTTCGCGATCTGTTGCCGGAGAATAACGCAGGGGTGCCGGTGGTGCCGCAAGTATTGTGTTCGAATGCCGGTGAGCTCCGAAAACTGGCGGGTGACGTGAAGCAAATGGGTTATTCTAAAATCAATTTGAACCTCGGATGCCCCTATCCAATGGCCACCAAACGTGGGCGGGGAACGGGCTTGCTGGAAAATTCGGAACAGCTGACGCAAGTGCTCGACACCTTGTTCTCTGCGTTTGATTTTCAAGTCTCGGTGAAGTTCCGATCGGGTTTGGTTGATGAGCAAACAATCCGGGAACGAGTCCAACTGCTGCGGAAATATCCGTTTGAGCAATGGATCTTTCACCCGCGCACAGCCAAACAATTGTATAAAGGAGTTGCCAACCGGCGGTTGTTTGCCGAACTTTCTTCCACCCTTGCAAAACCGATGGTGTACAACGGCGATATCCAGTCTGCCCGGGATTTAGATGAAATCAAACACCTTGTTCCGGGGCAAAATGCATGGATGATAGGACGAGGGCTGCTAAGCGATCCCTTGCTGATTCATAGGATCAAAGGGCAGGCCTTTGACGAATGCGAAGAGCTAAACCTGATGCGCGAGTTTCATCAGTGTATTTTTGAGGCTTACAGAAGTGCCTTTCAAGATGATGGACAGGTACTGATGAAAATGAAACAGTTTTGGAGCTACTTTTCTCATCGTTTTTCTAATCCTTCAAAAACCTACAAGCCCATTAAAAAGGCATCGAAACTTGCTAAATTTATCGAGGTTTTTCCGGCTGCATTTCATCATTCGTGACTGATTTTCTTTCCGTAGGCGTCCGAGGTAATAATTAGTTAACATTTATTCCTTTGCTTTTTCCTTCTTCTTGATCGGTGTATTTCGTGTTGAAAATAAGACACTTGCGTCTTTTATTCTCAAAAACTTTCGGCTTGTTTTTGTCGTAAATACGAAGTGTTAGTCGATGTCAAATAATTTATACATCTATATTTATAAATATATAAATATAAAACATTATTTTTGTCCCAACAGAAAACGAAAAAAAAAGACGAAAAAGTATGAAACGAAGATTACACCTGTATATTTTATTACTAAGCCTTGGCTTACCACTAATAACGGTGGCACAAACAAAGTCGCTTAGTTTGAATGAAGCGCTGGAACTGGCAAAAGACAATAATCTGTCGGCAAGGAGCGCAACGGCTCGCGAAAAGGCTGCGCAAGGAGCCTACCGGATGACCAACTCCGTTTTCTTGCCTGGCCTGTCGGTGAGCCACACCGGCGTGAAAACAAATGATCCGCTGTCGACTTTCGGTTTCAAACTGAAGCAGGAAGTGGTTACCCAGGCCGATTTTAATCCGGCTACGCTGAACGATCCTGACGCCATTGAAAACTACAACACCAAAATTGAGTTGCAGCAGCCAATTCTGAATATCGATGGCTTGTACGCCAGGAAGGCAGCTAAAAACCAGTACGAAGCCATGGCGCTGAAAAGCAGCCGGGCTCGCCAGCAAGTGCGTTACGAAGTGAAACGGGCTTACTTTCAGGTGGAGCTTGCCCAATCAGCAGTTAAAGTATTGCAACAATCGGTTAGAGTTGCCGAAGAGGCGTTGAAGTTAACCAAAGACAATGAAGCACAGGGGTTTGTAAAACATGCAGATGTGTTGGAGGCCTCGGTTCGTTATGAGGAGCGCCTCAATCAGCTGAGCGAAGCGGAAGACCAGAAACAAGCAGCGACCGAATACCTGGCTCATTTACTGGGCATGGATTTGGGAACCAACATCGTGCTGACCGATTCCATGACCCGCGCGCCTTCCCTGTTTTCCTGGAATGTTGACGCTGCGGAACTGGAACAACGATCTGACCTCAAAGCCATACAGAAACAAATAGCAGCCGGCGAGCAAATGCTTCGCTCCGAAAAAATGAAATTCGTTCCTCGCCTGAACGCCTTTGGCGCTTACGAATGGAACGACCGCGAAATTTTA
Source organism: Sunxiuqinia dokdonensis (assembly GCF_001270965.1). Taxonomy (GTDB): domain Bacteria; phylum Bacteroidota; class Bacteroidia; order Bacteroidales; family Prolixibacteraceae; genus Sunxiuqinia; species Sunxiuqinia dokdonensis. The sequence goes on along the minus strand of NZ_LGIA01000155.1, from coordinate 10,174 downwards.
GGCATGTCGGCCAGCAACTACCTGGTGGGAGCCAGCCTCACCTGGGATTTGTTCAACGGATACAAAAACCTCGGGAGTATTCAGCAGGCCAGCGCACAGCTCGACGAAGCCGAATACCAGTACCAGGATTACCTGTCGCAAAGTGAAATGCAACTCAATAATGCCAAGCGAAAGCTGGAATTAAGGTTTCAGCAAATTCAGTCGAGCAAATTGTCGAAAGAACAGGCCGAAGAATCGCTGAGGATTCGGACCAACCGCTTTGAACAAGGCCTTGAAAAAACAACGGACTTATTGATGGCCGAAGCCTTGGCATCGAGTAAAAAGCTGGAGTATATCCAATCAATTTATAATTATAAACAAGCAGTTTTCGAAATGGAATTACTGCTGGAAAAAGATATGAACGAATAAAAGCCATGACCAGAATGAAAACGAATAAGATGAAAAAAGCACCTCTGTTAGTAGCCCTTGCAGTCGGAATATTAATTTCCGCTTGCGGCAATAAAGAACCCAAAGAAGTGGTTTCGGAAGCCAAAGTTCAGGCTCAGCTTGCCGTAGCCGAGTTAAAAGATTATCCCATGGTTTACAGTTTTTCAGGTAAACTCGAAGCAGAAAAAATAGCCAATTTAAGTACCCGCATGATGGGGCAGGTGAGCCGGATTTATGTGAAACCCGGACAAAAAGTGAATCAGGGAGACCTGTTGCTTGAAATTCGCAACCAGGATATTCTCGCCAAAAAAGCACAGGTTGAAGCCAACAAAGTGGAAGCGACGACCGCTTTCGAAAGTGTAGAAAAAGACCTGAAACGATATGAAGCACTGTTTGCTTCGAATAGCGCATCCGACAAGGAAATGGACGACATCCGTGCGCAGTATCAAATGGCCAAAGCCCGGTTGGAAGCTGTCAACCAAATGGAGAAGGAGATTGACGAATCCATGCGGTATACCTCTATTCGTGCGCCATACAATGGCATTGTTACCGGAAAGTTTGTGCAGGAAGGCGATATGGCCAATCCGGGAATGCCGCTGTTGAGCATCGAAAGTTCGGCGCAGTGGAAGGTAATTGCCCGCATTCCTGAGGCCGATATTTCCCGTCTGAACTTAAACGATCCGGTCAAGGTGCAGTTCGACGCGCTGAACAACCTGCAGCTTGAGGGTGTGATCGCTGAAATTAATCCATCTTCAGTCAACACGGGGAACCAGTTCGAGGCCAAAGTCATTTTGGCAGAGCAACCGGAACAAAAGGCCCGGTTGTATAGTGGCATGTATGCCACCGTTTTTTACGAGCAGGGCACGCAGTCGCTGATTTTGGTTCCAAAATCGGCCCTGATTACCAAAGGGCAGTTGGTTGGCTTGTATGCCGTGGGACAAAGCGGACAGGCCATGCTGCGATGGGTGAAATCCGGGAAAACCTACGGCGATTCCATCGAAATTATTTCGGGCCTGGCCGATGGCGAAACCTATATTCAAGCTTCAAACGGAAAATTGTTTGATGGTGCTTTAGTGGAAAACAAATAAGAAAGAAACATGAAGACAGGATTTGCAGGCGGTATCGCCAAACAATTTATCAATTCGAAACTAACACCGCTGTTGATGATTGCCTTTTTGGCGATCGGAATCTACAGCTCTTATTTGACTCCGAGGGAAGAGGAACCACAAATTGATGTTCCCATTGCCGATATTTTCTTTCGCTATCCCGGGGCCAGTCCCCAAGAGATTGAGTCGCGCGTGATACAACCCCTTGAAAAAGTGGTGTCTAACATTCCGGGAGTGGAATATGTCTATTCGACCTCCATGCCCGGACAAGCTATGCTCATTGTCCAGTTTTACGTAGGCGAAGATATTGAGCGTTCGTTGGTGAAGATGTACAACGAAATTATGAAACACATGGATCAGATGCCGAAAGGAACCAGCTTGCCACTGGTGAAAACCCGGTCGATCGATGATGTTCCGGTGCTTGGGCTCACGTTCTGGAGCGAAAACTACGACGACTACGAGCTGAAGCGGATTGCACAGGAAGTCAACAACGAAATTGAACAAGTAACGGATGTTTCTGAAACCAAGGTTATTGGCGGGCGCTCGCGCCAGATTCGGGTGGTGTTGAACAACGAGCAGATGGCTGGATTCCAGGTTGACGCGCTTAGCATTGCCCAGAAAATTCAATTGGCTAACGAGCAGTTCAATGCCGGGGCATTCAACAGTAATGATACGGAATACCTGGTAGAAGCCGGGGCTTTTCTTCAAAATTCGGATGATGTAGCCAACCTGGTAGTCGGCATTCACAATGGCAGCCCGGTTTATTTAAAGCAGGTGGCCGACGTGCTTGATGGCCCGCAGGAACCCATTCAGTATGTGAATTTTGGTTTTGGCGATATTCATGAGCAAAAAGATGAATACCGGGGTGAATATCCGGCGGTCACCATTTCAATTGCCAAGCGCCGTGGAGCCGATGCGATGAAAGTTTCGGATGCCATTCTCGAAAAGATTGAGATTCTGGAAAGCAGCTTAATTCCGGCTGATGTGCATGTGGATGTGACCCGGAATTATGGCGAAACCGCATCGCATAAAGTAGCCGAACTGTTGATGCACCTGCTGGGGGCCATCGTTGCTGTTACTTTTGTGGTGATGCTGGCCATGGGCTGGCGCGGAGGTTTGGTCGTTTTTCTGTCGGTACCGATCACCTTTGCGTTAACCATGTTCAGCTACTATTTTCTGGATTACACCCTGAACCGGATTACGCTGTTTGCCTTGGTGTTTGTGACCGGTATTGTGGTGGACGACTCCATCATTATTGCCGAAAATATGCACCGGCACTTTAAAATGAAGAAACTGCCATTCATTCAGGCAGCCATTCGTTCCATCGATGAAGTGGGCAATCCAACCATTTTGGCAACCTTTACGGTAATTGCCGCCGTGCTGCCCATGGTGTTTGTATCTGGGTTGATGGGGCCGTACATGAGCCCGATGCCCATTGGCGCATCCATCGCCATGATTTTTTCCCTGCTGGTAGCCTTGACCATTACGCCTTATCTGGCGTATCGTTTGCTTCGCACCGATGAAAACGAGGACCACAATAAAAAAGCATTCCGACTCGAAGATTCGATCATTTATAAGCTTTATGCCAAAACCATGAAACCCATGCTGGAGTCGCCATGGAAACGGTGGACTTTCATCATTGGGGTGACCGTGCTGTTGCTGGCCTCAACCACCTTGGTTTATTTTAAGGCGGTGGCTGTGAAGATGCTCCCGTTTGACAACAAAAATGAATTTCAGGTGATTATCGACATGCCCGAAGGGACAACCCTGGAGCGTACGGCTGTTGTTGCCAAAGAATTGGCTGCTTACATCGCTCAGCAGGAAAACGTGGTAGACTACCAAACGTATGTGGGCACGGCTTCGCCTATGAATTTTAACGGGCTGGTTCGCCATTACGACTTGCGCAGCGGATCGAACGTAGCCGATATCCAAGTGAACCTGACCGACAAAGGCGACCGCAAATTGCAAAGCCACGATATTGCCAAACTGATGCGCCCCGAACTGCAACGCTTGGGCGAAAAATACCAGGCCAATGTCAAAGTGGTTGAAGTTCCACCGGGCCCACCGGTCATGTCAACTTTGGTGGCCGAAGTGTACGGACCCGATTACGAAGGCCAGATGGAAGTGGCCCGCCAGGTGAAAGATTTGTTTGCTCAAACCGCCGACGTAGTGGATATTGACTGGCACATGGAAGATGACCAGACCGAATACAAATTCAATGTGATGAAAGAAAAAGCAGCCTTGCATGGATTGTCAACCCAGCAGGTGGTGCATAGTTTGCAAATGGCATTGGGTGGACATGAGGTTGCACAGCTATACCAGGAAAATGAGTACGAGCAAGTTGGAGTGGTCTTGCGGTTTATGGAGGACGAACGCTCCGGAATCAACGATCTGAAAAAAGTGAATATCCTGAGCCAGACCGGACAAGTGGTGGCCCTGGGCGATGTGGTCGAAATTACCGAAGGTTTGCAGGACAAAAGCATCTATCGGAAAAATCAAAAACGGGTGGTCTATGTCACGGCTGATATTGCCGGGAAACTGGAAAGCCCGGTTTATGGCATTCTGGATATGTCGGACAACCTGGGACAAATTGACTTGCCCGAAGGATACACCTTGACCGAAGAGTTTACGCAGCAACCGTTCACGCAAGATGATTACAGTTTGAAGTGGGATGGCGAGTGGCAGATCACTTACGAAGTGTTCCGCGATTTGGGAACCGCCTTTGCCGTTGTTTTGCTGGTCATCTATTTGCTGATTATTGGTTGGTTCCAGAACTTCAAAGTTCCGTTTGTGATGATGATTTCCATTCCGCTGTCCTTGGTTGGAATCCTGATCGGCCACTGGTTGATGGGCGCCTTTTTTACCGCCACATCAATGATTGGAATGATTGCCCTGGCCGGAATTATGGTCCGAAACGCCATTCTGCTGATTGACTTCATCAATCTCCGGTTGGCGGATGGCGCACCGCTGAAAGAAGCGGTGATTGAAGCCGGAGCCGTGCGGACCACCCCAATTTTGCTGACCGCAGGAACCGTTGTCATTGGCGCCGTAGTCATTTTATTTGACCCGATTTTCCAAGGGCTGGCTATTTCGCTGATGGGCGGATCAATCGCATCAACCTTTCTGACCTTGGTCATCGTTCCGCTAATTTACTACATGACCGAAAAGAAGAATTACCCAGCCGAAGAGCCTGTGGTAGATACTCCTGAAGTTCAGGGAACTGAGGACGAAACGAACTAATCTTTAAAAAGTAGAAATGATGATGAAATTTGTAATTATCCAATGTGTAAAAGCTTATCATCCGGAGTTGGAGAAGATTTTTAAGGCGATTAAAATCAATGCTTACAGCGAAATGGACGTCGAAGGTTTTATGGAGCAGGCCGATGGAACGACCGATTTTTCCAACTGGTTTGCTGCCAGCAAAAACCCTTATAACTATATGGTTTCCTTTATGTTTTTGGCCGACGATAAGGCCGATAAGCTGCTGGAGCGAATCAATGAATTCAATAACACGGTCGAAGGAATGAGTCCGATGAATGCCTATATCGTTGGCGTTGAGAAGTTTGTTTAATTAAAATTGAAAGCGATGAGAGAAAGAGTTGTGCGCGCTGTTGCAGGATTTATGGTCCTGCTCAGCGTATTGTTAGCCGTGCTGGTTAATCTAAACTGGCTATTTCTGGCTGCCTTTGTAGGCCTAAACCTGTTCCAGTCGTCATTGACCAAGTTTTGCCCCTTGGAAATGATCCTAGAAAAAGCTGGCGTGGAGAAGTAGCCAAAAAGGGATTGCAGTCACAGGATTGCAGTCCCTTTTTAATTTTTGTACGGAAAAGAACTTCGTCTGCTGGAAAAGTGTCATTGACTGTACAACGGACGGAAAGCATCACTATCTTTGCCGAAGTAATTTGGCAACAATGAATCAGCTTTTACGATTTGTTCTCATAGGATTGGTGGCTTGGCTGCTGGTGTTTACTGCCGTGGAAAAGCAAGCCGGTGGTGCAACAGCAATCGTTGAAACGCATGTTGTTGCCCACGATTCGGGAGTCATTCACAAACCCGACCTGCCACCGCTCTACCTTTTGATGAAGGAAGCTGCCAGCTTCGAAAGTGTGACCAAAGAAGAGCGCTTGCATTTTCAAACCTTACCCGCCACCAAGCTTGTCCCACGCGACTTCAGTTTTAGAGAACCCATTCGTTTAACCTTCTGTTTAATCGATCATCAGGCCCCTGTTCCGGTGTTTATCCGCGGACATGCCTTGCTCTGTTAGCCTTCATTTTGCAGATACACCCCTTCGGCCTGTTCCAGTTAATCAACCACAGGCCTCCTAAAAAATCCGGCTTCGGTCCGGATCAAAACAAATGAAGTTGAAAAATTAAATAGCGAAAAAATGGAAACGATTGATAAAACACCTCAAAAGAAAAACAAAGATTTTATTTGGCTGGGCATCGGCATGGTTGGCTTCATTGCTGCCCTGATCCTGCTGAAAGTATTGATGACACATTTTGGTTTGATAGGATAATCAACCAACAGGAGGCTGGCTCAATTGAGTTCAGCCTCTTTTTTTTTCTTGAATTTCATCTTCCGGTGAACAAATGGACCGATCGGTCTGTTTTGTAATCTTATCATGAGAAAGGGAGAAATAACCAGGCAATTTATTATTGAGAAAGCGGCACCGATTATCAATCGAAAGGGGATGGCCGGAACTTCGCTCAGCGATATCATGGATGCCACACAACTGGCCAAAGGTTGCTTGTATGGTAATTTCGACAACAAGGAAGAAATATGCCTGGAATCTTTCAACTTTTTGACCCAGCGCTATGCGGCGGAGTTGAAAGCGTATCTGGGTGCTTACCCGGCAGGTAAAGCCCGTTTGCTGGCCTACCTCGACTTTTCTCTGCAAAGCAAGTTTCGCGACGAAAACGGAGGCTGTCCGGTCATTAATTTTGGGGCCGAGGCCGACGATACCAATCCCGTCATTCGGGAGCGGGTCAGGCAAACCATACGGGGGATGCAGGAAATGCTGAAGCAGATGATTGCCGATGCCGTTGACTTGGGTGAGATCAAGTCCAGTGCAGATCCCGAACTGTTGGCGCTGAAATTCTACACCATGCTCGAAGGAGCGGTGTTAATCAGCCGTGTTGAGAACAGCAACACCCAGTTGGAGCAAATAACGAAACTCATTCAAAGCGAAATAGAAGAAATAAGTCAATAAAATTTTTTATACAGGAACAGACCGATCGGTCTTAAAACAATGAAAACAATGAAAAATAAATTACTTGAAGAATTCAAACTAGGAGATTACAAGTTGAAAAATCGCTTCGTAATGGCACCGCTCACCCGGATGCGTGCCGATGCCGACCTGGCACCAACAGCTTTAAATGTAGCGTATTACCGCCAGCGGGCTTCGGCGGGTTTAATTGTGACCGAGGCCTCTCAAATTTCGCCACAGGCGCAGGGATATCCGTCTACGCCGGGCATTTACACCGAAAAGCAAGTGGCTGGATGGAAGCAAGTCACCGAGGCGGTTCATCAGGAAGATGGGCGAATTTTTATACAGCTGTGGCATGTGGGCCGCATTTCCCACTCTTCGTTTCATCCTGAAGAAGGGTTGCCGGTTGCACCATCGGCTATTCCATTAACAGGAAAAACTTTGACTGCCACTTGGGAGCAAGTTCCTTACGAAACGCCACGAGCATTGGAGGCGGAAGAGATCAGGGCAATTATTGGCGATTACCGGAAAGCGGCTGAAAATGCGAAGGCGGCTGGCTTTGACGGCGTAGAACTGCACTCGGCCAATGGTTATTTGCTGAACCAATTTTTGCATGCAACAACCAACCAGCGTACCGATGCATATGGTGGTTCGGTAGAAAACCGCGCACGGCTGGTCCTGGAGGTTCTGGAACAGCTGATCGATGTTTGGGGCGCCGGAAAAGTGGGCATTCGTTTGTCGCCGTTTACCTTTGCCGGCGATGTGTACGATCCCGACGCCTATCCGGTGTACGAATACCTGCTGAAAAAGCTGGAATCGCTGAAGCTGGCTTACATCCATTATGTGCGGGCTCGTCCGACTGAAATTGACGATGCTTCGGTGTTTGAGAAGGAAAAGGCGCTTTGGAAAGGTTACCAGGGGACACTGATTGCTGCTGATGGTTTTGACACCGCAACCGCGATTGACTATGTTGAAAACGGTTGGGCCGATGCCGTGGCCTTTGGGCGTCATTTCATTTCCAATCCTGATTTGCCCGCGCGGGTGGCCCTTGGAGCTCCCTTAAATCCATACGACCGCGATACCTTTTATGGTGGTGCCGAAAAAGGCTACACCGATTATCCGTTTCTGAAACAGGAAGAAGCCGTGTAACAAGCCCCTGTTCAGTCAGGTGAATATAAAACGAGACGGTCTTTCGAGACCGTCTCGTTTTTTGTACGTCTCTAACTGGTTTGGGGGCAGGCGGGGTTTCTGCTTTGGTCAAACTTCGGATAGGTGGACACAAAGCATTTCGACTATGCGATACTCTCTTTTGACTGATACAGATACTCCTGAAAGCTGATAAAGGTTTTTCGAATCGTTTTTATTTCACCCAGTTTGGCTTTAGCATCTGCAATGGCATGGTATTTCAATTCTAAGATGTCTGGAAGTTTTGCGTCATCCAGTTCCGAAACTCCCTCACGGACATATTGAGCCAATACAAAATCGAGAAAGTCCTGCTGATTTCTATCGTACGAATCCAAATGTATTTTTGCTCTCTCTGCTCTCTCTAAGCGAGGAACTAAATTTTTATGAAAAGCTACATAGTTGAGAACATCGTATAAGTCGCAATCCTCGCCGTGTACCAGCCTGCTCAAATCTTGTAGCTGATCGTTGGTATATCCTTTTTCGTTGAGCTCTTCCAATAACTTCCTGCGGGTACTGGGTCGGCTCCAGATTTTTCGAAGTTCTTCTTCGTTGCTAAATAGAGAAGGTAGATCGCCAAACAGTTGCTGCATAAATTCTTCAGCAGAAATTGGTTTGCCCGAAGGACTGTAGAAACTGGTTTTTACCATTGCATTAATCTCACGCTCTTTGTTGTCTGAAAGTTTTACTCGAACCAACTGATTCGGTTCTCTTTCGCATACACAAGGATTGTTGCCACATACCGGGCAAGGCTCTGGTGGGGTCTGTTCACAAATACAGGGACGTTGGCCACAGAATCGACAAACGCTTTCACCGCCACCACCTGTTGGTGGTTCAGGGTCGGCTGGTTCGCCATCCCAATCGGGATCGTTAAAATGATGGTGTGCATTGACAAAATCGTAGATGGTGAAATAATCCTTGCCATCGAATAAGCGTGTACCCCGTCCAACAATTTGCTTGAATTCAACCATCGATTCAACCGGGCGCAGCAGCACGATGTTTCTAATCTCAGGTGCATCAACCCCGGTACTTAATTTCTGCGAAGTGGTCAATACCGTGGGAATGCTTTTTTCGTTGTTCTGAAAATCGCGTAAGTGTTGTTCACCCATGCTACCGTCATCGGCCGTAACCCGGTGGCAGTAGTTTGGATTATCGCTTGTTGCGGTTTGATTGACAATGTCGCGGATATAAGCTGCATGTTGTTGTGTGGCGCAAAACACCAGTGTTTTCTGGTTTTGGTTCATCATATCCATCACGCGTTTCACCCGGTATCGTTCCACCTGTTCGATAATGATTTTCCGGCCATAGTCTCTGTACGTAAATGTGTCGCCCACTTCGGCTATACCTTCAATAATTTTATCGTCGGCAGTAACGGTGTATTCATCGTAATTGGTTTGTATCTCTTTCAGGCGGAAAGGCGATAAGAAACCATCGTTAATACCTTCTTTAAGGGAGTAGGTGTAAACCGGCTTGCCAAAATACTCGTAGGTGTCCTTGTTTACATCGCGCTTAGGTGTTGCTGTTAAGCCCAGCTGAACAGCAGGAGAGAAATGCTCCAGAATGGCACGCCACGAACTTTCGTCGTTTGCACCACCACGGTGACACTCATCGATGATAATAAAATCGAAAAAGTCTTTAGGGTATTGACCAAAGTTAAATTCCTTGCTCTCGTATTTTACCATCGGCTCAGCTGCCAGGTTTAAATCCTCAATTTCTTCTTCCTGTCTCGCATTGGTCATAAAGGTTTGGAAGATGGTAAAGAAGATACTTCCGTTTGTAGGTACCTTTCCCTTTTTACGGATTTCATCGGGAGCAATTCTTACCCTTGTTTCTTCGCTAAACTTATCGAATGCATTAAATGCGTTGAAAGCCTGGTCGGCTAAAATATTGCGGTCGGCTAAAAACAAAATACGTGGACTTCGTTTGCCATCTCTTCTTAAATTCCATTTGGCATGAAACAGTTTCCAGGCTATTTGAAACGCAATGGCTGTTTTACCTGTTCCCGTGGCTAAGGTTAGCAAAATTCGGTCTTTGCCATCGGCAATGGCTTCAATAACTTTTGTAATGGCGTTTTCCTGATAATAGCGTGGTTGCCATGTGCCACTCCTGTCTTCGAATGGAACAGCAAACAAACGTTCGCGCCAGGCTGCCTTTTCGGTTTGTATGATGTTGATCGGAGCCGGATAAGTCATTTCCCAAAGCTCATCGGGCGAAGGAAACTTGTCTTTATCTCCTTCGGTACCGTTATCCATG